>CAIZGR010000534.1 GCA_903932535.1 uncultured Hyphomicrobiales bacterium | reverse complement strand
TCAGGATGGCGTCCCGGAACCGGCGATCGGCGCGCGCCTCGACGTTGACGAGGCCGGGATGGCGGCGCACGACGAACGGCGCTTTCTGATTGGGGCGCAGACCGCGCATCAGAAATCCCCCGGCACCCACAGCTTGTTCTGGGCGCGCGCCTGCCGAACGGTCGCCTGCGTCACCCGGTTCAGCTTGTCCCCGATCTGCTCAAGTTCGTTGGCGACGCGCGACCACGTGAAATCGCTGCGATGGCAGGTCGCCATCTGCCTGGCCCCGCCCGCGGCCTGCTTAAGGCCTTCGCGGAACCGGCTGCGCGCCGCCGCCCACTCGCCCGTCTCGCCGCCCCAGCTGGGCTCAGTCGGCTTGAACTGGATCACCAGCCCCAGCCCGGCGACCTGAATCGCGATCTTCCTCACCGCGTCGAACCGCCGCACGAAGCCCATCCAGTATTCGGTGTGCTCCGGCTCCATTCGCACGAGACGAGAGGCGGCGTCGGCCGCCATCTTCAAGCCCTCGATGATGCGCTCGTAGGACTCCTTCTCGATCATCCGCGTCCCCTGCGGAATGATCTCGCCGTTCTTGTCCCATATGTTCGGGGTGGGACGATTGGAATCGAGGATCGGCTCGTCGTCGCTCACGCCACGCTCCCCCGCGGAAACACAGGCACGCCATGAACGAACACGTTGGGCGGCGTCGCGTCGGCCATCCACGCGCCGACGGCGCCGCGCTCGATCTGATAGACTAGCGGGCCGGGGAACTCCTCCCGCAGATCCTGCACCAGCCCGATATAGCGATCGTCCGGAACCACGAACCGGGCGAGAAACGTGCCCGGCGCCATCCGGCGATTGGCGTCCGCGATGGCGCGCACGACGGCGACGAGATGCGACTGCGTCGTCATAGCCTTCGCTCCGTGATTTCGTAACGCTCCAGCAACATCTTGGCCGTGTCGTAGCAGTCGTCGGCCTGCGCGTTGCACCCGATCCGTTTCCCCGCCGCCCGTCGGGCGAACCAATCGTCCACAACCTCGTCGGGCACATTGGCCAAGTGTATGCCGTTGATGAAAATGCCGAATAAGTCGCGCAGGCTGATCGCGTCCGGCACGACCAACCACTGAAATTTCCTCGGCAGAAGCGCTTGGGCAAATGCAGCGATCGCCTTGCGGAGCGTCGTCATTGCGGCAACCCCGTCGCGCCCGGGCTGGCGCCGCCCATGCCGGCCATGATCTGCAGCGCGTTCAGCGCGCCGCCGGTGTCGACCTGCCCGGCGCCCTGCGGCCCGGGCGGCGGCGCGATCGCCGCGCGGGCGTCCTTGGCGGCTTTCGCGACTGCGGGGACGGTGTGCGTCATCGTCGAGGCCTGCTGCTGCTGTTGAAGCGCCTGCTGCTGCGCGTGCGCGTCAACCGCCCGTTTCTGCTCCATGCCGTCGCGGTCTGTCAAGTCCTTCTCGGGGAACTGGCTCAGGTCCGCATAGTCGCGAATCCAAGTGTCCATATCGATGTTGTCCAGCACCGCCGGCTTCACCTGCGCAATATTGGTCACCACCGTCAGCGTCCGCTCCATCACCGCCGTCTTCGCTGCGCGCTGCGCGACCGCAATCATGGTGTCGAACTCGATCTCAAGCGGCACGCCGAGCAGGCTTTCCGGCTTCGGCATGATGAGGCCGCGGCGGGCCATGATGCTGTAGCAGCGCTTGATGTCGTCGCGGAGTTCGGCCGTGATGTCGTCCACGACCGGGCCGAGCACCTCCAGCTTCTCGCCGCGCCGCTCCGCGATCTCCATCTCGTTGCGCGGCTGGACGCCCTCCATGTTGGCGAGCATCTGGAAAAGGTCGTTGAAGAACCATTTCTCGATGCGGCCCTCGATCTTCTCGATCAGCTGGGTCATCTCGCCGATGTGAGGCTCGACCTCGTAGATCGGCTTCATGCCCTTCGTGATGTCCTCGGCGAACGTCACGCGGCCGGGCAGGATCGAGGACGGCTGGTTCTTCAAGGCGACGCTCGCCAGCATCGGCGGGCGCACCAGCTTCTCGATCGCCTCCGCCTGGCGGCGCGTCATCGTGTGCAACTGAAGAATGTCGGGCAGAGCGTCCATGCCGGGGCTGCGGCCGTAGGCGTCGTTGCTCGTCGTCGCCCAGCGCGGGGCGATAAAGGGCTTGGTGCGGAAGCCCCGGACGCTCAGAGGGCGCTCGGTGAACTTGCCCCACACCCAGTAGATTTCGCGGTAGGGGAACCCGCCCTTGACCACGCCCAGCGTGCTCTGGCCGTCGTCCTGCCCCGCCGGGAAATTCGGCTCGATCGCATGCGCGATGATGATTTCGGTTTCGAGGCTCGCGCCCTTGCTGTTCCAAAGCCCCTGGATCTCGGACCCGACGTTGGCAAGCCCGAACATCTCGACGCACTGGAAGACGGTCAGCACGAAGGTCCGGTAGAGCGAGTTGACCCGGAAATCGCCGCCCGTCCCGAGGAAATATTCCCCCGCGCAGGGGTTGTAGCAGCGGATGACGTCCTGCCGGTCCTCATACATGATCTTGGGCGCGGTCCCGAAGACGGTGAGGTCCTCGAACATCTGCGTCCCGGACCGATAGTAGTTCGATCCCTGAAAGACCCGATACATCCGGTCCTGCGTGTCCTCGAACCACAGCTTCGCGGCGCGGTCCGGCTTGAACGTGCGAAGACCCGGCGCGATCCGGAACCACGGCCGGCTCGACGACATGAGGCCGGACCGAAGCCCTGCGGTGCAGACCCGAACCGCCTGCGCGCCGGTCGGGTCCACGATCATCTGGTTGATGGCGAGGCCGCGCGTCATCGTGTTCGGAACGATGAGCCAGTGATAACGGCGCGGCAGGATCGCCTCGGCGATCCGCGCCCAGTGCTCCCACCACGACAGCCGCCAGTTGCGCAGCGCGTAGAGCCGCTGTTCGAGCAACAGCCGAAGGTCCTGCCACTCGCGATCGTTGCGCGATCCTTCGAGCCGGATCAGCGACGGAGTCGACGCGAGCGTCTCCGGGCCCTGATACTCGTAGTGCGCCGGCGACTGGTCGAGCAACATTCAGAGGCGCGTCACTTGGAGCCGCCGAGGGCCATGGGCGCCGTCGGCGTCGCGCCGGCCAGACCCGGCGTCGTCAGGTCCGTCCCGTTGAAGCCCGCTCCTTCGAGACCTCGCGCGCGCGCCATCGCGGCGGCGTTGGTCGCCGCGACCACGCCCGAGGCGACGGTCGGAGCCTGCGCGGCGGGCGGAATCGGAGGCGGAGGCGGAGGCGTCGCCGGCGACGGCGGCTTGAAGATACCCATGCTGGCTCCCCCGGTCAGAACAGGATGCGGACGCCGGCGATGAGCCCGAGGGCCCAAGACGCGACGCAGGCGAACAGCGCCAAGGCGCGCGCCTCGCACACCTGCGCGACGTAGCAGGTCGCCGTCAGCGCGCACGCGCCGATCGCCAGTCGCACGACGCCCGGATAGTGCCAAGCCAGCCCGGCCGCCACGAGCAGCACGAGATAGAGCGCGGTGAAGCCCAGCGCCCCGGCCTCGATGGATTTTTCGCTCACTCACAGTCTCCCGAGGGCTAAAGGGTCGTAATCGTAGGTGTGGCTCGGCCGCTCGCGCCGGCGCTCGATCATTTCAAGCTCAAGAAACACGCGCTCGCGCGGCGTCATCGTGTCGACCTCGGCCTCAATCGCGGCGGCGCGCGCGATGCCGTCGGCGCCGGGCCAGCGCGGCACGGCCGCCAGATAGGCGATCATTTCCTTGCGCGCGCCGTCGCGCTGCGACGGGCCCGGCCCCGAACCCGGCGTCGCCGACGGCAGCGCGGGACCGCGCGACCAGCTGTGAACCGCGCGGCTGGAATCAGGTTCGTCCATAGGGGTCATACTCGTATTCGTGGCGCGACCCCCTGGGGAAATAACGGTCGCTGTGATCGCTCGGCGCGACGGGATAGGCGAAGGTGAGAGCGAGCGCGTCGGCGTCGTCCGGGCTCGCCAGTCCGCGCCCCTTCATGTCCTTCTTTCGCTCCAGCTGGATGCAGTCCCTGCCCCACTTGGCGGCGTGGCCGTATTGCCGGTTGGTCATGTCGCTTTCGAGTTCGGGATCGGCGTCGACCATCCCGAAGGGAAGCCACGCCTTCATCATCCCCCACATCTCGGCCGCCTTGTTGAAGAACGGAAAACCGTCGTGGTCGCCCTGGCGATCGGGATCGGAGCCGAAATCGATCCCGCGCGCCGGCAGGCGCAGATACTGGCAGCGGCTCACCACGCCGCCGCCGAAGCTTCCGTTGTCGATGAAGATGGCGTCAAAGTTCATCTTCTGGTGCAGTTCGGCGATGCGCG
>CAIZGR010000533.1 GCA_903932535.1 uncultured Hyphomicrobiales bacterium | reverse complement strand
GCAGCCATTTGCCCATCGCTGTGAGCCGCGGATCGTTCGGAATTTTCGTCACGACTTCTTTCTGATTGAGGTGCGCCACCGCGGTCCTGTGGCCTGAGCGTTTCCGGGGCGGTTGCGCCTTCGGCGCCGGCGGCGAAACCGCCGGACTCTTCCGCGAAGTGTCTTCGACTGACCGGCCGAGCTAGCCCGACCGCCGCGCCTTTGTCAACGGAGCGGGGGCGATCGTCAGCCGGAAACCCTGCGCCTGTGGGCGCGCGGCTGCGCCCCGCCGCCGCCCTGGAAGCCGATCTCGATCGTATAGACGTTGACGAGCTGGAGGGTCGGCATCGGCAGCGTGATCGGATCGGCGACGATCCGGAACTGGCCGGAGCTGGTCGCGTCCGCCGTCGCCTGGATCGTGTAGGTCTTGGAATAGACCTGCTTCCTGTCCGAATCCTGGGTCACTGTGATCCGCAGCGGCACGCTGTAGGTCCCCGGCGAGCCGGCCGGCCCGATGACGAGATTGCCCGCCACGCCGATCTTGATCGCGGCCTGCCCCGGCCCCGCCGGGTCGCACTCGCGGGCGGTGTCGCCGATGTTGAACTGGTAGCGCACCGACGCGTTCTCGGCCCCGCCGACCCGATAGGCGGCGCCGCCTTCGGCGATGTCGACCTCCGGACAGAGGATGTCCGTCGAGGCGACCGGCAGCGCGATCTGCTTCTCCGCCGGGTTGGCCGGCGGCTGCGCCACCGGGCGCGGATTGGCGCCCTGGTTGAGCTGGGACGAAGCGGGATCGATATGCGGCATGAGGCTTCCGGCCGAGCCGCAGCCGGCGAGGAGCCCCGCGCCCGCAAACGCGAGGAGGAGTCGAAAAGACGTCTCGAGCAGCATCGTCGCCATGGATTCCCGATGACAAACCGAAGAGGGGTTTACGCCGGCGCCGCCGTCAAGGCAATTGCTGGTAGGCGTCCTTGAAGCCGGCGAGGGAGGCGGGCACGCCGACGCCCTGCTCGGGCGTCTGGAAGATCCCGAGCGTCGCCGTCTTGCCGGCCTCGAGCTTGCCCAGCAGCGCGTCGTCGAGCGCGAGCTGGGCGATGCAGCCGTTGGCGAGGCATTGCAGGAAATTGAGCCGGCCGGCGTCCTGATTGTCGATCCTGAGGCTCACTCCGGCCGGCAGGAGCACGCCGAGCGGGGCGATGACGCGCATGAGGCGCGCCTTGCGATCGGCGCTGTTGAGCACGATGACGACCAGGGTGAGGTTCGGCCGTTCCTGGTCAACGATGCTGAGCACGACCGCGCACTGCTCATAAGCGGCGCCGGGCGGCGTCTCGCAGCGCGTCTCCCAATCGCCGTGCTTCGCCCGGATCGCGCCCTCCGCATGCGCGGCGCCGGAGCAGCAAAGCGCAGCCGTGACAAATCCGAGGGCGGCGGCGAGGCGCGTGAGCCCGCGCAAGCGAATTGCGTTCATCGACGCGAAAACCCCTGAAGGAAGGACGACAACGAAACCCGCCCCGGCGAGCGACCGGAGCCGCGCCAAATGTGGCGGCGGCCATGAGATCGCCCGAATGGGGGGGAGATGGTGGGCGCTACAGGGATTGAACCTGTGACCCCTACCATGTCAAGGTAGTGCTCTACCGCTGAGCTAAGCGCCCATCTCCGATGTCCCGAGCGGGGCGCGCCCGTCCGAGAGTGCGCGGCGGTATAGACGCTCGCCGGGCGGCGCGCAATGGGCTTTTCGAACGGCGCGGGGGGAAACGCGTTCATGGCTGCTTCTGCTCGCGTGGCCGTCCGGCCCGCCGCCCTGGCCGACGTCGCGGCGATCATGAGCGTCGAGCGGACGCCCGGATTCGAGGCGGTCGTCGGCCGCTCCGAGGAGGCCGAGCACCGGGCGATGCTGGCTGCGCCCGGCTTCGCCTACCGAATCGGGCTGAGCGAAAGCGGCGAAGCGCTCGCCTTCGCGATTCTCTTCGGCCTCGGCGACCGGCACGGCAACCTCTACCTGAAACGAATCGCCGCCGTCCGTCCGAGCGAAGGGATCGGGACGGCGTTCCTCGCCGCCGTTCTCGACGAGGCGTTCGGGGCGCTCGGCGCCTGGCGCTTCCATCTCGACTGCTTCGCCGACAATTTTCGCGCGCAGAGGGCTTACGCGAAACTCGGCTTCCGCCGCGACGGCCTGCTGCGCCAAGCCTACCGCAGGGCGGACGGAACGCGGACGGACCTCGTCCTCATGGCGCTCCTGAAGCCCGAGTGGGAGGCGCGGAGGGCTGCTCCTGTGGCCTGAGGCGAACCGCGACAGCGCGCGGTTATCGCGACGAATACCGCGCCCGATTTGCGCTCCCTGTCGCGCGGAAGAACGGAAGCCGTCGCGAGCGCGGCCGAGGCGCCGCAAACGGCGGCGGCTCCCCGGCGATCGCGGCGCAGAGATCGTCCCGCCCGAACAGGACGCCCGAGACCAGCGTCGCCGCCATCGAGGCCCGGCCCGAGGATGCCGGCGAGCGTGATCTCGAGGGCGAACGCGAGTCCGGGGCGATCGGGCCGTTTCGAACGGCTGGACGAGGCTCTAACACGCGCGCCGGGCTTGGCGTCCGTCATGCGTTCCAGCCTTCGTCGCCGGCCCTTCGCGCATAAGTCTTGCGTCGCAGGGCGCCGGGAGACGGCCGGGGAGGGGGTGCGCCAGCGTGCGCTACATCCGGCGCCGGCGCGGACAGCCGCGTTGCGCGCAGCCGGCGCCCCTTGTAACCTCTCCACAACGGCGTTCGAGCCGCAGGAGGCCCGCTATGGGGGCTCGATCCGGCTCCGGGGGACGAGGGGCCGCGCTGAAGGATGTCGTCGTTGTCAAGCTCGGCGGCAGCCATGCGCTGAAGTCCCATTTGACCGGGTGGCTCGCGGCGATCGCCGCCGAAGCGGGGCGGGTGGCGGTCGTCCCGGGCGGAGGACCGTTCGCCGACGCGGTTCGTGAAGCGCAAGCCGCGACCGGTTTCGACGACGCCGCGGCCCACGACATGGCGCTGATGGCGATGGCGCAGTTCGGGCGCGCGCTTCAGGGTCTCGATCCGCGATTCCGGCCGGCCGGTTCGATCGCCGCGATCCGCCGGGCGCTGCGGGAGCGGGCCGTTCCGGTGTGGTCGCCGGAGCGGATGGCGCGCGCGGCGAAGCTCCCGGCGACCTGGGACCTGACCTCGGACAGCCTCGCCGCCTGGCTCGCGGGCGCGATCGGCGCGCGCCGGCTCATCCTCGTCAAGCATGGCCGCTTTCCGGCGGAAGGGGTCGCAATCGGCAGGCTTGTCGAAGAGGGCGTGGTGGACCCGCTTTTCCCCCGCTATGTCGAAGGCTGCGCGCTCCGGGCCTCGCTCGCCGGCCCGGACGACGCCCCGCGCCTCGCAGAGGCGTTGCGCGGGGGAACGTTTCCTGAAATCCTTGCGACAGCGTCCATCCCCAATCTCGAATCGGCCGCATAAATGACGAAATACAAGACGCCGCGCTGGGGATGGGCGATGACCGGGTCTGGCCATTTTCTCAAGGAGACCCTGGCCGTTATTCGCGAGCTCGAGGACGTCGACCTCTTTCTCAGCAAGGCCGCCGCCGAAGTGCTCAAGATGTACAAGCAGGAGCTGGCGCTCCAGAAGTCGATCCGCGTCTATCGCGACACCACCGCGAGTTCGGTGCCGGTCGGGCAGTTCTACTACGGCGTCTATCATACGCTGATCGTGGCGCCGGCGACGTCGAACGCGGTCGCCAAATTCGTCTGCGGCATTTCCGACGACCTCGTCAGCAACGTGTTCGCGCAAGGGGGCAAGTGCCGGGTTCCGGCCGTCGTCTTCGCCTGCGACACGGCGCCGGAACTCGTCACCGAAGCGCCCAAGGGCATGGTCAAGGTCTACCCGCGCCAGATCGACCTCGAGAATCGCGAGCGGCTCGGCCGCTTCGCCGGCGCGACGACGGTCGATTCGATCGGCGAACTGCGCGCGGCGATCGAACGGCGCCGCGCCGAACTCCCGGCATGACGGAAAAAATCCTCTTCCTGACCGGCCATCTCGCGCGCCCGCGGCTGGAGGCGGTGCTGAGCGGCATGGCGGAGGCTTCCTTCGACTGGACGGTGCTCGACGTCGGGGTGAAGGTCGCGGCGCTGATGACCGAGGCGATCCTCCTGCGCCGGCTGCCGCGCCCGCTCGACGCCGGCCGGGTGATGGTTCCCGGCCGCTGCCGCGCCGATCTCGTCCGCCTATCGGCCGAGTTCGGCGCGCCGTTCGAGCGCGGGCCGGACGAGCTGAAGGATTTGCCGGCCTGGTTCGGCAAGGCGGGCGGCCCGCCCGACCTCTCCGGCTACGCCGTCCGCATCTTCGCCGAAATCGTCGACGCCTCGCGGATGAAGGTCGCGGCGATCGTCGCGCGGGCCGAGGGTCTGCGCGCCGCCGGCGCCGACGTGGTCGACCTCGGCTGCCTGCCCGACACGCCGTTCCCCCACCTCGAAGAGGCCGTGCGGGCGCTGAAAGGGGGCGGCTTTGCCGTCAGCGCCGATTCCGCCGATCTCGACGAACTGCGGCGGGCCGGCCGGGCGGGCGCGGACTTCCTGCTGAGCCTCACCGAGCATTCGCTTTCGATCGCCGGGGAAACCGGTGCGCGGCCTGTGCTCATTCCGGCGAGCCACGGCGATCTCGATTCGCTCTGCCGCGCGGCGGAAGAGGCCGAAAGGCGCGGGATCGCCGCCATTCTCGACCCGATCCTCGATCCCATCCACTTCGGCTTCGCCGAGTCGCTCGCGCGCTATCGCGACCTGAGGGCGCGCCTGCCCGAGGCCGAGATGATGATGGGGACCGGCAATCTCACCGAGCTCACCGACGCCGACAGCGCAGGTGTCACCGCATTGCTGCTCGGCCTCTGTTCTGAACTCGGCATAGCCAACGCGCTGACGGTGCAGGTGAGCCCGCATACCCGCCGCACGGTCCAGGAACACGACGCGGCGCGGCGGATCATGTACAGGGCGGCGCAGGACGCGAGCCTGCCGAAGGGCTACGGCCGCGCGCTCATGCAGGTCCACGACCGTTCGCCTTTTCCCAACACGAGCGCGGAGATCGCGGAATTCGCCCGTGCGGTCAAAGACCGCAACTTCCGCATCGAGGCGGCCGAAGACGGCGTCCACGTCTTCAACCGCGACGGCCACTGGGTCTCGCAGCAGGCCTTCGCCCTGTTCGACAAGCTCGGCGTCGAGGCCGACGGCGCCCACGCCTTTTATCTCGGGGCTGAACTCACGAAGGCGGAACTCGCCTTCCGGCTCGGCAAGCGCTACACGCAGGATGCGCCGCTCGACTGGGGCTGCGCCGCCGACCGCCCGGTCGAGGACCGGACGCGGCTCGCCGAGGCGGGGCCGACGCTCCGGACAAAGCGGTCCGACGGGTGATCCCATGCCGATGATCCGCGAAGCCATCGTCACCACGGCCGGGCCGCTCGGGGCGCCGCACATCGCGCCGCTCGGGCTGATCGCCGAGGGGGCGCACTGGGTGCTGGCGCCGTTTCATCCCTCGACCACGCTCGAGAACTTGCGCCTCACGCCGTTCGCGGTGGCGAACTTCACCGACGACGTGCGCGTCTTCGCCGGCTGCCTGACCGGCCGCCGCGACTGGCCGCTTGCGCCCTCCGAGGTCGTCTCCGTGCCGCGCTTGCGGGCCTGCCTCGCTCATCTGGAGCTGGCCGTGATCGAGACGCACGAGGACGCTTTGCGCCCGCGTTTCGTCTGCCGCGTCGTTCATCGCGCCGCGCACGCGCCCTTCGAGGGCTTCAACCGGGCGCAGGCGGCGGTGATCGAGGCCGCCGTGCTGGTCAGCCGTCTCAACCTGCTGCCGCGGGCCGAAATCGAGACAGAACTGAACCGGCTCGCGGTCGCCGTCGGCAAGACTGCGGGCGAGCGCGAAGCGGAGGCCTTCGGTTGGCTGGTCGAGAAGGCCGCCCGCTTCTTCGCCGGCGAAGCCGAGGAGGCGCCGGATGGACGTCATTCCGGTAATTGACCTCCTTGGAGGTCAAGTCGTCCACGCGCGCAAGGGCGACCGCGACGCCTACCGCCCGATCGTCACGCCGCTTGCGCGCACGAGCGACGCGGTCGACGTGGTCGCCGGACTCCTCGGCCTGCACCCGTTCGCCACGCTCTATGTGGCCGATCTCGACGCGATCCTGCGGCGCGGCGACAATTTCGCGGCGCTCCGGCGTCTACGCGCGGCGTTCCCGGCGCTGCGGCTGTGGATCGACAACGGCGCCGCCGACGCGACCGCGTGCGCGGCGATCCTCGACGCCGGCCTCGGCGCGCCGGTGCTCGGCAGCGAGTCCCAGCGCGACGGCGCGCTGATCGCGGCCCATCAAAACTCCGATCGGGTCGTGCTGTCGCTCGACTTCCGCAATGAACAGTTCCTGGGGCCGGACGGTTTGTTGGAAGCGCCGGAGACGTGGCCCGGCCGGGTCGTCGTCATGACGCTCGCGCGGGTCGGCGGCGAGGCGGGGCCGGACTTCGACCGGCTCCGCGCCGTCCGGAGAATTGCCGGCGGGCGCGCCGTTTACGCCGCAGGCGGCGTCCGGGATGCGCGGGACCTCGCCGAACTTGAAACGCTGGGCTGCGCCGGCGTCCTCGTCGCCTCCGCGCTCCACGACGGGCGGCTGAGCGCGGCGGACCTCGAAGACGTGACAGCCTGATCCCGCTGCTCGAAGCCGGGCAGGCGGCGCTCAGGTGGAGAGCGCCCATCCCCGGCGACCGGGCGGCGAGGCGCCGCCCCTCCTGTTGACTGCGATGTCCGTGGGGCGGACGTTGGAGCGCGGGGCCGCGTCGGTGGCGCCGTTCTCGCCGAAACGTGCCGGCTGAATGGGCGCGCTGCGCGAAAAGGCGGCAACGGAGGGCGGCGAGACGCCGCCCCTCTCGGGGCTGCGGCGCGTTCTGGTTTGGCATCGCTTTTGCTTTGGCGAACGTGCGCCGGGTTCGGCGCAGCGGGGAAACGCCAAGCGTTTTGCTTTCGCGAACTGCGGGACGCTCTCGAGCGCGGGCAGACATTGTGCCCCAACCGAGAGAACGCCATGAACACGTTCATCACCTACATTCTGCTTTGCGCGTCGTCTGTCGCCGCGAGCGATTGCGACACCCGCAGCGCCATCGATGTCGCCGTGGGTCCCAAGACGGGCAACGAGATCGCATGCGGAATCGAGGCGCAGGAGATGATCGCCCAGACCGCCATCCGGCCCAGGGACGGCGAATATCTCAAGATTTCCTGCGTCCGGCGTAGCGAGCGGGGCTGAGCCGGGCGTTTCCACGTCCTCTCGGCTTGCGCGCGGCTGTCGACCGTCGCACGGGCCTGTGTTAGCGCTTGCGGCCAGAGCGCCGGCATGGGCGCCGGACAAGGACTGCGGGAGACCGAATGCAAAGCTTCTCGATGCGCGCGCTCCTGGTTCTCGCGCTCGCGGGAGGGATCGCAGCCGCGTCTGCCGGCGCGAACGCGGCGACGGCCTACATCACCAACGAGAAGGGCAACTCGATTTCCGTCATCGATCTCGACAAGCTCGAGGTCGTGAAAACCGTCGAAGTCGGGCAGCGCCCCCGCGGCATCGCGCTGAGCAAGGACGAGGCGGAGATCTACGTCTGCCTCGGCGACGACGACACGATCGCGGTCCTCGACGCGAAGACGCTGAAAAATATCGGCGACCTGCCGTCGGGGCCGGACCCCGAGCAGCTTCGTCTCAGTCCCGACGGCAAGCTCGTCTTCATCGCCAACGAAAACGACGCGCTGCTGACGGCGATCGACCTTTCGACGCGCAAGGTGGTCAGCGAATTCCCGGTCGGCGTCGAGCCGGAGGGCGTGGCGGTCAGCCCCGACGGGGCGATCGTGGTCAACACGTCGGAAACGACGAGCATGGCCCACCTGATCGACTGGCAGGCCAAGAAGGTCGTCGCCAACATCCTCGTCGGGGCGCGCCCGCGCTACGCCGAATACAACCATGACGGGAGCGAGCTCTGGGTGACGTCGGAGGTCGGCGGGGTCGTCAGCGTCATCGATCCGGTCAAGCACGTGGTCACGGCGAAGTTCGGGTTCGACGTTCCCGGGCTGTCGAAAGAGCAGATCCAGCCGGTCGGCGTCCGCTTCAGCCCGGACGGAAAGCTCGCCTTCGTCGCGCTCGGGCCGGCGAACCGGATCGCCGTCGTCGACGCCGCGACCAAGAAGGTTCTGAAATATCTTCTGGCCGGTCAGCGGGTGTGGCAGCTCGAGGTCTCGCCCGGCGGCAAATATCTGCTGTCGACCAACGGGGTCTCCAACGACGTTTCGGTCGTCGACCTCGCCTCGCTCAAGGTGATCAAGTCGATCGCGGTCGGCTCCTATCCGTGGGGCGTCGCGATCGCCGGGAAATGAAGGGGGCCGGCCGTGAGGCCCCGGCGCGACGCGCCGGGCGCGACGCCCTCTACCCGGCCTCCCATTTCGTCACCCCTTCGTCGCCGAGAAGGCGCGCCGCGTCGAGGACGCGGACGCCCGCGATGACGCGCTCGGGCGCGATCTCGGCGAGCGGGGTGAGCACGAAGGCGCGCCGCAGCACCTCCTTGTGGGGCAGCGTCAGGCGTGCGTCCTCGAGCGACGCGTCGCCATAAAACAGGATGTCGATGTCGATGACGCGCGGCCCCCAGCGCACCGTCTCGACCCGTCCCAGATCGCGCTCGATCGTCTTGATCGCATCGAGCAGGGCGAGGGGTTCGAGCCGGGTCACGCCGATCGCGCAGGCGTTGGCGTAGTCCGCCTGCGCGACGCCGCCCCATGGCGCCGTGCGATAAAGCGACGAGAGCGCCCGAATTGCGATGACGCCGCGCCGCTCGAGCGCTTCGATCGCGGCATGGATGGAACGGACGGGATCGCCGACGTTGCCGCCGAGCCCGATGCCGACCTCGACGGGGTCAGGCGGCGTCGATGGCATGGAAAACCTTGAAAGCCGCCGCGTGCTCGGCGGCGTCGTGCACGCGGAAGACGGCGGCGCCGCGCGCGAGGGTGGCGAGGTTTGCGGCGATCGTGCCGATCAGGCGGCCCTCGACGCCCGCGCCGAGCAGGTCGCCGAAGAGGCGCTTCCGCGACACGCCGATCAGCACCGGCAGTCCGAAAGCCTCGCGCAGGCGGCCCGTCGCCTGAAGCGCCTTCAGGTTCTGGGCCTTGTTCTTGCCGAAGCCGATGCCCGGATCGATGAGGATGCGCGCGCGGGGAATGCCCGCCCGGTCGGCCAGCGCGAGCGAACGCTCGAAAAAGCCGCGCATGTCGGCCTCGATGTCGACCTCCGGATCGACTGTGTCGCGGTTGTGCATGACGACCACCGCCGCGCCGCTCTCGGCGACGACGCCGGCCATCGCGGGGTCCTTCTGCAACCCCCAGACGTCGTTGACGATCGAGACGCCCGCCGCGATGGCGCGCCGCGCGATTTCGGCCTTGTACGTGTCGATCGAGACCGGCGCCGAAACGGCGGCGACGAGCGGGCCGATCAGCGGCGCGAGGCGGCGCCATTCCTCGTCGAGCGGAACCGGCGTGTGGCCCGGCCGGGTCGATTCGGCGCCGACGTCGATCACGTCGGCGCCGTCCTCGACCAGTTTGCGCGCCTGCGCCTGCGCCGTCTCTGTCGATTCGAAGCGTCCCCCGTCGGAAAACGAATCGGGGGTGACGTTGAGAATGCCCATGATGACGGGCCTGACGCCGACGAGGCTCAGGAAGGCGTCGCGGCGCCGGTCGCGCTCGGCCTTCGCCGGATCGGCAGTCGTTGCGTCGGTCATGACCAAAACAATAGCCCGAATGTCGCCCTGCATCCAGGCGGCCGTCTTCGGCCGCCTGGATCATGCTCCGGCCGGCGGCGGCGTTCGCGCCTGCCGGAGGTTTTCCTCGACCGGCCCGCGGCGAGGTCGAGAGGCCGATCCCGGTCAGATCTTCTTGCCGTCCGGTCCGAACTGCTTGAGATAGGCGATCACGTTGGCGACGTCCTCGTCCTTCTGGAGGCCAGGGAACACCATCTTGGTGCCCGGCACCACGCCGCGCGGATTGTGGAGATACTTCGTCAGCGTCGCCTCGTCCCAGGTCAAGCCGGAGTTCTTGTTGGCGTCGGAATAGTTGTAGCCGGGATAGGTCCCCGACTTGCGGCCGACGACGCCGTTGAGAACCGGGCCGACGAAGTTCTTGGCGGTCTCGCCGATCTGGTGGCAGGCTTTGCAGACTTTGAAGCTGGCTTCGCCCGCTGCGGGGTCCCCATCCGCCAGGGCCGCCCCCGCCGATACGGCAAAGGCCAGAGCGGACACTGCTGTCACAAGAAAACCCCTCACGCGTTCCTCCTCGTCTGCTTGTGTCTCTGTTCGATCCGACGCAGCGTCGTGGACTGGCCGTTCGCGGTCGCGCGGACGGCGTCAGACTTCGGCTGGCGACGCCGCTTTTTGTCGCGGCGGCGGCGGATCGTCAAGGAAACCTTGCGTCGAGGGATCTGCGCGAGACGCGGGGCGCCGGCATTGCCGAGCAGTCGCGCGTGCTTGCGGGAGTGCGATGCGGGCCAGCCTCGCACCCGCAAGCCGAACGTGTTTTTTATGGGTACGGGAAGGCAGGACATTCCTGCCTTCGCCAAGTTCATTTCCGATCAAGAAACCGTCATGGCGAACGCGTCCCAAGCAGCAGACGTGATTGTCGGCGAGCCTGAAACCTTGCTATGACAGAGTTTCAGAACGAGTTGCTCAACGCATACGGCACGAGGGGCAACAGCGTTGCTGCGATCACCAGCCAAATGGCGAGGCGTTCCTGAGACGAGCTTTCCTGGTAGAGCTTCATAGGTCAACTCCGTTTTAGCGTGGCTACACTCCTGTTACGGATCGGCCCGGAAACCGGATCACTGCGAGGCCGCCGGAGCCGCTTTCAAATTCCCCATGCAGCCGATTTTTTTATGGTGACGCTTTCCTCGACCCTCGATCGCCCGGCGTCGGCCCGCGCTTCTTCGGGCGCCGATCGCGCCCCGTGGGGTTACGGGGTTACTGTGAAATTATCTCCGGTAATATAATGCGCTGT
Source organism: uncultured Hyphomicrobiales bacterium (assembly GCA_903932535.1). Lineage (GTDB taxonomy): Bacteria > Pseudomonadota > Alphaproteobacteria > Rhizobiales > Beijerinckiaceae > Roseiarcus. The sequence continues at coordinate 229 of CAIZGR010000533.1, read as the reverse complement.
CAGCCTAAATTCGATACACGCGCGCAAAGGGTTACGGGTTACGGTGACAGTGCATTTATTTCCCACCGCCGGCCCTGCCGCCGCCCTGTCCCGTTCAAACGCCCTCGGCCTCGCCCGCTCCCCGCGGCTTCGGCCCGCGCGGCCGCGGGCGCAGGCGGCGGCCGGTGCGGGCTTCCAGCATCGCCAGAAAATCCTCCGACCCGATGGGGCGGCCGACGCTTTCGCCTTT
>CAIZGR010000532.1 GCA_903932535.1 uncultured Hyphomicrobiales bacterium | reverse complement strand
TTCGATCTCGCGTCCGTCTCAAAGAGCGTGCGCTCAGTCTCAAAGAGCGTGCGCCAGAGCGCCCCTTCCGTCTCAGCGAATCTGCGTCGAAAACCGCCCTCGATTGCGCGTCCGCCACATTTCGATTGCGCGCCGCTACAAGTAGGCGCGTAAAGACCCCAGCCCCACGCCCTCTCGGCGTGGGACAGAAGGGACGCGCCGAACTCCGGCTCAATTCGCCTTCGCCGCCCAGATCACATCGTAGGCGAGGGTGAAGGCGAACAGGCTCGACGTGTTGCCCGGCGCGTCGGCGGCGCTCCAGGTCTCCTTGCCGGTGAGGTCCTTGAACTTGCCCGTGCCCCCCGGCAACGCGATGTCGCCGCCCTCGGGGCCCTGGCAGGTCGTGAAGAGCTTGTCGCCGTCGCCATCCGTGCGGATGCACGTTCCGGCGAAGGCGCAGCCGTCGGGGCGCGCCTTCGCTTCCTCGAGGCAGCGGATCGCGAGATTGTCGAAGAGCTTCGATCCGTCGCGGGTCTTCAACACGCCGGTGCGCTCGGCCGGCGAGTTCGAGCCGGCCGGCTCCATGTCGACGACGGCGAGCGAGCGGCAGACCGCATCGGCCGCGAGCTTCGCGGAGCCTGTTATCGGAAAAGGCTCGCCGGCAAGGACCGGCATGCTTACGGTAAACAAAGCCGCGAGGCCGAAGATGTTGCGCGAAACGCGCAAGGACGCCTCCGCCAGCAGCGCGATCGAACGGATTGCTGGGCCGAATGCCCGTTCCGTTCAACTCTGCGGGTGTTCGACCGCCGACAGCCGATCTTCGAGCTGCGCAATCCGCTCGTCCATCAGAGTCTCGAAATGCGTCACCCGGCCCAACAACTCGGCCTTCACCATCAGCTCTATGTCTGCACGCGTGTCGGAGATTCGCCGCTCGATGTCCCCGAAGCGCCGATCGACGTCGCCGAAGCGCCGTTCGATTTCGTCAAACCGTCGGTCGTGGCGGCGCAGAAATTCCACGACCTGAAGGAGCATCGTTTGATGCTGATTCGTGCCGACGCGGATCTCCGGCAAGATCCTCGACATCAGAATGTTGCCGGGCTCCACCATTCGGATGGCCTCATCGTCACGACAGGCGCTTCAAACACTCCCCTGTTTCGGGAATTGCGTCAACTGACGCAGACGAGAATGCCGCCGGCCGGAAACGGCTCAACTTCCGCCCTTGCCGTGTTCCCTCAGCGACGCCAGCGCGTCGGACAGCGCGCGTCTCAGCCCGTGCATCTGGTCGATCAGATGCAGGATCACGTCCAGCCCCTCGTCGTTGACCCCCATGTTGTGCTTGAGGTCGAGGATGAGGTTGGCGCGGGCGAGGTCCGTGTCGGTAAAGGCCCGCTCCGGCGTCGTAGAGGCCGGGCAAATCCACGACTCGCGAATCCACACTTCGAGCGTCGTCTGGTCGACATGGGCGCGTTGCAGGAAATCCCGCTCGTCGATCATGGCTCACATCTCCTTGCGGGGATCGTAGCTGGCCGGCGGGGTCCAGCCGGCGAGGAAACTGTCGAGTTCGGCGTCCGCTTCTTTGGGCATCACGACCTTGAGCCTGACGAATTCGTCGCCCGCGCCCTTGCGGGTCTTCACGCCCTTGCCCTTGAGGCGCAGGGTGTCGCCGGTGTTCGAGCGCCGGGGGATCTTGAGCATCACGCCGCCGGTCGTGGTCGGCGCGCGCACCTCGCCGCCGAGGGCGGCCTCCTTGATCGTGATCGGCAGCTCGACATGGATGTCGTCGCCCTCGCGGGTGAAATAGCGGTGCGGCTCGACCACCACCTGCACCAGCGCGTCGCCGGGCGGCCCTTCGCCGGGCGCGGGCGCGCCCTTGCCGCGCAGGCGCATGACCTGGCCGTCCTCGACGCCCGAGGGGATGTCGACGTCGAGCGTGCCGCCTTGGGGCAGGGTGATGGTCTTGGTCGCGCCGTTGACGGCGTCGAGGAAGGGAACGTGCAATTCGTAATGCAGGTCGGCGCCGGGCGCGCGCCGCGCCTGCTCGCGGCTGCGGCGCAGCAGATCGGCGAAGAGGTCGTCCGCCTCGGCGTAGTCGGCGTAGCCGCCGGCGCTCTCGTAAGGGTTGCCGGCGCCGCCGGCGTACTCGCGATAGTATCGGCCCTGCGGCGGCGCTGTCTCGGCGCCCGAGGCGTTGATCTCGCCTGCGTCGAAGCGGCGGCGCTTTTCCGGGTCCGACAGCAGGTCGTTGGCGGAGGCCACTTCCTTGAACCGCTCTTCGGAATGCTTGTCCCCGGGATTGAGGTCCGGATGCAGCTTCTTGGCGAGCTGACGGTAGGCCTTGCGGACTTCCTCCGGGGTCGCCGTCTTGGCGACGCCGAGGACTTCATAGGGGTCTTTCATGCGGGCGTCCGGGGTGAGCGGGATCGCCGAGGCTTAGCAGGATCGGCGCGCCGTCTCCAGACTTGTCGTCGGGCCGCGCTTGGAGAATAGTGCGCTTCCCTCCGGGGTGCGTCCGCTTTGCTGCGCAAGACCGGCCTCGGGCCGGCGAGAGGAGGAAGCCATGAGTCTGATCAGCTTCATCAGGAACGCCGGCGCGTCGATTTTCGGCGGCAGCGAGGCCAAGGCCGCGCCCGCCGGCGAACTGAAGAAGGAACTCGACAAGCACGGTCTCGACCACTCGGACGTCAAGATCGAGGTCGACGGCGACAAGGTGAAAGTGTCGGGCACGGCCAAGTCGACCGAAGAGGCGGAGAAGATCGCCGTCGCGCTCGGCAACACGGTCGGCGTCGGCACGGTGCAGAACGACATCAAGCCCGCCAAGGCCGATCCCGAGTCCCGCTTCACCACCGTCGTCAGCGGCGACACGCTGTGGGCGATCGCCGAGCGCGAATACGGCAAGGGCAAGGGCGACAAGTACAATGTCATCTTCGAGGCCAACCGCCCGATGCTGACCAACCCGGACAAGATTTATCCCGGTCAAGTGCTGCGCATCCCGCCGCTGAGCTGATTGCGACGAGGGGCGGGAGGGGGAGCCCCTTGTTGCCGCCGCGTTCGACGTTTCGGGATCGCCTGTCAGGGGCGAGCAGGGGGGCGGGACGGGCGTTTCACGACTGCGGGAGCAGCCGTCCACGATGCTGCTGTCGATTTGTCGATATCACAATAGCAAAACGACTACTCTCGATCTCGACCAGAGGGATTCGCTCATGCGCAGGTTCGCTCTCGCCGCTGTCCTCGTCCTTGCCGCGCTTCCGGCCGCCGCAGCCGACTTGTGGGAGACGCTGCCGCCGACGCCGACGCCGATTCCGACCGGCCGGCAGGGCGAGGCTCCCGTCGACGGCGTGAAAATCCACTACGCGATCTATGGGCAGGGGTCGCCCGTCGTCTTCCTGCATGGCGGCCTCGCCAACACCAACTATTGGGGCAATCAGGTTCCTGCGGTGGCCGCGCATCACACGGTCATTCTCGTCGACAGCCGCGGTCACGGCCGCAGCACGCGCGACGCCCGCCCTTACGGCTACGACCTGATGGCGGACGACGTCGTGGCGCTGCTGGACCATCTCGGCATTCCGAAGGCCGATGTCGTCGGCTGGAGCGACGGCGCGATCCTCGGCCTCGACCTGGCGCTCCGTCACAAGGATCATGTCGGCAAAGTCTTCGCTTTCGCTGCCAACACCTTGCCGTCCGGCGTCAAGGACGGCGTCGAGAAGAACCCGACCTTTGCCGCCTATATCGAGCGGGCGGGACACGAATACGCCGAGCTCTCCGCAACGCCGAAGGAATACGACGCCTTCGTCGAGCAGATCGGCAAGATGTGGGCCGAACAGCCGAACTGGACCGGCGCGCAGCTCGAGATGATCGACGCGCCGGTTCTGGTGGTCGACGGCGACCACGACGAGGCCATCAAACGGGAGCACACCGAATATATTGCGGCGACCGTTCCGCACGCGGGGCTTCTGATTCTGCCGAATGTCAGCCATTTCGCCTTCCTGCAGGACCCCAAGCTGTTCAATGACGCGATCCTGCATTTCCTGGGAGACGATTGACGGGCCGGGTGGCGACGCCGTCGCCGCCGACCCGGAAGTCCCGAGCGCATTCTTCGCCGGGTCGTCTCGAGGCGGACCCGATCCGGTTCATGGGCGGCGCCTTTCCCGTTCAGGACGACGGCGGGGCAAGGCGGCTGTGGACTTCGACCGTCATCGTCTCGATGCGCTCGACCAGCTTGCGGACCGTGTCGGTGAGCTCGGTATTCTGCCGCAGCAGCTTCTCGACCGTCTCGGTCAGCGCGGTGTTCTGCTCCAGCATGTCCAGCATGAGTCCGGACTGTTTGCGCATCTGCTCCTGGCGCTCTTCGTTGACCTGATGAAGCTCCTCGCGGTGCTGGGCGTCGGCGATGCTGTGGGCCTTGTCGCGATCGGCCTGCCGGGTCTGGGCGAGCAGGATCAGCGGCGCCGCGTAGGCGGCCTGCAACGAGAACGCGAGGTTCAAGAGAATGAACGGATAGACGTCGAACTGCGTCCAGCCGGCGACGTTGACCCAGATCCAGACCGCGACGATGAGCGTCTGGCCGACGAGAAAGGTCGGCGTGCCGAAGAACCGCGCGAAGCCCTCCGCGCGTACGCCGAACCAGTCTCCTCCGAAGACCGAGTCGAGATGAGCGTGCGGCAGATGAAACCGGCGGATGTGTTCGTGACCTTGCTTGAAACTCATGAGGCTCCTCCGAGAGCCCCGCGCGGCCCTGGTTCGTCGCGGCGGCTCGATTTTACGATCGACGGCTGTCGCGCTCAGTCTACAGGCTCGACGATGAACTTCGAAAGACGACGGCGCTGAAGCTGGTGCTCGTCGGCGATCGCGGCATGATCACAGGAAGCGCGCGTCGACGAGGATTTGCGTCCCGCCGGGCTCGACTGGATCACGGCGCTGCGCGCCCCTGCGCTGCAAGGCCTGGTCGGCGGCGGCAATCTGCAGATGTCGCTGTTCGACGAGCGCAATTTGGCGGCGATTGCGTCGCCCGACTTTCCCGGCGAGCGGCTGATCGTCTGCCGCAACCCGGATCTGGCGCGCGAGCGCGCCC
>CAIZGR010000531.1 GCA_903932535.1 uncultured Hyphomicrobiales bacterium | reverse complement strand
TCGAACAGCGCGACGGGCTTTGTGCCGGGCAGCGGATCGAACGCGCGGTCTTTCGGGATGGAGGAAATCTGCGGAACGGGAACCGGCTTCGGCGCGGGCGGGACGTCATGGGCGCCCTTCGCCGCCGGCTTGGGTTTTCTGGCCGGAACGCGCTGCTGCATCGTGACCGCGCGCGCCGCGCCCAACGAAAGATTCAGCCGCTGGCATTTCCCGATCACCGCGCTGCGCGTGTAGGCGCAGCCGGGGAAATCCTCGTTCAGCCCCTGCGCGATCTGCGCCGCGGAAAAGCCGTCGCGCGTGTAGGCTCTCAGGGCTTCGATATGCGGCTCCGGCCAACTGGAATTGAACATCAGTCGTCTCCCTCGAAAGCTTCGACCACGAACCGCGGAAGATCGCCGCGCTGGGCGCTGAGCTTTTCCAGCGCGTCGGCAATGCGCTCCATCGGCGCGACGGAATTGCGGATTTGCGCGATCTGATCCGCGGGCCGGTTCGACTTGCGCTCAGTCACGGCCTTTTCGAGAAGGCGCGCGCGGTCGCGACGGCCATCTGCGAACAGGCGCGCTTGCGTGGCGAGAGCGGCGAGCGTGAAGCGCGGGGCGTCGGTCATAGCGTCTGGCCCTGCAAGGCGAACGGACGCCGCGCGCGGCCATAGGTGGCGGCGGCAAAATCGAAGAGGGCCGCTGCGTCCGCGCGGTCGAAATCCGGCTTTGCGCCGCGCTCGAAATAGCCGAGCGCCACGCATTGCTTGAACACCATCGCTTTTGTGTCTTCGCGGTTTTTCGCCTTTTCGCGGGCGCTGAGAGGCATCGAGCCCTTGCTGCGCGGAGGGTGCGCGGTCGCCTTGCCGCACAGATGCACGCGCACCGTGGCGACAGGCACGCGGCGGACGCCGATGCCGTAAACCTTCGCGATGCCCTCCAGGCATCCGTGCATCATGATTTGCGAGATCACCGCGTCCGCGCTCGGCGCGGCTGCAGGATTGAGATATTCTTCGGCGACGACGAGATCGAATTGTTCAAGGTCGAACAGATCGCGCAAGTTTTCGCCGAGATTGCCGACTGCGAGCTCCGTCGATTGTCCCGCGCGGCGCAGCGGCCACGCGACGATCGTCGGCATGGCGTCCACGCCGCCGAACGCCACGCCCGTGCGGGACGCGAGATCGAAGCAGCAGATTCGCATGGTCAGTGAGGCTTCACGGGCGCGTTGGCGAAACCCTTTTTCGGTTTCAGCGGCACGACCGCCGCGTCGGCGTCGTCCAGCGGTTTGATGCCCTTGGCGAGCGCCTTTCCGTTGGCGTCGCCGGCCGCCGCTTCGAACTCCTCGGCGTCGCGTTCGCGCTGGGCGGCCATGTCCGCGATATCGCCGGTGTGGCCGTCCGCCCAAATCTCGTTTTCGGCCATTTCGATGTAGAGCTGCAGCGAGCGAATGAAATCGTCGCGCTTGTCTTCGGCCTTGCGGTCCAGCATGCAGATGATCTTGAACGCGCCCGCGTGCAGGTTCGACGCCTCGACGTGATGCTTGATGCGCTCGCCGAGTTCGCCCGCGATGGAGGCAATTTTATTTTTGGCCTGCGACGATTGATGAACCAGCGATTTGAAAACGCTGACGGCGATGATCTTTTCCGACTCCGACATTCAGTTTGCTCCTACGGTTATGGCCACGCCCAAATTCAGGTGCTGCGAAACCGCCCTCGGACCAAGGGTCCGGGGCGGAGTACGCAGGAACTAACTCGGGAACCCCTCCGGTCCGCGCGAAAGGCGCGGGCGGCTACGAAAGTGAATCGTCAGTTTTCTTGTTCAGTTTTTTTGGTCAGTTTTCTCGATATCCAGCCCAGCAGACGCCGCGCGAGCAAACGCGCCAGCGACTCCGGTTTTCGCTTTTGTGATTGAAAGCTCAT
>CAIZGR010000530.1 GCA_903932535.1 uncultured Hyphomicrobiales bacterium | reverse complement strand
CCGCGCGCTCGCGCATCTCGACGTCTGGACGGTCGTCGGCTGGCGGGCGGCCTTGGGCGCGGCCTGCATTTCGGTCGTGGGCGTCGCCGAATGGCGGCGCGGGCGGCGCGCCGAGCTTTTCGGCTTCGGCGCGCTCTCCCCCGTCGCCGCCGGGCTCGCGACGATCGCCATCGCCGCCTACACGGGCGCGGTCATGACGACCACCGTCGCCGACGTCATGGTCATCTATGCGACGCTGCCCTTCGTCGCCGCCGCGATCGGCTGGCTCGTCAACCGGGAGGCGGTCGACAGACGAACGCTCGTCGCCGCGGGCGTCGCGCTTGCGGGCGTCGTCGTCATTTTCGCCCACGGGCTCGGGTCCGGCCGGCTCTGCGGACAGGCGCTGTCGGCCGTGATGACGCTCGCCTTCGCCGCCATGATCGTTCTGCAACGCCGCCGGCCGGGCGCGTCGATGACGGCCGTCAATGCGGTGGGCGCGTTGGGGGCGGGCGTGCTCGGGCTCTCGTTCTCGCCCCATCCGCCGCTCGATCTCTTCGACCTCGCCGTGCTGCTCGGGTACGGCCTGACCACGATCGGCCTCGCGTTCGTCCTCTTCATGGAGGGCGCGAAATTCATTCCCTCCGCCGAGGCCGGGCTCATCAGCCTGCTCGACGTTGTGCTCGGGCCGATGTGGGTGTTTCTTGCTTTCGGCGAGAACCCCGGCGCGCCGACCGCGCTCGGCGGGGCGATCGTGCTCGGCGCCGCCCTTTGGCGCATGGCGCCGGACCTGCGCGGGGAAAAACTGTGGTGACGGAGGACGCATGAACGGCGAGAAATTCGCTCTGGTGACCGGCGCCGGGGCCGGGATCGGCAAGGCCTGCGCCCTTGCGCTGGCGCGCGCGGGCTGGTCGGTCGCGCTCGCCGGACGGCGCAAGGAGCCGCTCGTGGCGGTCGCGCGCGAGATCGGCCATATCGGCCGCCGCGCCATCGCCGCGCCCTGCGACGTCGGCGATCCCGAAGCGGTGAAGGCGATGTTCCAGACGATCGAGCAGGGCTTCGGCCGGCTCGACCTGCTGTTCAACAATGCGGGGCAGAGCGCGCCCGCCGTCCCGCTCGACGAGCTGAGCTGGGCGCAATGGAAGGCGGTGGTCGACGTCAACCTCAACGGCGCTTTCCTCTGCGCGCAAGCCGCCTTCGGCCTGATGAAGCGGCAGACGCCGGGAGGAGGGCGGATCATCAACAACGGCTCGATATCGGCCCATGTCCCGCGGCCGATGTCGGCGCCCTATACCGCGACCAAGCACGCCATCACCGGCCTCACCAAGTCGATCGCCCTCGACGGGCGGGCGCACGCCATCGCCTGCGGCCAGATCGACATCGGCAACGCGCTCACCGACATGGCCGTCAAGTTCACCCGAGGCGCGCCGCAGGCCGACGGCCGGATCGCGGTCGAGCCGACGATGGACGTGGAGGAGGTCGCCGCCGCGGTCGTCCACATGGCGAGCCTGCCGCTCTCGACCAACGTGCTCACCATGACCATCATGGCGACGAACATGCCGTTCGTGGGACGGGGGTAGGAAACGCGGAGGCGAACGGATTCGCCGGCAAGCCGTTCCGGCTCAGGGCGCTGGTTGTGGCGCTGTCGCCCTGGTTGCGGCGCGAGGGCGCGGCTGGCGCCGTGAGCTTTTGAGATTGCCGGTGCTGCTGAGCCAGTCGCGAGGCCCGACGGCTCGCTCCTGTCGCGCAAGGACTTCGCCCCTCCGCCTTCTCTCGCCGGTTCCGGCGCCGCTTCGCGAATCATGCGACTCCTGGATCCGAAACGCTGCCCGCCATCGAGAAAAACCTGTCGAGCCAACTCAACTGGCGGTTGCGTAAACTGGGCAGTTCCATTTCATCCTGACTTGTGCTCCGATCGCGCCCGGCGCACAGGCGATTCACGGCGGGCAAAGCGGGCGGCGGCGCGCAAGAGCTTCATCGTAGCGCCGGCCGCCAGGATCGAACTTTTGTCGACGACTCGGAATCGACTCGCGGGCCCCTCGCCGTGGCCCTTTTACGGCGCCGCCCTTGCGGTCGCGCTGATGTTCGCGCTGGTCTCGGCCTATGTCGTCTGGCAGGTCCGGACGACGGACTACGTTTCCAGCGGGCGGGCGCTGCTCAACACCGCCAGGCTCCTCGCCGATAATTTCCAGAACGAATTCGATCAGATCGATACGCTTTTGCGTTCGATCGGGCGACAGTACGTCGCCGGCCTCGAGAACGGGCCCGAGGAAAGGGCGCGACTCGCGGGGCGCATGAAAGAAGACATCGCCGACCATCCCATCGTCGCGCTTTTGCTCGTCACCGATCCCGACGGGCGGCCCGTGCTGACCACCGCGCCGATCGATCCGGACCGGCGCGCGGAGGGTCTCTCGGATCGGGAATATTTCAAGCGGGCGGCGGCGGGCGAGCGGGGACCGATATTTCAGGGGCCTATGAAGGGGAAATTCTCCGACGCTTGGGTGATCGCCCTGTCGAGGCGCATGGAAGACGCCGACGGACATTTCCTTGGGGCCGTGACCGCCAGCATCCCGGTGGCGTCCTTCAGGAACGTGTTCCTGACGCTCGATTACGTCGACCACGGCATCGCCGCGTTCTGGACCGACGCCGGCGTCTTCATCGTCGCACGTCTGGCCGCAGCTTCGCTGCCTCCCCCTGCGACGCGCGCCTATACCGGCCGCTCGTCGAGTCTGTCCCCGACGGCGCAGGCCCTGTTGCGCGAGCATCCCGAACTGGACCACGCCGTGTACGTGGGCGTCTCTTCCGCGGACCAGGTCGAGCGGCTTTACGCTTATCAGAAGCTCAAGCACGCTCCTTTCCTCGTAACCGTCGGGCAGCCGACGGCCGACCTCGACCGGTCCTGGCGCCGGCTGGCGGTCGAGCTCGGCCTGCTCTGCCTCGCGGTGACCATCGCTGCGCTGTGGACAGCGCGCCGGATGCACAAGTCCGCCGAGCTTCTGAACGAAGAGAAAAGACTGCTGGAAACCCGGGTCGTCGAGCGGACGAGGCAGCTCGCCGACGAACGCCGCCGGTTGCGCGACTTCTCCAACAGCACGGCGGACTGGTTCTGGGAGCTCGACGAAAACCTGAAGATTTCGTACTTCTCGGACAGCTTCAGGGGCGCCAACGGATTATCGGCCCAAGCCATGATGGGCTTGTCGACGATGGACCTCTTTGCGCAGGACGCCCACAATCCGAGCGAGCACTCGGCGAAGCATCTCGAACTGATGAAGGCGCGAAAGCCGTTCCGGGATTTCGAGCGCTTCCAAGAGGACGAACGCGGCGAGGCCGCGTGGTTTTCCATCAGCGGCGTGCCCGTCTTCGCCGACGAGGGCGTCTTCGCCGGCTATCGCGGCGTCGCCGTGGACATCACCGCGCGGAAGCGCGCCGAACTGGCGCTCGAGCAGGCCAAGGCGCAAGCCGAAGCCGCCAAGGCGGCGGCCGAAGCGGCGAGCGGGGCGAAGTCCGAGTTCCTCGCCAACATCAGCCACGAGATCCGCACGCCGCTCAACGCCATCGTCGGAATGACCCAGCTCCTCGCCCGCAGCCCGCTCGAGACGGAGCAGGCGGGTTTCGTGCGGACGCTCGATGCGGCCGCCGAGAACATGCTCGTTCTGCTCACCGGCGTCCTCGATCTGTCCAAGATCGAGGCCGGGCAATTCGAGCTCGACGAGTCTCCGTTCGACCTCGCCCAGCTCCTGAGCGGCGTCGAAGACACGTTCAGGGTTTCGGCGAACGGCAAAGGCCTGACCCTGCGCGTCGAGCCCCTTCCCGGCGGCTTTCCCGGGTTGCTCGGCGACGCGACACGACTGCGCCAAGTCCTGATCAATCTCGTGGGGAACGCGATCAAGTTCACGAAGGCGGGCGGGATCACGGTTTCGGTCGAGACGCTCGATCGGACCGCCGAGCAGGTCCGCATCCGCGTCGCCGTGCGCGACACCGGCATCGGCCTCTCTCCGGAGCAGGCCGGCAAGCTGTTCGAACCGTTCGTCCAGGCCGATCGGACGACCCACAGGCAGTTCGGCGGCACCGGACTCGGACTCGCCATCAGCAAGCGGCTCGTCGGGCTGATGGGCGGCGAGATCGGGGTCGAGAGCGAGCCGGGCAAGGGCAGCGCGTTCTGGTTCGCCGTCGGGTTCAGGACGGCCTCGCTGGCGGCGGCGCAGGAAACGCCTGCCCCGGTCCGATCCGGCGAGAAGGCGCTTTCCGGAATGCGGCTTCTGGTCGTGGACGACACCGAAACCAACCGCGAGGTGGCGATCCGGCTGCTTCGCCTCGAGGGCGCGGTCTGCGAAGCGGCCGAAAACGGCCGCGCCGCCATCGATCGCCTTCGCGCCGGCCCCGGCGATTTCGATTGCGTGCTGATGGACGTCCAGATGCCCGAGATGGATGGCCTCGAGGCGACGCGGGCCATCCGCCTGGACCTGGGTCTCGCGGACTTGCCGGTGATCGCGCTGACCGCCGGCGCCATGGCCAGTCAACGCCAAGTGGCCCTGGACGCGGGCATGAACGGCTTCGTCGGCAAGCCGTTCCGGCTGAAGGCGCTGGTTGCGGCGCTGTCGCCCTGGTTCCGGCGCGAGGGGCGCGCGCAGCCACGGAGGCCGGACGGCCGCCTCGAGCAATAGGGTCTTAATCGGGTCCCGGATCCGGCGACGCTTGCAAATCTCGGGCGCTGAGCCCAAAGCTCGCGCCCGCCATGACGCCTCTCCCGCCGCCCGTCTTCTCCCAGCGCCACCTGCTCGGCATCGAGCATCTTTCCCGCCCCGAGATCGAGGCGCTGCTCGACCTTGCCGACGAGGCGGTCGCCATCTCGCGCCAAGTCGAGAAGAAGCGCGCGACGCTGCGCGGGCGCACCCAGATCAACCTGTTCTTCGAGGCCTCGACCCGCACCCAGTCGTCGTTCGAGCTGGCCGGAAAGCGGCTCGGCGCCGACGTCATGAACATGGCGGTCGGCGTCTCCAGCGTCAAAAAGGGCGAGACGCTGATCGACACGGCGATGACGCTGAACGCCATGCGGCCCGACATTCTCGTCGTGCGCCATCACTCGGCCGGCGCCGTGTCGCTGCTCGCGCGCAAGGTCGACTGCTCGGTCATCAACGCCGGCGACGGCGCGCACGAGCACCCGACTCAGGCGCTGCTCGACGCGCTCACCATTCGCCGCAACCTCGGGCGCATCGAGGGCCTCACGGTCGCGATCTGCGGCGACATCCTCCATTCGCGGGTCGCGCGCTCCAACATCCTGCTTCTCGGCAAGCTCGGCGCCCGCGTTCGGGTGGTCGGCCCCTCGACGCTGCTGCCGGCCGGCGTCGAAGACATGGGCGTCGAGGTCTGCCGCGACATGCGCTCGGGGCTCGAGGACGCCGACATCGTCATGATGCTGCGCCTGCAGCGGGAGCGGATGGCCGGCGCCTTCGTGCCGAGCACGAAGGAATATTTCCGCTATTTCGGGCTCGACCAGGAAAAGCTCGCCTACGCCAAGCCCGGCGCGCTCGTCATGCACCCCGGGCCGATGAACCGGGGCGTCGAGATCGACACGGCTGTCGCCGACGGCGCCCGGTCGCTGATCCGCGAGCAGGTCGAAATGGGCGTGGCCGTGCGCATGGCCGTGCTGGAGGCGCTCGCCCGCAACCTGCCCAATTCCTGACCACGCCAGGACTCGCGGGTCAGGGCGACTTGGCCGCAGCGAAGCTGTTCTGTACGAGATCGGACAGGAACTGCCGCCAGCCGGATTGCCGCGCAACGATCGGGGCGCCGACCTCGATCTTCTGCAAAGGGGCGGGATCTGCCGCGGGCCCCTCTGCCGACACGCCGGCGCCGGAGACCGCCGGCCCGTCCGGCGCCTCCGCGGCGACCGCGATCGGCACGGAAGCCGCGGTCCCGGACCCGGCGTTCACGCCGAGACCCGTCCCGTCCCCGGGCATGCAGCAACCCGGAGGGTCGGCCGGCCTCGCCAGCACGAAGGCGCCGTCCGGATCGGACATCAGCCGAGTCTCCGCGAGTCCGGCGCTCGACAGGAAAAGACTTCCAACGCCGGCCAACGCGACGCTTACCAGAGCTGTGGGAGCAGTCATGGACCCGCCTCGACAGGAGCACAGCAAATTGTCAAAGGATTTAGAGTCGTCGTACTCGTCCGCGCTTATAACAAAATGCAGACAACGAAGCAACAGATAAGCGAGCGTGTGAAGGGT
>CAIZGR010000529.1 GCA_903932535.1 uncultured Hyphomicrobiales bacterium | reverse complement strand
GTTCATGGCGATCGCGCCCGACCATCCGCTCGCGGCCGCCGCTGCGCGGCGCGACCCGAAGCTCGCGGCCTTCATCGAGGAGTGCCGAAAAGTCGGAACCTCGGTCGCGGCGATCGAGACGGCGGAGAAGAAGGGCTACGACACCGGCCTGAGAGTCGTCCATCCCTTCGATCCCGAGTGGCGCCTGCCGGTCTATGTCGCGAACTTCATCCTGATGGACTACGGCACGGGCGCCATCTTCGGCTGCCCGGCGCACGACCAGCGCGACCTCGACTTCGTCAACGTCTACGGGCTCGGCGCGACCCCGGTCGTCTGCCCGCCGGACGTCGATCCCGCGACCTTCACGGTCGACAAGGTCGCCTATGACGGCGACGGCCTGATGATCAACTCGCGCTTCCTCAACGGCATGACCATCGAGGCGGCCAAGGACGAGGTCGCGCGGCGCCTCGAGGCGGTGACCATCGGCAACCGTCCGCAGGCCAAGCGTCAGGTCAATTTCAAGCTGCGCGACTGGGGCATATCGCGGCAGCGCTACTGGGGCTGCCCTATTCCGGTCATCCATTGCGAGAGCTGCGGCGTCGTGCCGGTGCCGGAGAAGGATCTTCCGGTGCGGCTGCCCGAAGACGTGACCTTCGATCTCCCCGGCAACCCGCTCGACCGCCACCCGGCCTGGAAGCGCGTCGCCTGTCCTCAATGCGGCAAGCCGGGGCGGCGCGAGACCGACACGATGGACACGTTCGTCGATTCGTCCTGGTATTTCGCGCGCTTCACCGATCCTGCGAACGAGACCGCGCCGACCGACCGCGCCGTCGCCAACCACTGGCTGCCGGTCGACCAGTATATCGGCGGCATCGAGCACGCGATCCTGCATCTGCTCTACTCGCGCTTCTTCACCCGCGCCATGCGCAAGTGCGGCCACCTCGATCTCGACGAGCCGTTCGCCGGCCTCTTCACCCAGGGCATGGTGGTGCACGAGACCTATCGCGACGCCCAAGGGCAATGGATCGCGCCGAACGAGGTGCAGATCGACGCCGAGGGCGGGGCGCGGCGCGCTGTGCTCGTCGACACCGGCGAGGCGATCGAGATCGGGCCGATCGAGAAGATGTCGAAGTCGAAGCGCAATACGGTCGACCCCGACGAGATCATCGAGACCTACGGCGCCGACACCGCGCGCTGGTTCATGCTGTCCGATTCCCCGCCCGAGCGCGACGTGATCTGGACCGAGGCCGGCGTCCAGGGCGCCTACAAGCAAACGCAGCGCCTGTGGCGGCTCGCCTGCGAGATCGAGCGCGTCGTCGGCTCTCAACGTCCGGCCCGGCCCGAGGCGTTCGGCGAGGAGGCGAGGCGTATCCGCCAGATCGCCCACGCGGCGCTCGCCCGGATCGAGGACGAGATCGAGAAGCTGCGCTTCAACGTCTGCATCGCCCAGATCTACGAATTCGCCAACGCGCTCTCCTCCGCGGTCGGTGCGATCGACGCCGCGCCCGTCGCCGGCGATCTGGCTTATGCCTTCGCCGAGGCCGGCGACATTCTCGTCCATTGCTTCGCGCCGATGATGCCGCATCTGGCCGAAGCGTGCTGGGAGGTCTTGGGCCACGAAACCTTCGTGGCGCAGAGCCCCTGGCCGGTCGCGGACCGCAGCCTGATCGCCTCCGACAGCGTGACCTATGTCGCGCAGGTCAACGGCAAGAAGCGTGGCGAACTGACGATTGCGCGCGAGGCCGGCAATCAGGCGATCGAAAAGGCGGCGCTCGCCCTCGACGGCGTCGTCCGCGCCATGGACAACAAGCCGGCCCGCAAGGTGATCATCGTTCCCAACAGGATCGTCAATGTCGTGGTCTAGGATTGCGCCGGCCGCCGCCGCGCTGGTTGTCGCCTCTCTCCTCGCGGGCTGCTTTCAGCCGCTCTACAGCGAGACCGCGCATCCGGGGCTGGTGGCGGATCTGCGCGCGATCGAGGTCGCGCCGGTCGGCGGCCGCATCGGCCATTATCTGGCCGAGAACCTGATCGCCGACCTCAACGGCACGGGGCAATCCGCGGCGACGCCGAAATACCGCCTCGCGGTCAAGGTTTCGACCGGCACGCAGACCCCGACGGTCAATTCCATGATCAACGTCGCTTCATCCGCGACCATGACCGGCGACGCCGACTATGCGCTGACCAAGGTCGACGGCGGCGCCGAGGTCGTGAAGGGAACGGCCAACGCCGCGGCCGCCTACGACCGCACGACGCAGCGCTATGCCGACATGCGCGCCGCGCGCGACGCGGAGATCCGCCTCGCCCGCGCGCTGTCGCAGGAGATTTCGCTGCGTCTCGCCTCCGCGCTCGCGGCGAAGACTCCGTGAAGGCCTCCCGCGAGGGCCACGTGCGGGCTTCGCGTACCCCGCGACCCTGAAGGCGATGGCGCTCTATCTCCTCCAGCGGCTGGCCGTTTTCGTTGCGACCCTGGTCATCGCGTCGGCGATCGTGTTCGCGGTCATGGAGATCCTGCCCGGCGACGCGGCCGAAACGCTGCTCGGGCCGACCGCCACGCCGGAAGCGGTGGCGGCGCTCGGCCACAAGCTCGGCCTCGACCTGCCGCTCTACGTCCGCTACGGGCGCTGGATCGCCGGGCTCGCGCGCGGCGATTTCGGCGTCTCCTACGCCTACGGCTCGCCGATCGCGCCGCTGATCGGCGCGAGCCTCGCGATCAGTCTGCCGCTCGCGGCGATGGCGATGGCGCTGTCGGCGGCGATGGCGCTGGCGGCGGGCGTCTACGCCGCCGGCCGGCGCGGGCGCGCGGGCGACGCCGTCGTGATAGGCCTGACCCAGGTCGGGCTCGCGGTGCCGAACTTCTGGCTCGCGATTCTGATGGTGATCGTTTTCGCCGTCTGGCTCCGGCTCGTTCCGGCCGGCGGCTTCCCCGGCTGGGCCGATCCCGCCCGGGCGTTCGGCGCGCTGATCCTGCCCGCGGTCGCGCTCGGCGTCGTGCAGGCGGCGATCCTGACGCGCGTGACGCGCTCGGCGCTGATCGAGGCGCTCGACGAGGACTACATGCGCACCGCGCGCGCCAAGGGCGTGTCGCGGCGCGCGGCGCTCTGGCGCCACGCGCTGCCGAACGCGCTCGCGCCGGTGCTGACGATCATGGGCCTCCAGTTCGCGAATCTCATCGCCGGCGCGATCGTGGTCGAGAACGTCTTCGTCCTGCCGGGCCTCGGGCGGCTGATGCTTCAATCGATCTCCAACCGCGACACGCTGGTGGTGGAGGACTGCGTGATGCTGATCGCGATCCTGGTCATCGGGCTGAATTTCGTCGTCGACGTCGCCTGCGCCGCGATCGATCCGCGGCTCAGGAGCCGCTCGGCATGAGCGGCTTCGCGCGCGGCGGTTTCAGCCTTTGGCTCGGGGCGACGCTCGCCGCCGCGCTGCTCATGATCGCCGCCCTGTCGTTCGTCTGGACGCCCTATCCGCCCGCGGCCATCGACATTCCGCACAAGCTCGCGCAGCCTTCGCTCGCGCACTGGTTCGGCACGGACAGCCTCGGCCGCGACGTCGCCTCGCAGCTCATCGCCGGGGCGCGCGTCTCCATTCTGGTCGGCGTCGTCGCGGTCGGCATCGGCCTCGTCTTCGGGGTCGCGCTCGGCCTCGTGGCCGCGTTCAGGAAGGGCGTCGTCGAGGATTCGATCATGAAGGCGTGCGACTTCGTCTTCGCCTTTCCGGCGCTGCTCTCGGCGATCATGCTGACCTCGACCTTCGGTCCGGGCGTGGTCAACGCGATCGTGGCGATCGGCGCCGCCAACGTGCCGATCATCGCCAAGCTCACCCGCGCCACCGCCAATTCGGTGCTGGCGCGCGAATATGCGCTGGCCGCGCGCGCCGCCGGGCGCGGACCGCTGGCGATCGCCGCCGACCACGTGCTGCCGAACATCCTGCCTGCCCTGATCGTCCAGGCGACGATCCAGTTCGCCATCGCGATCCTCGCGGAGGCGGCGCTGTCCTATCTCGGCCTTGGGGCGCAGCCGCCGCAGCCGTCGTGGGGCCGGATGCTGTCGGACGCGCAGAACGTGCTCTACAACGCGCCGCGCCTCGCGATCTATCCGGGCGCGGCGATTGCGCTCAGCGTCCTCGGCCTCAACCTGCTCGGCGACGGTTTGCGCGACGCCCTCGACCCCCGGCTCAGGGCGCGGTCGTGACGCTGCTCGAGGTGACGGACCTGTCCGTCGACCTGCCGCTGCCGCGCGGCGCGGTCCGCGTCGTCGACGGCGCGACCTTCCGGCTCGACGCGGGCGAGAGCCTGGGCGTGGTCGGCGAATCCGGCTCCGGCAAGACGATGACGGCGCTCGCGCTGATGGGGCTGGCGCCGGAAGGCGCCCGGATCGGCGGATCGATCCGTTTCGAGGGCCGCGAGCTCGTATCCTCGAGCGAGGAGGCGATGCGGGCGCTCCGGGGCGACCGGATGGCGATGATTTTCCAAGAGCCGATGACGGCTCTCAACCCGCTCCATCGCGTCGGCGTCCAGGTCGCAGAGCCGCTGGTCCTGCATCGCGGCTTGAGCCGGTCCGCCGCGTTCGGCGAGGCGGTGCGCCTGCTCGAGCGCGTCCGGCTCGCCGACCCCGAGCGCGCGGCCCATGCCTATCCGTTCGCGCTCTCGGGCGGCGAGCGCCAGCGGGCGATGATCGCCATGGCGATCGGCTGCGGTCCGCGGCTCGTTATCGCCGACGAGCCGACCACGGCGCTCGACGTCACCGTGCAGGCGCGCATTCTCGCCCTGATCGATGGGCTTCGCGTCGAAACGGGCATGGCGGTCATCCTCGTCAGCCACGACCTCGCCGTCGTCGCGGGAAACTGCGACCGCGTGCTCGTCCTGTACGGCGGCCTTGTCATGGAGAGCGGCCCGGTCGAGGTCGTGCTGCGCGCGCCGAAGAATCCCTACACGCGCGCCCTGCTCGAGGCCCGGCCGGAGCCGGGCGCGCCGCGCGGCGCGCGGCTGAAGACCATTCCGGGCGCACCGCCTCGCCATCGCGACGTCGGCGCCGGCTGCCCGTTCGCCGCCCGTTGCGAGCTGACCGTGGATGTGTGCCGGACGGCGCGCCCCCCGAGCGTGGCCTTCGGGGCCGGGCACGTCTCGCGCTGCTGGCGGGCGGCCGAAGTCGGCGAGGCCCCATGAGCGACGCGCCGCTGCTCGAGGTCGTCGATCTCGTCAAGGCCTACCGCCTGCCGCGGCCCCGGCCGTTCGCGCCCCATCCCCTCCGCGCGGCGCTCGCGGGCGTGAGCTTTTCGGTGTTCGCCGGGCGCTCGTTCGGGATCGTGGGCGAATCGGGATCGGGCAAGTCGACCCTCGCCCGGATCGCGCTCGCGCTCGATTCGCCCGATTCCGGCCTCGTCCGGCTCGAAGGGCGCTCGCTGTTCGATCTGAGCCGCGGGGAGCTCAGGGCGATGCGCGCCCACATGCAACTGATCTTTCAGGACCCCTACGGCTCGCTCGATCCGCGCATGCGGGTGGAGGCGATCGTGGCCGAGCCGCTCGCGGCGCTCGGGCGCGCCTCGCGGGCGGAACGGCGGGCGCGGGTCGCCGAATCGCTCGAGGCGGTGGGTCTGAGGGCTTCGGACGCCGCCAAATATCCGCACGAGTTTTCCGGCGGCCAGCGCCAGCGCGTCGCCATCGCCCGCGCGCTCATCACCCGCCCCAAGCTGGTGGTGGCGGACGAGCCGGTGTCGGCGCTCGACGTCTCGGTGCAGGCCCAGGCGCTGAACCTGATGAGCGACCTCGAGCGCGAGGCCGGCGTCACGTTCCTGCTCATCAGCCACGACCTCGCCGTCGTCGCGCACCTGTGCGAGACGACGGCGGGGATGTTCCGCGGAAAAATTGTCGAGATCGGCCCGACCGCCGCCCTCTTCGCCGCCCCCGCCCACCCCTACGCCCGCGAGCTGGTCGACGCCACGCCCCGGCTCGACCGCGCGCCGCGGTCTGCGCCGCCGACGAAGCCCGCGCCGCCGCCGGCCTCCGCCGCCGGCTGCCCCTATGCGCCGCGCTGCGCCTGGGCCGCGCCGCGCTGCCTGAAGGAGGCGCCGGCGCTGACGGAGGTCGCGGGGCAGGGGCGCCGCGCCGCGTGCTGGTTTCCGCTGGTCTGAGCGCGGCTTGCCGTTTTCGAGTCGGTTTCGAGGTTTTTCAGGGGTTTGCGGCGGCTTTTGCGATTCGGCGTGACGGGCGAGGGAAACGTCTCGGAAATCGGAAAATGAAGCAGGCGTCGCCGTAATCCTATTAAATGCACTGTCACCGGAACCTAATAGAATGCACTGTCACCGGAACCCCCAGCGTCACCGTCCTGCATACATTCGTTGAAGCCCGTTCCATACTCCTTCGTTTGGCGCTGAAAATTGATTACCGCCGCAATCCCAATCGCGGCAACGATGGCGATGCCAATACCACCACGGATCATTTTCGGTAATTGTTGCATATCGTCTGCCCCTGCCCGCGCTCGTCCCCAAGAGGATAGTGCAGATTACCACAATCTCAAGTTTATGGGAGTAGCGTCCTCCAGAGTGGGCTTTCGCGAAGATCTGTCGCGGTCTGCCGGCAGCGGGTCGGCCACACGCATGGCGGCGACGGTCGCCGGGCGTGTCGACGGTGAGATCGTAGCCCTCGCTTTTGTGGGTCGCGAGGGCCTTCTCGATCGGTGCCGAATCTTACTCCGCGGCGGGCGGGAGCGGGGCGTTGCGATCGGGTTCCTGGGTTCCGGTGACAGTGCATTTATCTCCCGCCGCCGACCCTGCCGCCGCCCGATCCCGTTCAAACGCCCTCGGCCTCGCCCGCTCCCCGCGGCTTCGGCCCGCGCGGCCGCGGGCGCAGGCGGCGGCCGGTGCGGGCTTCCAGCATCGCCAGAAAATCCTCCGACCCGATGGGGCGGCCGACGCTTTCGCCTTT
>CAIZGR010000528.1 GCA_903932535.1 uncultured Hyphomicrobiales bacterium | reverse complement strand
GCCGCTGGCCTGCGCGACGCCCCGCCCGCCGCTGGCCAGCGCGACGCCCTGCTGGCCGCTGGCCTGCGCGACGCCCTGCTCGCCGCTGGCCAGCGCGACGCCCTGCCCGCCGCTGGCCTGCGCGACGCCCTGCTCGCCGCTGGCCTGCGCGACGCCCTGCTCGCCGCTGGCCGTGGCACCCTCGTTGAAACCCGTCGCGACCGGCCCATTTTTCCAGTTCGCGCGGTCGAAAACCCATTTGACTGCGCGCGTCACTAGATCGCCGATCGACAATTCAACGCCAATCGTGATCTTGGCGCTGGCAAGCTTCGTTTCATACCGATCCGTCGCGCCGGACTGAATGACTTCGGCAAAGCGCGCGCCGGCAGGCGGATAAAATTCGAACACCGACAACGGATGCTCATCGGTCGGGCAGGCGTGGAAGCCGTTCACGCACGTTTCGATCTTGCCGGCGACTTCATACGTCCGCCCGATTTCAAATTGGAAGCCGCGGCATTTGAAGTCCGCGTCGAAGCCCTTGATGGACGTGACGACGGGTTCGTGAACCGGAGCATCCTCCGGCACGTCGGTTGATTGCATCTTGGATTTCTTCGCCATCAACACTCTCCCCATCCTCTGAAAAGCCCATGCCAAATTCGCAGATACTTGACGGCCCGCGCGTCGAGGCGCGCGAATGTCTCGGGGTTGAGGTCTTGCGCAACGCCGGCCTTGGCGTAGTGATAGGCGCGAGCGCCGGCCGCTTCCTCGAACACGAGCGGCGAAAGGTGCGGCGCCGCGTTGCGGAGCGTCTGCGTCATCGCGCAGACGATGGCTTCCTCGGCGGGGAAGAAGAGCCGTTCGGCGACGGCGGGGTGGTGGGGAAGGGGGGCGTTCATGACGCCGCCACCCGTTCGGCTTTAAGCGCGGCCCGCGCCCGCTCGGCGCTCTGCCGGAGCGTCTCGATCTGGTCGGGGGCGAGCTGGCCGCCCCGCAATTCGAGCTGGCGGAGAAGGTGCTCGACGGTGTCGAGCAGCTCGGCGGCGGCGTTCACGACGCCACCCGATTGAACTGCTGCACCCGAACGTGAGCCAGAACCTCGCGCTTGCTCTGTTCTGACAGCTTCCCGAAGTAGTGCAGGATGTGATTGTGAAGCTGTTCGTCGGAATGCGCAGGCTCGCAGTAAACGATAGTGACGATGTCAATCGGCGTCGTCAGGTGGTCCTGGACCACGTTCAGGGTCTCAAGCATTGCGCGGCGGTCGCTCATCGGCGTGGCCTCATCGGCGTTTCGATGAAGCCCATCCTACACGGATGCGTCGTGCTGTCAACACGGGTCCGTAATTTTCGTCAAAAAAATGCGCAACACGAAACGCCGACCCGTATTGACTCTTCCACGTAACCGTGTAATTTCGTCGGCCATGAACGATGAACTCCCGTCACCTGACCGGCTCGACGCCTTGCTCGACGAGGCGCGCGGATCGCTTTCGGAGGCCGCTTTCGCGAAGAAAATCGGCGTGTCGCAGCATTGCCTGTGGTGGGCAAGGCGGCGCGGCGGCCGAGTATCGCCGCGTCTGGCGGTGCTGATCGAGCGCGGCAGCGGCGGGCGGGTGTCGCGGCTGACATTGCGGCCGGACGTGTTCGCGGGAGCTGGGGAATGACCATCCTCGACCGCGCCATATTCGCCCTCATGGTCGCCCTCGTCGCGCTCATGCTCGCGCTGGCGGTGGTCGGCGTGGCCAAGCTGCTTGATCGTCGTGAGAACAAACAGCCGACGCGCCGTGTTCCGCTCGGGGCACGATCTCGGCGGCACTTCGGACTCGGGATTGGTTCCTTCGAGGGGCGCGGCAAATGAGCACCGACGATCTCCGCATGCCGCCCATCGATGAAATCGTGGACGCGCGAAGGCAGATAATGTGCTGCGAGTGCGGTTTTGCGCCGTATCCCTGCTCCGCGTGCAACCGCGCCATCGCGGTGCTGCGCGCCGTCACAGCTTCGCGCGAAAGCGCGTCCGAGGCCCCGCGAGGGGCGTGCCTCCCTCTGACTTCGCCGGACACTCCTCAAGAGCGTCCGGCGCTTTCGGGAGGCGCGCCGCTCGATGGGGCTCTGAAATGAGGCCTTGCGCCTCGTTTTGCGCCGAGCCCCGTGACCGGGACGCGGCTCTCCCGCAACGTGCAGGCCACAGCCCGCACGACGGCACGCGAGCATCGCGCGGTTCGGCGGAAGGGGCCAGTATCGGGAACTACTCACGATGAACCGGCACGAGGAACGCGCGCACGTCGCCATCGTCGATTATCTCGGCGTCGTCGCGCCCGATCTTCTCGTGTTTCATCCGGCCAACGGCGGCTTGCGATCGAAGGCGGAGGCGCGGCGATTGAAGGCCATGGGCGTCCTCGCCGGCATCCCGGATTTGGTGCTGGTGGCCCCCGGAGGCCGCGTGTTCTTTGTCGAGATCAAGTCTCGACGCGGCTGTCTATCGCCGGCCCAGCAGGCGATCCGAATGCGGATGATTCGGCTGGGCATACCGTGCATCACCGCGCGCAGCATCGATGACGTTCGGCTGGCGCTTTGCCAATGGGGACTGCAAACCCGAGAAGCGAGGGCGGCATGATGGAACAGGGCATGATGCTAAAGCAGCAGCTCGCAGCCGCGCATATCGAGCGACGGCGGCGGTTCGAGGCGGTCGCGTATGACCCGGAGGTGAGGCCGGTTGAGCGGGCATTCCTCAAAACCGTGATTGATCGGCTCGCCAAAGAGGCGGATCGCAAGCGGCTCGCAGAGCTTCCCGAGATCGTCCGCATCCAGGTCATCGTCGCCCGTGCCTTTGGCGCAACGCGCGCCGAGATCATCGGCCGGAGCCGGCTAAAGGACATCATGCTTCCGCGGCATGTCGCAATCTGGCTCGCCCACGAGATCACCGGATTCTCGTTCCCGCACATTGGCCGGCGCTTCGGCGGCCGTGACCATACCACGGCGCTGCACGCCGTCCGCAAGATCAGCGCCATGATCGAGGCCGACCCGCTGTTCGCCGCGCATGTCGAAGGCCTGCGGGCGCAGATCGAAAAGACGGGGGCTCCGTCATGAAAACCCATACCCTCAACGCGCAGGCCAATGCGGCCGACATCGCCGCGCGTATCGTGGCGGGATCGGCCAAAGCCCCGACCGGCGCGCAACGCGAATTGCTCGCCGAGCAGCTTCGCGCCGCATCGGGGACGCTCGCGAAATTCTACCGGCACCAAGACGCCATCCGCGCCGCCCTCGGACGGGAGGGAGGCGATCTTGAACTGCCATAACCGCCTGTCCGAACTCGACATCGCCAAAGCGCGGATCGAGGAACTGGAAACCGCGCTCGCGGTATGCCGGCAAGAGCTGGCCGACGCGCGGGCCGTGCTGTTCTGTGCGCCGGTGCTGCTCCCGGATGGGATCGTTCTAGCCCGCCGGCAAGGGGACATTTGCCGGGTGCTGCTCCGCAATTCGCCGCGCTTCGTCCAGAAGCCGCGTTTGTTCTCCGCGATCTACACGCTGGAGGAACAGGGCCTTTTCAAGGAAGAAACCATCGAAAGCCACGTCTCGCTTCTTCGGAACGCGCTCGAAAAGCATGACTTGCATATCATCTGCCGGCGCTTCCTCGGCTACGCCATGCCGGCGGAATCCGCCCGGCGGCTGCGGGCGATGATCGAGGCGGAGTCTCGCGCCGCATGACCGACCGCATCACCTGGCACCGCTATGTGCGTCTGCATCTCATCCCCGCCTATGAGGCGCTGGGCTGGATCGTCGCATCCGGATCTTCGCTGCCGGTCCCGCATGGTTGCTATTCGGTCATCATGGATTGGGCGGGTGAGGGCGAGCCGGTGGAATTGGGGGATCACGGGTCATGATTGATCGATACGCGGAATTCCTGTCGCGCAAGCGCGTGGTAGATCCCATGACCGGGATTGTCGGCGCAATCGAGACGCCGGAATTTTTCAAGCCACACCAAAGAGATATCACGCGGTGGGCACTCCGTCGCGGGCGATCGGCCGTGTTCGCGGGGACAGGGCTCGGCAAGACGCTGATTGAGCTGGAATGGGCTCGTCAGGTCGCGGGCCATACCGGAATGCCTGTGCTCATTCTGGCGCCGCTTGCGGTTTCCAATCAGCATGTCCGGGAGGCGTCGAAATTTGGGATGGGGGCCGCGATCGTTCGCGATCAATCGGAAGTGCGTGCAGGGATCAATATCACCAACTATCAAAAATTGCAGCATTTCGATTTGAGCCGGTTCGGCGGGATTGCGTTGGATGAGTCGTCAATCCTGAAATCGACGGACGGCCATTATCGTTCCAAGCTGATCGAAACCGCCGCGCAAATCCCGTTTCGCCTTGCGGCAACGGCGACGCCGGCGCCGAACGATTTCATGGAACTCGGCAATCACGCGGAATTCCTCGGCGTCATGTCCTATACCGACATGCTGGCGACATTCTTCGTTCACGACGGCGGCGAAACGTCGAAGTGGAGACTGAAGGGACACGCCGAGGACGCCTTTTGGAAATGGATGGCTTCATGGGCCGTCATGCTTCGCAAGCCGGCGGACCTTGGCTATCCGAATGAAGGGTATGATCTGCCTCCCCTCAATCAGTTTCAGCATACGGTCGGCGTTCCCTATGCGCCGAACATCGAAACCGGGCTTCTGTTTCCGATGGAAGCGCATGGCCTCGGAGAGAGGATCAAGGCGCGTCGCGGGTCGGTCGCCCAGCGCGTGGATATGGCTATCAGCGTCACGCCGCACGACGGGCCGTTCGTGTGGTGGGTGAACCTGAACGACGAAAGCGACGCGATTGCTCGGGGCATTCCAGGCGCGGTCGAGGTTCGCGGGTCGGACGACGATGCGGACAAGGAACGCAAGCTGCTGGATTTCAGCGAGGGGCGCATTCGTGTGCTCGTCACGAAGCCATCTATCTGCGGCCACGGCATGAATTGGCAGCATTGCGCGGATACCGGGTTCGTCGGCGCGAGCGACAGCTTCGAGCAGACATATCAGGCAATTCGGCGCTTCTGGCGCTTCGGACAGACGAAGCCCGTCAATGTGCATTTCATCGCGGCGGAGACTGAAGGCGCGGTCGTGGCCAATTATCGGCGCAAGGAATCCGACGCCGATCGCATGGCTTCTTCGATGGTCGCGCATATGGCCGATCTATCGAGCCAGAGCGTCCGCGGCGTGGCGCGCGAGCGCCCGGATTATCAGCCTTCCCAGCCCGTCATTTTGCCATCTTGGATCGGAGACGCCGCATGAAACACATCAATGTCGTCGCGGAAATCAAGGCGGTTGATCAGGTCGTGAATGATGACTATGCGATCTATCAGGGGGATGCCTGCGAACTGATTCGCGCCATTCCGGCCGAAACGATCCATTATGGGATTCATTCTCCGCCATTCGTCGGCCTCTACAAGTTTTCGAACTCCGACCGCGACGTGTCGAACAACGAAGGTCGGCAGTTTTGGGAACACTATGCGTTCATCATTTCCGAGCTGCTCCGCGTCACGAAGCCAGGGCGGCTTCATTCCGTGCATTGCATGGATTTGCCGACGTCCAAGACGCGGGACGGTTTTATCGGGGTCCGGGATTTCAGCGGCGATATCGTCCGCGCATACACGGACGCCGGGTGGATCTATCATTCGCGCGTGACGATCTGGAAAGACCCGGTGGTCGCCCAGCAGCGCACGAAGTCGCTTCGCCTGCTTCACAAGCAAATCGTCAAGGACAGCTCCATGAGCGGGCAGGGGCTCGCCGATTACATCCTGACGTTTCGGAAGCCGGGCGAGAATGCGGAGCCTATCTCCGGCGAGTTTGACGCCTTCTATGGGGAAGGTCTGGACATCAGCCGGGAGGCGTATGAGCGCCAGCGGCGCGAGGGCGGGGAATATTCCTGGTCTTATGAAATGTGGAAATCCGTGCTGGTCTGGCAGCGGTATGCGTCGCCGGTCTGGATGGACATCCGGCAGTCGAATACGCTGCAATATCGAAGCGCCCGCGACGAAAAGGACGAGCAGCACATTTCACCGCTCCAACTTGACGTGATCGATCGGTGTTTGGACCTGTGGTCGGCCGAGGGGGAAACGGTTCTGACGCCGTTTTTGGGGATAGGAAGCGAGGTGTGGTGCGCCGTTCGGCAGCGGCGGCGCGGTATCGGCTTCGAGCTGAAGCCGTCCTATTTCGAGCAGGCGGTCCGCAACCTTTTGACGGCCAAGCCGAGCGAAGATTTGACCCTCTTTTCGCCCGGCCTCCCATGATCCCCATCGACCCCTCATCCTTCGCCCTCCTCGCCCCCTGCCTCATATGCGCGCTGGGGATGGCGTGCATTGCGCTGGTCTATGGGGAGCGGGGATGAGCCGCTGGTTTCGCCACTACGCCGGCATGTGCCGCGACGACAAGCTCGTCAGCGTCGCCATTCGGAGCAAGCAACCGATCGAGCGCGTCGTCTGGATATGGGCGGCAATCCTGGAAAGTGCAGCGGAGATTGACGATGGCGGGCGCTTTTCAGTCGATGAAGCCGAGATCGCTTACTTTCTTCGCGCGGATGAGGCTGATGTTCATAGTGTGTTTGTGGGCCTTTGCAATAGCGGTCGGATTCTTGAAGATCGCGTGGCGAAGTGGAGCGACCGTCAGTTTCAATCGGATCGGTCCGCCGAGCGGCAAAGGCGATACCGTGAGCGTCACCGTGACGGCGGGGAACAAGAGCCGAACCCTGACCGTGACGACGAAGTGACGTCACCGAAACGTCAGCGTGACGCACCAGAGACAGAGACAGAGACAGAGACAGAGACAGAAAAGAAAGAAACCCCTACGGGGTTGTCGCCGGCCGTCGAAGATCGCCGGCCGAGCGACCCGCCACGGCTCGCTTTGGTCGAAACGATCAAGCCGCCCGTCGCCAAGCCCTGCGCAAAGCCGTCCGACGACGGGATCGTGGATTTCGTCTCGGACCTCTGGAACCACCTCGCCGGCCAATGCGGCCTCGCCAAGTGCAGGGCGATCACCGACAAGCGCGCCGCCCATGTCAGGGCCAGGGCGCGCGATCTGGTCGATGTTTTCGACTTCGCCAACGCTCGCGACGGCTTCCGCGACGCCATGATCCGCATTCGGGGATCGCCGTTCCTGCTCGGGCAGGGACAGGGCCGGCCGTGGAAATGCGATTTCGATTTCTTCGTATCGGAAAGCGGTTTTCTGAAAATCATGGAAGGCAAATATGCGGCGCCAGCGAAGCCAGACGCACGATTCGACAATCTCCGGCGCAATTGAAACGCCGGTCACGAAGGAGAATTACGTCGAGAAAGCAATGGGCTGGATCAGGTTCAACGGGGGCGAGGGCGTCGTGATCCGCAAGGGCGACGGCCCGAACGGATGGCGTCACAAGGCCGAGCGCCCCACCGACGCGCAGTGGCGCGCCTGGATGGGCTATTGGGCTCGGCTCGGCGTCCCATGCCTGTTCGCCGACCATCACGGCGTCGCGACGGTCCCGACCGAATGGCCGGAGGATTTCGACCCCGAAACCCCGCCGAGCGATCGGTATTGGGCTCCGCCGCTCGTTCCGTCGTCGGGCAGGAACTACAACCCCGATCTGATCCGATTGTTCCGCGGTCTGTTCCGGGGGATCGTGTGATGCGGCAAAAAAACATCATCGACCCTGACAAGCTGCGGGCGCTGTGGGAGGCCGGTCTGTCGGTCGGCCAGATCGCCGAACGGCTGGGCCGGTCGTATTCGACCACAGCGGGCGCCCTTTCTCGGGCCAAGATCACCTCGCACAAAAATCACCGCGTGGGATACGCCAGCGCGTCGCCCGGCGGGTCTGGTCGGTGCGGCTTCGCGGGCGCAATGGCGAGAAAATCATGAGCCGCCCCGTCCCGAAAACCCTGTGCCGCGACTGCGGCCGGCCCGTCTCCGCATGGCGCAGCACTCGCTGCCGGGCCTGCTACGCGGCGGCCAATGCGGCGGGGCTGTTCGCCGTGAAACCGAAATCGCCGCCGGTGCAGACCATCGAACCGTTCGGCGAAATCCGCGTGCCGGAGGGTGTGAGCGTCACCTATGTGCGGCGTGGGGCCGCGAAATCGAATGAGGGGAACCAATGACCGGAATCGTGATCACGACGTCGACGGCCCTTCGCTGGCCTAAGCCAGAGCGCCAAACCCCGCCCGCCAAAGGCGACCGCCGGCCGATCCAGGAACGGATTGAGGCGGCGGAGAGGGCCGAGAACATCGCTTTCGTCGCTTCCCAGCCTCACAGGCAGGGCTCGGACGATCCCCGGCTGTCCGACCCGCTCGGGCGCTTCTGCGCCGTCCAGCTCCTCGGGGATCATTGCAGGCAGGCGGGCGTTCGGTATCGCGAAGTCGTGGAGGACGACAAGATCGCTCGAGGTTTCACCGTCAACGGCTGGGCGCCCTCGGACCGGGGTTATGCCGGCCTCACCGATCAGCAGATCGAGGCGCGGAAGGAACTCGCCATCCGCCGCCGACACGAGGCCGACGCCATCCTGCGGTCGATCATGCCGCGCCTGCCGTGGGCGATGGAACGGTTGGTTTATGAGGAACAGGAACCGTCGCCGTATGACTGCGGGATCATCCGCCACGGGCTCATCGCGCTGGCGGATGCGTGGGAATTGTCGCCTCGGCGGTTCGGGGCTTGACGCGCCCTCGCAAATCGCATAAAGGCTGATTTGCGGGGGCGCTATAGGTGCGTCCCGAGTTTGGCGTCTGACGCCTGCGCCGCGTCCCGCCTCACGATTACAGCCCGATGCGATTTGGCGAGCACTCGCCCCGCCATTGCGCCCCAGGCGCCGACGCAAGGCCAGCCGAGGGATTGGGCCTCCGCATCGTTGCCCGGCTCGTCCAGGAATATCGCGGAGCCCTTTCGGGGCGTCCAGAAAGCCGCCGAATTCTCCTGCCGGTCGATCAACCCGCGCAACTCGTCCAACACGCGCGCCGGGCATTCATTCCGCCCGCTCGACCACGACTTCGCGGTGTCCAGTCGCACCTTATGAAACTCCGCCGCCTCGCGCAGCGATAGGCCGGCGAGGCGGGTGAGGATGGAGAAAGGGGTCATTTCGTCGCCGGGAGCTTGGCTTTCTCAGCCTTAAAGGCGTCGGAAGCCGAGTTAAACGTGCCGGTGACTCCCGGCTTGAACCAGCGGCCGTCGTCGTTCTGACGCCAGCCGCGCACGTAGGCCAAGGTCGCCAAAGCACCCTCATTTTTGCGTTTCATCTGTCTCTCCTATTGCTGGCGTCCAGTGGCGCGGCCCGTAAGCCGCGCAGGTCGAAGTCGAAAACCCCGCAACGCACGTATTCCTCGATCGCCATGGCCACGTGATCCCATTCGGCCGGCGTCGGGGCTTCCGAAATCGCCTCCGGGCTGCGGCGGCTGTCGGCGATGGCGTGGATAGCCGTTGCGACGGCCATATCGATTTGCCGGCTGTC
>CAIZGR010000527.1 GCA_903932535.1 uncultured Hyphomicrobiales bacterium | reverse complement strand
GGCCAGCGCACGCCGGTCCATGACCACAGGACCTGGGGTCTCGTCGGCATCCTGCGCGGCGCGGAGCTCTCCGCGCCATACCACCGGGCGTCCGCCGGAAGCTTCCGCGCCGGCGAGCCGGAGCGCCTCGAGCCTGGACGGGTCGTCGCGGTGTCGCCGAGGCTGGGCGACGTCCACGCGATCGCCAACGCATACGACGACCGCGTGTCGATCAGCATCCACGTCTATGGCGCGAATATCGGCGCGGTGCGGCGGGCGGTGTTCGATCCCCTCACGGGCGAGGAAAAACCCTTCGTTTCCGGCTACGCCAATGCGAGCGTGCCCAATCTCTGGAATTCTGCCGAGGCGGCGTGAATGGCGGCGACGATCGATTCCGACACCCTGCGCGGGTACTGGCGGCAGCGTCGCGAGATTGCGCTGTTCGACCTGCGCGACGAGGGCCCTTATTCCGAGGCCCATCCGTTCTTCGCCGTTTCGCTGCCGTTCGGCCAGATCGAATCCCGCATCGAAGCGCTCGCGCCGCGAAAGAACGCGCCGATCGTCGTCTACGACGACGGCGAGGGTTTGGTGCGGCGGGGCGCGGAGCGCATCGAGGCGCTGGGATATTCCGACGTCCGCATCCTCGACGGCGGGCTCGCGGCTTACGCGCGGCGCGGAGAAGTGTTTCGCGACGTCA
The DNA here is from genome assembly GCA_903932535.1 of uncultured Hyphomicrobiales bacterium. Lineage (GTDB taxonomy): Bacteria > Pseudomonadota > Alphaproteobacteria > Rhizobiales > Beijerinckiaceae > Roseiarcus. Next base: position 4,037 of record CAIZGR010000527.1, on the reverse strand, counting down.
ACGTGCCGAGCAAGGCGTTCGGCGAGCTGGTCGAATCGATCCGCCACACGCCGTCGCTCTCCGCCGAGGAGGCGAAAGCGATCCTCGACACGCGCGAGGACGTCGTCGTGCTCGACGCGCGCCGGTTCGAGGAGTACCGGACCATGAGCGTGCCGCGCGGCGTCAGTGTCCCCGGGGCTGAGCTGGCGCTCCGGGTCCACGACCTCGCGCCCTCGCCCGACACGCTCGTCATCGTCAACTGCGCCGGGCGGACGCGCAGCATCATCGGGGCGCAGAGCCTCGTCAACGCCGGGATCCCCAACGCGGTCGCGGCGCTGCGCAACGGCACGATCGGCTGGACGCTCGCCGGCCTCGCCCTCGACCACGGCCGGACCGAGCGGTTCGGCGCGCTGTCGGGCGAAGGCCGCGAGAAGGCGCGCGCCCGAGCCCGCGCGTGGGCGGACACGGTCGGCGTCGGCGTCGTCGACAAGGCGGCTCTCGACCGCTTTCGCGCCGAGCGGGACGCGCGCACGCTCTACTGCCTCGACGTCCGCACGCCCGAGGAATTCCAGGCCGGTCATCCAGCCGGCTTCGTCTCCGCGCCCGGCGGGCAGCTCGTGCAGGCGACCGACGAATGGGTCGCCGTGCGCGGCGCGCGCATCGTTCTGTTCGACGACGACGGCGTGCGCGCGCGCATGACGGCCTCGTGGCTGGTTCAGATGGGCTGGCAGGCCTTCGTGGTCGAGGACGAGCGCCTCGCGCTCGACGAGCGCGGCGCGGCCGGGCCCGTGCGGTGCGCGCCGCGCGACGCCGGAGCCGCCGCCATCGCCCCAGCCGGCGCCGCAAGACTCGGCGGCGCCTTCGTCGACCTCTCGCCAAGCCCGGTCTACCGCAAGGGGCACGCGCCGGGCGCCTGGTTCGTCTCCTGCTCGCGCCTGAAAGGCGACTTGGCGAGCGTGCCGGGAGACGGGCCGCTGATCCTTTTCAGCAGCGACGGCGCGCTCGCGGCCGACAATCTCGCCGACGTGCGCGCGGCGACGGTGCGCCCCGTGCACGTCGTCGCCGGCGGTCTTGCAGCTTGGGTGGAGGCAGGGTTTCCGATCGAAACGGAATCCTTCAACTGGGCCTCGGAGCCGAACGACGTCTACAAGCGCCCCTACGAGGGTACGGACAACGCCCGCGCCGCGATGCAGGCCTATATCGACTGGGAGCTCCAGCTCGTCGCGCAGCTCGCCAACGACGGCGTCAGCGATTTCCATGTCGTCCGCTGAGCCCGTAGTCGGTCGGCCCGCGGACGGCGCCACAGTCCGGAGTTGAGCCGATGCGCATTGCAATCGTAGGTGGAGGCGCGACAGGCGCGCTCGCCGCAATTCATGTCGCTCGCCGTCTGTCCGGGCAAATCGGGGAGATCGTCGTCTTCGAGCCGAACGAAACCATCGGACGCGGTCTTGCCTATTCGACGACCGACCCGCGGCATCTGCTGAACGTGCGCGTCTCCAACATGAGCGCCTTTCCGGACGAGCCGCAACATCTCTACGAATGGCTGAAGGCGCGCGGCGGCGCATGCCCCACTCCATTCTGCTTCATCTCGCGCGGGCTCTACGGCGAATACCTCGGCGCTCTGGCGGGCGAGGCGCGTGCATCGGGCGCAGTCCGTCACGTGCGCGACGCCTGCATCGACATCACTGAGGACCGACGCGCTGTCACGTTGCGCCTCGAGTCCGGCGGCGCCTTCGAAGCCGACCACGTCATTCTCGCGACCGGCAACGACGCCAAGCCCGCGGTCAGCGGTTTTCCCGCGGAACAGCCTTGGGCGTCCGGCTCGCTCGATGGCCTGGCGCAGAACGCGCCGATTCTGGTCATAGGCTCGGGGCTGACGATGGTCGACATGGCGATGTCGCTCGACCGGCGGGGACATCGCGGTCGCGTCGTCGCGGTGTCCCGGCGAGGCCTCCTGCCTTCGGCGCACCGCGAGACCGTCCTGCGCGCCGTCGACGCAGGCGATATTCCCTTCGGCGCCGACCTGTCGAAGCTGGTCGGGCGGCTTCGGGCTCTCGCCGCCCGCTTTGTGAGCGAAGGCGCGGACTGGCGCTCCGCAGTCGACGCCCTTCGGCCGCATACGCAGCGCCTCTGGCGCGAGATGTCGCCGGACCAGAAGCGCCGCTTTCTCCGTCATGGGCGAGCCTACTGGGACGTGCATCGCCACCGCATGGCGCCCGAGATCGAGCAGGCGCTCGGCAAGCTGATGGGAGACGGCCGGCTGACGGTGATCGCCGGTCGGGTTCTCGAAGTCCGGCAGGAGGGGGAGCGTCTGCGCGTCAGGATGCTGCGGCGCGGAGCCAGGGAAGCGAAGGAGGATGTCTTCGCCCGCATCATCGATTGCACAGGCCTCGCCGACGATCCCCTGAAGACGTCCAACCCGCTGCTGCGAGCGCTGTTCGCGCGAGGGTTGCTGCGGCCTGACGCGCTCGGCATCGGGATCGACGTGGCGGACACTTTCGCGATCGTCGGAGCCGACGGCGCGCGGTCGCGGCGCATCAGGGTCGTCGGCCCGCTCGCCCGCGCAGCCTTCTGGGAATGCATCGCCATCCCAGATATCCGGATCCAGTGCCGGCAGGTCGCTGAGGCGCTGGCCGATGCGTCGTAAGGCGCGTTCAGAGACGATCCGAAAGGGCCGCCGGCCCCAACCACCATCGCTCAGGCGGCGGCCTTGCCGAGGTAGGCGTGGCGGATCTCGGGGTCGTCGAGCAGCGACGACGCCGCGCCGGAGAGGACGACCCGGCCGGTCTTGAGCACGTAGCCGGTGTCGGCGACCGACAGCGCCTGGCTTGCGTTCTGCTCGACCATGAAGACGCCGACCCCGCTGCGGTTGATCTCGCCGATCAGCTCCAGCACGCGGTCGACGAACAGCGGCGACAGGCCCATGGTCGGCTCGTCCATGCAGATCAGCCGCGGCCGGCTCATCAGCGCGCGCGCCATCGCAGCCATCTGCTGCTCGCCGCCCGAGAGCGTGCCGGCGCGCTGGTCGAGGCGCTCGCCGAGCCGCGGGAAGCGGTCGAGAAGGCTCGCGAGGTCCTCCGCCACTTTTGCGCGGTCCGTCCGCTGATAGGCGCCCATCAGGAGGTTCTCGCGCACCGTCATCGCCGGAAACAGCCGCCGCGCCTCGGGCACCGAGGCGATCCCACGCCGGACGATCTGCGGCGTCGTCAGTCCCGTGATGTCCTCGCCCGCGAAGCGCACATGCCCGCTGCGTGGCCTCAGGAGCCCGAGGATCACCTTCATCGCGGTCGACTTGCCGCTCGCGTTACCGCCGAGCAGGCAGACGATCGCGCCCTCCGGAACGGCGAGCGAAAGATCGAAATGTACCTGGATCTGGCCGTAGAACGAGTCGATCCCGGCGAGCTCGAGCAGGGGAGACGCGCTCATGCCGGGGCGATCCTTCGCGCCAGGGCGGGCCGGCCGATGTACGCCTCCACGACCGCAGGATGGTCGCGCACGTGCCTTGGCGCCCCCTCGGCGATCTGGCGGCCGTCGTCCATCGCGAGAACGCGGTCCGACAGGCGCATCACCATGTCGAGCTTGTGCTCGATCAGCAGGATCGTGATCCCGCCGGCCTTCATCCCGGCGATCACGCCCTCCATCTCGGTCGTCTCCGTCTCGTTCATGCCGGCGGTCGGCTCGTCGAGCAGAAGCGCCTTCGGCCGCAACGCGAGCGCGCGGGCGAGCTCGAGCCGGCGGCGGTTGGCGTAGGAGAGCGAGTAGGCGGGGTGGTCGAGCCTGGGCGTCAGCCGGTCGCCGAAACAGGCGAGGATGGTCTTCGCCTCCTCGCGCAACGCCGCCTCCTCGCGACGCACGCGAGCGGGGCGGACCGCCGCCAGAAAGAGCTCGCCGAGCGGACCGAGCCCTCGCCACCCGGGCCGCGCGGAGGAGAGCCGCACATGGGCGCCCATGAGGACGTTGTCGAGGACCGAGAGGTTGCCGAACACCCGGCCGTGCTGGAAGGTGCGGGCGAGGCCGAGCCGCGCGAGCCGCTCGGGCCGGAGCCCCGTGACCTCGAT
>CAIZGR010000526.1 GCA_903932535.1 uncultured Hyphomicrobiales bacterium | reverse complement strand
GGCGCGTCGCGAAATCGGGCGCCGGGCACGGCGCGCGGGGCGCCGGCGTTCGCCGCCGCCGCCGAGCCCGGCGCCACTGGTCATTCGGCCGGCGGGGGCTATGTATGCTGCGTGACGGGCTTCCGGCGCAGATCCCGCGCCGGGCTGGAAGCGTACGACCTTCAGGATCATCGGAGACAATCGCTTTGGCCCGTGACGACGAAGCCAACCGCCTTTCCGCCCGCGCGCAGCGCTACGCTCGCCTCGGCGTCAACGCCGGCGCCTTCGCCGCCCGCGTCGGCGTCAACCGCCTGAAGGGCGGCGGGCGCGACATCGACGCGCGCGCGCTCGCCTCGGCGCTCGGCTCCATGAAGGGGCCGATGATGAAGGTGGCGCAGCTGCTCACCACCATCCCGGACGCGCTGCCGGCCGATTACGCCGCCGAGCTGATCCGCCTGCAGTCGCAGGCGCCGCCGATGGGCGCGGGCTTCGTGCGGCGGCGGATGTCGGCGGAGCTCGGCCCCGGCTGGCGCGACCGCTTCGCCGAGTTCGACTTCAAGCCGGCCGCGGCCGCTTCGCTCGGGCAGGTGCACAAAGGCCGGACGCTCGACGGCGAGCTTGTCGCCTGCAAGCTGCAATATCCGGAAATGGCCTCCGCGGTCGAAACCGATCTCTCGCAGCTCGATCTCCTGTTCTCGCTGCACAAGCGCATCGGCGCTGCGATCGAGACGCGCGAGATCGCCCGGGAAATCCGCGAGCGGGTGCGCGAGGAGCTCGACTACCAGCGGGAGGCCAGGATCGCGCGCCTCTACGGCCTGATGCTCGCCGACAAGCCGTTCGTGCGCGTGCCGCGCGTGCACGACGAACTGTCGACCCGGCGCCTGCTCACGCTCGAATGGCTCGAAGGCCGGAAGCTCACCGAGTTCGAGACCGCGCCGCAGGCGGCGCGCGACGCCATCGCGGTCGGCCTGTTCGATGCGTGGTGGCGGCCGTTCCTGCGCTACGGGATCATCCATGGCGATCCGCATCTGGGCAATTACGCCGTGGTCGCGCGCGGCGAGGGCGCGGCGCTGACGGTCGAGGGGGTCAACCTGTTCGACTACGGCTGCGTGCGCATCTTCCCGTCGCGCTTCGTCCGCGGCGTGGTCGAGCTCTACCGGGCGTTCCGGAGCGACGACGAGGCGCGGCTGCGCGAGGCCTATGCGCTCTGGGGCTTCCCGGAGCTGACCCGCGGCACGTTCGACGCGATGACCATCTGGGCGCGCTTCATCTGCGGGCCGATCCTCGACGACCGGGTGCGCACCACGGCCGACGGGGTGAGCCCGTCCGAATACGGACGCAAGGAGATCGGCCAGGCGATGCGGGCGTTGCGCGCCGAGGGCGGCGGACTCCTCATCCCGCGCGAGTTCGTCTTCCTGGAGCGCGCCACCATCGGCCTCGGCGGCGCCTTCCTGCGCCTCGGCGCGCGGCTCAACTTCCACCGGCTGTACGAGGAGGCGATCGCCGGCTTCGACCCCGGCGACGTGGCCCGGCGGCAGGCGGAGGGGCTGAAGGCGGTGGGGCTCGACAAATAAGCGGTTGCGCCGGCGCGGCAGCGGCCGAGGTTCTCGGCCCGGCGCATAATCTGTCGCGTTTTCGCCGAGCGCTTCACGAGGCCGAACACGCACGACGGAACGCGCCCGCATCGTCCTCGATCCGCAGGCGCCGGCCGGCAAGCCGGTCGTGCGCGGCGCGGTCGCAGCGTAGCCGCCGACAGGGGCGAGCAATACGCCTTCCGGGCGCCGGAGAGCCCTTCGCCTGTTCGCGCGCGCCGGGCATTGCCTTCCCTGTATTCTTGCGATTAGTGTCGACAATCACCGGTTCTGATCGGGGCGCTTCGCTCCGAATATCGGAAGGAGTCGCGCGGGCGGGTCCGTGCGC
>CAIZGR010000525.1 GCA_903932535.1 uncultured Hyphomicrobiales bacterium | reverse complement strand
TACGATCCCGAGACGCGCATGTCGGCGCCGCACCTGAAAGGCGTGCATCCGTTCAACACGTTCTGCCCGAATCCGGTGCCGTGGTATTTCTGGGGGATGAGCGAAATCGCGCGGCTGATGATGCTGCAAGAGGCGATCAATAGCCGTATCGTCGGCATCAACAAGATGCTGCGCAAAGAGGAAGAGCCTTCAACCAAGTTTGTCGGCGGCACCGGCGTCAACCAGTTGGCGCTGTCGCGGTTCAACAAGCCGGGCGGCTACTACGTCGAGTCGTCGCCGCAAGGCAAGATCGAGCGCGACACAACGACGATCCCGCAAGACATCTGGGCGTCTCTTGACCGTTACGAAAAGATGTTCGACGATCTTATGGGCATACCGCCCACGGCTCGCGGCCACGGTGAAAAAGGCGTTCGTTCAGCCAACCATGCTGAAGCGCTTGTTCGCATGTTCAGCCCACGTTTCAAAGACCGCGCGCTTCTCGTTCAACGAGACGTGGAGGCGTTCGGCTCGTTCATGCTCGACATGAGCCGCGCGCACGACGCGAAGAATCTTGTCGCTTGGGTTCCGAAAGATGCGGCGGGTCCAGAAGCTGACGAAGAGATGCAAAAATTTGCAGTGCCACCGGCGAAAGGTCTCGTCCCGGTGCTGTTCAAATTTGACAATCTGTCTGACGATTTGACGCTGACTGTTGACAGCCACAGTTCGTCGCCTGCCTTCTCTGAAGACCACAAGCGCCAAGTCTTCGATCAGGTCAAAATTGGCGCTATGTCGCCATCCGACGCCGTCGAAGAACTCGACAACACGGACCCGCAAGCTCTTCAAATGGGAATCATGCGTCGCGACATCGCAAAAGCCGAGGCGGAACAAGCAAAAGAGCAGGCAAAGCTGGCGGCTCATCAGAAGAAATAAGCGGCAGGATTGCTCCTGCCGCTCCCAAACCGTAGCATACCCTGCCCCGCCGAACCTAAGCATGGCGAACCAGACCAAACACGAACAGAATACCATCCGATCAGATGGTGTCAACCACTAATTTCTTCGGCCTTTATAGGCGTCGTTCGCCACCTGCACCGTCGCCGGGCGAGCCTTCGGCAGCACCTGGTTGGGCGCCACGGACATATCGCGCATTCCGCCCGCGATGGCGCGCTGGCCCAGCGCCTGCATCCGCTTCGCCATGCGCGACATCGGCTGGCCTGTCCCGAGCGCCGCCGCGCCGCCGCTAAAGAAATTATCGGCCGCGCTCTGCATCGGAACCGGCAGCTTCGGCGCCATCGTCTCGCCGGCGCGGATGCCGTCCTTCAGGTCCGTCAGCTTGTTGTCCTCCATGACGATCTTCGCCGTGGTGTCGATCGCCTGCACCTTGACGTTGTTTCCGATCTGCGCCGGTGCCTGACCCGACTGGATCATCGCCATCAGATTGGCGACCTGCTTTTGGAGGTCAGCCAGCGTGCGACGGTCGGCGCAGTATTTGTTCGGACATGCGGGATCAACCGAGGGTTCGGCCTTAAACGTGCGCGTCCATGTGTGCGAACAGATCGGACACTGGAAGGTGATGCGCTTCCTGGTGGGCTGCATGAAACCCTCCTCGACCCATGCCTCGTCGAGACGCTCCGGTTCGTCGCTCATTGAAGCCTCTTTTCGGTCAACAACGGATCAGCGCCTTTGTCGATGTTCAACACGCTCGCCACGATGGCCTTGTTGAACACGTTGAAGATGTTCTCGCGAGCGCTTTTCGGCGCCGTCGCCAAAGCTGCTGCGGACACCGCCGCAAGCGCGTTCATCGCTTCCTCCAACGAATAGCGCTGGCACTCGCGAACCAAAGCGTCTTGAAGACGACGAACTCGTTCAATGTCCATCACGCCCTCTTCTGCGGCACGAACAAAGGTGGCTCGTAGCGGCGATAACCCAGCGGTTCAAACGGAACCTTCTGGCCGCCGCCGTTGTGGATCGCCCAAAACGCCGTCGGCTGGAAGCGCCCGTTCTGGAGCGCCCGTGTGACACGCCAGACGGCGAGATACTCGGTCGTGCCGTCCGGCGTCAACCAGACCGGCTCGCCGTTGTGCGGATAGGGCGGCGCGTCCGGGTAGGCAAAATTCGGAATATCAGCCCATTCGATCTCGGGCGTCGCAGGCGCGACAGGTTCTTCACCGAACAGACCGGCGACTTCCGGCTGCTTCATCGTGACGCCTTCGGGCTTCTTGAACTCAGGGGTCTTCGCCATCACTCGCTCCATTCAAATCGGACTGTGTGGTGTTCCGGCGCCGTCTCTTCGACGTCGTCGCATTCAATCGGCACCTGTAGCACGTTCGGCTTCTTCGGCAGGTATTTGCTCGGAAAGAAGCCGTATCGTCGCAGATCAAGCAGCAGCTTGGCGTAGTCGCCGGGGCCGAGCACGATGCGCGTCGGCATCTTGCCTTTGGTCGCTTCGGCCTCGTGCAGCCGCAGCATCAGGCGCTCGCGCGTGGCGATGGGAAGTGTGAGGATCATTCAAGGCCCTGCTTTTCGCGCCACGTAGGCTCCTGCTCGACGGGCTCGTCGGCCCGCGCGAGAAACCGATACACCAAGCTGTTGAGCCCGTGCGTCGCCAGTTCGGTGTCGCCGTTCTCCTGCGACATGACGACGTCGTAGGTCAACCCTTGAGCGATCATCTCTTTCCTGATCCACGACATCCAAGCGAGATTGGCGAGGCCCAGCGCAAAGACACGGTCGTCCTTCTTGTCCTCATCAGTGGATTCGGGCGCTCCAATGTCGTCGTTGTCCACCACAACGTTCTTCATCTCGTTCAGCAGCGCCATCGACCGGATGTCGATCTCACGCGAGACGTAGGAACCTTTGAGCTTGTAGAGCATCTCCTGCTTGGAGCGCCACGTCGCCTCGTAGTTGGCTGCAAAACCCGAGCCGAACGAGTCGTCGCGGTGATAAAGGAACCAGCGCGCCTGCGTGGCGGCGTCCTGCCAGCCACGCTGCTCGGTGCGCTGCAAGTTCATCTCAGCGCCAAGGAACTGCCGAAGGTGATCGAACTCCGCCATGACCAGACGACCCGGCCCCTGAAGTTCGACATTTATCATGCAGTCTCGGTAGGCGGCGCAGATGTGGAAGGCCACCCAAGCGGCATGTCGAGCCTCCACGTCTGAGGAC
>CAIZGR010000524.1 GCA_903932535.1 uncultured Hyphomicrobiales bacterium | reverse complement strand
GCGGCGGCCAGCGCGGCCGCGCGCCGCGCGAGCGCCGCCGGGGCCGCGCGGAGCGCCGCGGCGGCCTGGACCAGGGCGAAAGCCAGCACGGCGTAGGCGACGAAGCGATGGTCGAACTGCGCCGTCGCGGCGTCGTCGAGCGGCGCCCCGGCCGATCCGAACGCTTCGCCGGGCAGAAGGCGCGAGCCCATCAGCGGCCAAGTGTTGTAGAGGAGCCCGGCGCGCAGGCCCGCGACCAGCGCGCCGAGGCCGAGCTGGACGTAGACCAGCAGCGCGAAGACCGCCGCCGCGCGCGGGAAGCCGCGCCGGCCGGAGGCGGCGGACGTTCGCGCGCCCGCGCCCACGGCGGCGTAGATAGCCGTCCCGAACACGCCGGCTGCGATCAGGAGATGGAGGGCCAGCCGCTCCTGGGCCACTTCCGTGCGCTCGCTCAGACCCGACGACACCATCCACCAGCCGACGATCGGTTCGAGCGCGAGCAGGGCGGTCGCGAAGGCGACCTGCCGGCCGAGCGCGCCTGCGAACGCGCCGCGCGCCCAGAACCACAAAGCAGGAATGATGTAGACGAGGCCGACGATGCGGGCGAGCAGCCGATGACTCCATTCCCACCAGAAGATGGTCTTGAAGCCGTCGAGCGTCATGTCGGGGTCAAGCCGGGCGTATTGGGGAATCTGCTTGTAGCGGTCGAACGCGGCCTGCCAGTCGGCGGCGGACAGCGGCGGCACGACGCCCGTCACCGGCTTCCACTGGGTGATCGAAAGGCCCGATTCGGTCAGGCGCGTCGCCCCGCCGACCAGAACCATGACAAACACCAGAGCCGCGACCGCCAGAAGCCAAGTTCTGACCGCCCGCCGCAATTCTATCGGCGCCCGCTCGGGTTCCACGCTGAGACCATTGATGGAGGCCATGCGGTTCGTCGGTTCGAGCGCGAGCGAGTCGTCCGAGCCGCCCTCCGACGTGCGCAAGTCTTCGGTCGGCGAGCCCTCAGTCGATCAGCCTCCGGTAGAGATGCCAAGTCGTGTGGCCGAGGATCGGGAGAATCACGATCAGCCCCACGAACAGGGTGACGAACGCAACGGCCAGATCCATGCCGATCACGACCGCCCAGGCGAGCATCGTTCGCGGATTGGCGATCACCGCCCGAACGCTGGTCGTCATCGCGGTGACGAAATCGACCTCGCGATCGGCGAGGAGCGGCGGAGAGACGGCGGTAAACGAGAAGACGACGAGCGCGATGACCGCGCCGAGGGCGTTGCCCGCCGCGAAAAACGTCATGCCGTAAGTCGTGGTGAAGACCGTGGTGAACAGGTCCTGGAGAGACGGGACATGCGCGCCGTAGAACGCGAGGAACAGGAACACCGCGAGATCGAGCCAGATGATCAGGGTGAAGAGGCTGACCAGCGCCAGCCACCCGAATTCCATACCCGCCCGGGACCAGACGGCGCCGAGCACGGCGCTCCAGCTCAGCGGCTCTCCGCGCTCCAGCCGGCGCGAAACCTCGTAGGTGCCCGCCGAGGCGAACGGAGCGAACAGCGCAAAACCCATGATGAACGGATAGGCCAGATAGAAATAGCCGAGCGCGAACGCCATCCAGATGATCGCCAAGCCGCCGACGGCGTAGACGGCGCCGAAAAACATTCCGTACAACGGAGCCCGGTTGAAATCCTTCACGCCGAGGGCGATGCAATCCATCAGATCGGCGATCCCGATGGAATTGATCTTGAACCGCGCGTCGCTGTGGTCTTCGGAACGCGCGCCCGTCGCAGGCGGCCCGGCTTCTGCTGCAATCGCCATGCGTTTGCTCCTTGTGTTGTTCCTCGTCGCCTGTTTCTTTTTGGGCGTTGGACGATTGGACCACGTTCCACGCGGCCAAGCAATGCTTTCTTCGACTTTGTTCCAAGTTGACCGGCGTGCGGCGCGCGGCTGTGCCGCAGGCGCCGCATCGCTGCGATGCGGCATTCCGTATTGCCGATTTGCTTGCGGTGTGGCATGAGCCCGCATCCCCGATTGTCGATCGCTTCAGGAACGCGATGTCCTTTATCAATGGTAACAGCTTCGCCGATCGCCAGGCGGCCGCCGCCAAGGCGCGCAAGGCGTTGGCTGAAAAATTCCTCACCACCGCGAAATACGATCCCGCCGACCCGGCGGTGGTCGAGCGCGAGGCCAGGCGCAAGGCGATTCTCGAGGCGCGCGTCGTGCGCGACGCCGAGCGCGCCAAGCGCCGCGCCGAGCAGGCCATCGCCGAGGCCGCCCGCAAGGCGGCCGACGAGGCCGCCCGCCAGGAACAGCAGCGCCTCGAGGCGCTCGCCCGAGAGGCCGAGGAGCAGCGCCTCCGCGAGGAGCAGGAGCGCCTCGAGTTCGAGAAGAAGCTCGAGCGCGACGCGCGCTACGCGGCGCGTAAGGAGCGCAAGAAGAAGAAGAAATCCGTGGCCGAACGCTGGGGCTGACGGTCGGCCGGCTTCGTTGATCCGGGAGCGCGACTCGGGCAGAACGACGCCCGGGGTTTCTTTTCCCGATAGCGGAGCCAGGACGACATGACAAAGCCGCTGCGGTTGGGCGTCGCGGGTCTCGGCGTGGTCGGGATCGGCCTTGCCCAGCTCCTGCATCGACAGGCGAACCTCCTGCGCGTGCGGGCGGGGAGGCCTATCGTGCTCTCCGCCTACAGCGCTCGAAGCCGGCGCGACGGTCTCCCGGAGATCGGCGCCGCGCGCTTCACCGGCAGCGCCGTTGCGCTCGCCGCCGAGGGCGACATCGACGTCTTCGTCGAGCTGATCGGCGGGGCGGACGGGGTCGCCTTCGAAGCGGTCAAGGCGGCTCTGAATCGCGGGCTGCCGGTCGTCACCGCCAACAAGGCGATGCTCGCCGGGCACGGCCTCGAGCTTGCGCGCCTGAGCGAGGCGCACGACGCGCCGCTGTTCTACGAGGCCGCGGTCGGCGGCGGCATCCCGGTGATCAAGACGCTGCGCGAAAGCCTCGCCGGAAATGCGATCGAGCGCGTCTCGGGCATCCTCAACGGCACGTGCAACTACATCCTGTCGCGCATGGAGACGGAGCGCCTGCCGTTCGAGGCCTGTCTCGCCGAGGCGCAGCGGCGCGGCTACGCCGAAGCCGACCCCACCTTCGACGTCGGCGGGTTCGACACCGCGCACAAGCTCGCGATCCTCGCCTCGCTCGCTTTCGGCTCGAAGATCGACGCCTCGGCGGTGTCGGTCGAAGGGATCGAATCGATCACGCTCGCCGACCTCGCAGCCGCCGACGAACTGGGCTTTCGCATCAAGCTGCTCGGCGTCGCCGAACGCACGCCGCACGGCGTCGAGCAGCGCGTCCACCCGACCATGGTCGAAAAAAGCGCCCCGCTCGCTCAGACGATGGGGGTGCTGAACGCCGTCTCGATCGCCGGCGACGCGATCGGCGAGCTGACGCTGGTCGGGCCGGGGGCGGGCGGCGACGCGACCGCTTCGGCGGTGGCGGCCGACCTCGTCGACGTGGCGCGGGGGACCCGCCTGCCGGTGTTCGGCCGTCCCGTGGCGTCGCTGTCGGAGGCGGACCGCGTGCCGATGCAGCGCCACGAGGGCGGCTACTACGTGCGCCTGACTGTCGTCGACCGGCCGGGGGCTATGGGGGCGATCGCCGCGCGCTTCGGCGAGCGGATGATCTCGCTCGAAGCGATCATGCAGAAGCGGGCGACGAAGGCGTGGGCAGAGGCTGGCGTCGTGCCCGTGGTGCTGATGACTCACGGCACGACGGAGGGCGCGATCCGCGACGCGCTCGCCCGCACGCTGGAGGAGGGCGTAGTGCGCGAGAAGCCGCAGGTCATCCGCATCGAGCGCGACGCGGTGTGAGGCTGGCGTCCGCGTCCGGCCGCGCGGCCCCGGACCGCCGCCTGCTCCTGATCGCCATCGCGCTCTTATGAAGCGCTTTCCGAGGCTCGGCGCCGCGCCCCAATAGACCGGGACGTCTCCGGATCAGGGCCAGTCGATCAGCCGCGCGCGCACGAACACGCCCAGGCAAACCCCTGCCGCCACAAGAATGCCCGAACTCCCGGCGAGGGCGTAGGCCGCCAGGAGCAGCGTCCCGGCCGCGAGGAACGGATAGGGCGTCCTCACGAGGGCGCGCAGCGCGTCCGACAGGCTGTAGGCGAGCCCACGGCTCCCGAACCGGCGGGCCACGAAAACCAGCCCCGCCACCGCCAGCCCGACTTTCAGCAGGATCCAGAACAGGCTGTTGAGCAACAACAGCACGCCGGCGCACCCGACCGCAACGAGGACGGCGCCCATGCTCCAGCGGGCGGGACCGGCGACGCGGCCGAACGGCGGCGATGCGGCGCTCAGCCGAGTGAGGTCGCGTCGATCGATGTTTGCCTCTTGCATCGCACGGGGCATCGCACAGGTCCGAGTTGATCCGCTTCGATATCGAGCGACCATAGAGACGCTACCCGCACGAGAGCCGCCGGTCAACAATACGCCCTCGAGCGGTCGCGTTTCACCGGGCGCGTCGACGGAGCCGTTTCGGCAGGGGCCGAAGGCGGAAGCCGGACGCGCGGAATCGGCCGGGCCATCGAGGAATCCGTCGGGTCGGCCGCCCTCGGGCCGGGGACCGCAATGAGCGGACCGGTCGCCTCATGCGAAAGTCCGCTCGTCGTTCTATACTTGACAAACCATCGTTCGTTCGATGGAAGTCCGCTCGGATAGCTTCGGTTCCTTGGCTGCGCCCCGACCTTGCACGCTGCGAGTCGACCGAATAGAAGTTAACGGCGCGGACATCGCGGCAACTCGCCGCCGTCCGACGGCGGCCGCGGCGGAAGTCGATTGTGGCGTCCGATCAAGGGGGCCGCAGGAGACCGCGCGCGGCGACGCCGACTGCGGAACGGGCGGAGGGCATGGGAAAGATTCTCTACGAGGCCGAGAATTTCAACAAGCCCGGCGGCACCGGGATCAAGACCTATGTCGAGAATCTCGCCCAAAGCGCGCGCGCCCTCGGATTCGGGGCCGAGGCCCTTTTTTCCGCGCGTCGTCCCCTCAACAGAAAAGACCCGCTGCTCGCCGAGATCGACTTTTACGACTTGAGGTCCGTCGCGTCGGCGATGGACAGATTCGTTCGAACGCCTGCGCTGCACGTTCTTGGCGCCCCGTTTGGACTCCGCACGATGCCCTTGCCCCGCACCGGCGCTGTCATTCGACCCGAAGAGGCGCGCAGCACGAATGAGGAGACGTTCGATCGCGTTCATCTTTCCTACCGTCTCCCCGAGGCTGCCCGCTGTCACATGCACCGCTACGGGAAGCTGGCGCGCCTGAAGCTCGACGAGCAACCGGACATCTTTCACGCGACCCAGGCGATTCCGGTGTACACGCCGGGCGCCGCCAACATCTACACAATCCACGATATTGTTCCGCTGCGTCTCCCTTACACAACCCATGACGACAAGAAGGTCTATCTGGAGACCCTGCGAGCGATATGCCGCCGCGCCGATCACATCGTGACCGTCTCCGAGCATTCGCGGCGCGACATCCTCTCCATCGTCGACATGCCGGAGAGCCGGATCACCAACACCTATCAGACGGTCAGGATCCCGCCGGCGCTGCTTTCCCAATCGGACGACGAGGTCGCGAGCGTGGTGGAGCATGTGTTCGGGCTCGAGCCGAAGAAATACTTCCTCTTCGTCGGCGCCCTCGAGCCCAAGAAGAACGTCGCCCGGCTCATCGACGCCTTCGCGGCGTCCGGCGTCTCCAGTCCGCTCGTGATCGCCGGCGGGCTCGGCTGGGGTTACGACGATGCGGTCGCCAGAATCGAGCAGGAGCACTTTCAGTCCTTCCGGATCGCCGCCAACCGCGCGGTTCGTGAGCGAAAGGTGCGCAGACTCGAATATCTGTCCTTTCCGAATCTCGTCGGCCTGATCCGCGGAGCCAAGGCGCTGCTTTTTCCGTCGCTCTATGAAGGCTTCGGGCTTCCTGTGCTCGAAGCCATGATGCTCGGGACGCCGGTCATGACCTCGACGTCGTCCTCGCTTCCCGAGGTCGCCGGCGACGCCGCGCTCCTCGTCGATCCGTTCGACGTCGCAGCGATGGCGCGCGCGATCCGAACCCTCGACAGCGACCCGGATCTCCGCGCCGGCCTCGCCGAGCGGGGGCGCGTCCAGGCGCAGAAGTTCTCGCCGGAGGCCTATCGCGCGCGCGTCGAGGCTGTGTACCGCAGCGCGCTCGGCTCCGAGGGCGTCGTGAAACAGCGGGACAGAAGCGCGCTTTCCTCTGCCGGCGGATCGAGCCGGACCGTCGACGCCCGCGTCTGACGGCGGCTCCGGGTCCGAAGGCGACCCCTTCCGCCGTCACGCATTTCGGCATAAAAGCCCGCGACTTTCCGCCTGAGTTCGCGCCGATCCGGCGCCGGAGACCGTTCATGGCCAAGCCGCGCACGCTGTACGACAAGATCTGGGACGACCACGTCATCGAGACGACCGGCGCCTCGGGCCTCATCTACATCGACCGCCACCTCGTCCACGAGGTGACGAGCCCGCAGGCCTTCGAGGGCCTGCGCATGGCGGGGCGCAAGGTGCGCGCCCCCGAGAAGACGCTCGCCGTCGTCGACCACAACATCCAGACGACCGACCGCAGCCGCGGCATCGCCGATCCCGAGAGCCGCCAGCAGGTCGAGACGCTCGCCGCCAACGCCAAAGAATTCGGCATCGAATATTACGACGAGTTCGACCCCCGGCAGGGCGTGGTGCACATCATCGGGCCGGAGCAGGGCTTCACCCTGCCGGGCACGACCATCGTTTGCGGCGACAGCCACACCTCGACCCACGGCGCCTTCGGCGCGCTCGCCCACGGCGTCGGCACCTCCGAGGTCGAGCATGTGCTCGCCACCCAGACGCTGATCCAGTCCAAGGCCAAGAACATGCGCGTCGAGATCGACGGCGCGCTGCCCGAGGGGGTCACGGCCAAAGATATCATCCTGGCCATCATCGGCGAGATCGGCACGGCCGGCGGCACCGGCCACGTGATCGAATATTGCGGCTCCGCGATCGAGGCGCTGTCGATGGAAGGCCGCATGACGGTCTGCAACATGTCGATCGAGGGCGGCGCGCGCGCCGGCATGATCGCGCCCGACGCCAAGACCTTCGCCTATCTGAAGGACCGGCCGAAATCGCCGAAGGGGCCTTTGTGGGATCAGGCGGTCGCCTACTGGGAGACGCTGCGAACCGACGAGGGCGCGCATTTCGACGCGGAAGTGCGGCTGAACGCGTCCGACCTGCCCCCGATCGTCACCTGGGGCACGAGCCCGCAGGACGTGGCGACGATCGCCGGCCTCGTGCCGCGCGTCGAGGACGGCGCGACCGAGCAGAAGCGCGCCTCGATCCAGCGGGCGCTCGACTATATGGGCCTGAAGGGCGGCGAGCGGATCGCCGACCTCGAAATCGACCGCGTGTTCATCGGGTCGTGCACCAACGGCCGCATCGAGGATCTGCGCGCCGCGGCCAGGATCGCCGAGGGGCGGAAGGTGAGCGAGCGGGTCGGCGCGATGGTCGTGCCGGGCTCGGGGCTCGTCAAGGCGCAGGCCGAGGCCGAGGGGCTCGACAAGATCTTCCTCGCCGCCGGCTTCGAATGGCGCGAGCCCGGCTGCTCGATGTGCCTCGCGATGAACCCCGACAAGCTCTTGCCCGGCGAACGCTGCGCCTCGACCTCGAACCGCAACTTCGAGGGCCGCCAGGGCTACAAGGGCCGGACGCACTTGGTGTCGCCGGCGATGGCGGCGGCGGCGGCGATCGCGGGGCGGTTTGTCGACGTGAGGACGTGGCGGTAAGAGCGCGCGTTTGCCGGAACGAACACGAGGGCCAGCGCGCTGCCGTGAGCGTCCCCCCTACCCGGGCGCGCGCAAGCGCGGCCCGG
>CAIZGR010000523.1 GCA_903932535.1 uncultured Hyphomicrobiales bacterium | reverse complement strand
TAGTTTGTCAACAACATTCTTCATACGAACAAAAGAAAATGCGCCAAATGGAGGAACGGCTAAAGCAACCGAACTCACTTCCCGACGATGGTTCCTGCGTTGTCTTTGGCGATCACGATGTGGAAAACATCGTTGCCGCTTACATGTGTATCGTAGCTTTCATAAACGAACTGGAAACGGACGGCGCAGGCCTTCGTCAGCATCTTGGAAATCGTGTCGCAATTATCCTCGATCCTCTTTCGTGCGGCCTCTGGTTCCAGCTTCGAAAAGTCGACGCGCGCCCCGCCGCCGGGGCCGATTGTCATGCAGCGATACTCATTTACGTCGGCATAGAAGCAATAACCGCTCGTCTCGATGGTCTTGCCGTCCCATTTGTGGGTTTGGACGGCGAGATCGGCCCCGCTGAGCTTTTTTACGTCGTCGGCGTGGGCGACCATCGGCGCGAGGAACAGGGCGGCGGCAATCATTTTTCTCATAATAAGCTCCTTTAAATGGCCTTTTAAAGCCGATTATCCCACCAGATCACCTTGCCGACGATCGATATTTTGCCGTCCGTTCCATGGTGGAATATTTCTGGCGGGTGACCGTGGATGTTATCGCTGATAATGGCGGCGAAGTTCTTGTCGATCGGCTTGAGGCGCTTGAGCCGGAGGCCGTTGGAAGTGAAAAATACATAAATATCCGGCTCCGCGCGACGCATTTTTGCATTCGTGGGCACCGCCGGAAACTCCTTTTGGGCTTCGTCGATAATGAGGAGCCCCCGGTTCATGATCGTCGGCTCCATTGAATCGCCGTTCGCGCGCAAACTGCTGAGCCTGGCGCGCCCCGCGTCATCGCCGAGCAGTTTCTGTAGAAAATAGAACGGGAAGGCGAATTCCGCCTCGGCTTTGACCACGTCGACGGCGATCCCGCCGCCGGCCGCCGCCTCGACGTCGAGGATGGGGACCATGACGACGTCGGCGGCGGGCCGATCCCGCGGCGGCGTCTCCGATGGATCGTCCGTCAGCCCTATCAGCCAATTGAACGAGAAGCCGAGCCGCTCGGCGAAGGTGAGAACGCTGAAAATAAGCGGCTCGTTCTCCCCGACTCGCATCCGACGAACCGTATTTGGTGGAATCCCGGTCAGCCGCACTACTTCCGCATCGGAATCATAACGGTCAACGACCTCTTTGACGCGCGCCGCCAGCAAAGAAAGGCGTGGATCGCGCGCTTTATTCATCGCAATCAACCAAACACGGTTGACATCGGGGCGACGACGGCCCTAAATCAACCAAGATTGGTTGATTTGCCCGGAGCCCTGTTTTGCAAGTCGAAGCCCCGTCCTGGCACCGCCAGGACATCATCGCCGCGCTGAAAAAGAAGGGGACTTCGCTCGCCGAGGTCGGACGCGGCCTCGGCTTTTCCCGCGCGACCATGTCCTGGGCGCTGATGAAGCGGCACCCGCGCGCCAACGCCGCCGTGGCGGCCACGCTCGGCGTGTCGATGCATGAGCTTTGGCCTGGCTGGTACGCGCCCACGGTTACTCCTCCCGCGCCAAAACCTAGCGCAAAAGCCGCCAAAGAGTCTCGCACAAGCAAAAGGGCCGCGTAAGTCATGGTTAACCAAAAAATTCAGATCGCCAAGATCGATGCGACCAATCGCCTGCGCGACATAGACCCCGCTCACGCGGAAGTGATCGCCGCCTCGATTGATGAAGTCGGCATGAAACAGCCGATCAGCGTCCGTCTGCATCCCAATCGCGACGAAGAGGGATGCGCCTATGAATACAAGCTGGTGATCGGCGGTCACCGTCTCTATGCGGTCGATCTGCTGCTCGGCTGGAACGAGCTGAAGGTCGGCTCCCAGGTCCTTATTGAAGACCTTGACGACGACGCGGCGCGGCTCGCCGAGGTCGACGAAAACCTCGCCCGGCATGAATTGAACGCCCTCGACCGCTCCCTTTTCCTCGCTGAGCGCAAGCGGCTCTATGTCGCCCTGCATCCTGCGGCGGCGGCTGGCGGAGATCGTAAGTCTCGGAAAATAATGGAAAAAATCAAAGACCAATCATTGGTTTTTGATCGGAGCTTCGCCTCCGCCACGGCTAAGCGCGTCGGTTTGTCGAAAAGTACGATCAATCTGTCCATCGGAATTGCCGAAAAACTCGACCGCGAGACGATTGACGCGCTGCGCGGAACCTCGGTCGAGACCAATCAAAAAGAGCTGCTCGCCCTCGCCGCCATCACCGATCTGGACGAGCGCCACCTGATCGTCGGCGCCATCCGCGAGGGGAAGGCGAAGTCCACGCTCAAGGCCAAATATGCTGTCGGGCTGGAGAAAGAGCCGAGGCGCGACCCGCAGGACGCCTATCTCGCCGCCGCGAATTACGCCGTGTCGAAAATGGACGCCCGCACGCTCAAGGCGTTCCTGGCCACTCACGGCTGGACCCATGCCGACGGCGCTTCCTCGACCCCTGCCAAGCCCAGGGGTGGAAAATGAGCCCTCTTTCCACGATGCGGAAATTTCTCCCGGTTCTTCGCGCGGCAATCACGGCGAAAGGGGCCGCCGCGAACGTCCATAGCGCCTTCGATAGCGGCTATTTCGCGGCTCTCCATGACATTCAATCGCTGATTGAAACCGGGAAACCGTCATTCGGGCTCTGGTTTCACGCAAGGCGCATCGCCCGTGCCCAGAAGGCGCTCCGCGCGGAAAGGGCCGTCAAATGAAATTTCTCCCCCGCCTTTCCGCCGACGGCTTCGCGCTCTGGCTCCAGCGCCAGCTGTGGCTGCTGCTGGCCATCTGGTTCGCGCTCGCCATCGTGGCGACCTGCTTTTTCCCGGACCCGTGATCCCATGAAAAGCTGGTTCACCACCTCCGAGCTGGCCGCGCTGGCTCTGCCCGGCCTCCCTTCGACCCGGCAGGGTTGGGAGACCTTGGCGGAGCGCGACGGCTGGGCGCAGGTGGCGAACATGGCGCGTCCGCGCGCCGGGCGCGGCGGCGGCTTTGAATATCATCTCGACCTGTTGCCGGCGGCGGCGCTCGCCGCCTTCGCCTCCCGCGCGGTGGGGCAGGTCAAGGTCGAGGAAAAGGACCGGATCGACGCCGAGGCCGCCGCCGAGACCGAGGTTCTGACCACGGCGTCGCTCGATCACCGCGACGCGCGTCTGGCGCTGCTGGCGGCGGCGGAGCGCTGCGTTCACGCCGGCAATTTCTCGCGCGGCGCCGCCGACAAGGCCTTTTGCGCGCTCTATAATCTCGGAAAAATCGAGGTCGACTCCTGGGTGCGCGCCGCCGTCCCGGAACTGGCGCCGCGCTCGATCGCGCGCTGGCGGGCCTTGCGCGCCAAGGGCGAAATCGGGCGCCTCGCCATCGACAAGGGCGCGGCGCGGCGCGGGCGCGGGGCGCTCGACCAGCCGGACGTGCGCTCCTGGCTGCTCGGATTTTTAGCCCACAAGCCGCACACCTCGGCGCAATCGGCGCTCGATTATCTGACCGCGAAATTCCCCAATCTGGACATCTCGCTCCGCTCGGTCCGCCGCTCTTTGAAGGACCTTAAAACCACCGAAAAAGTCGCGCTCGCGCGCATCACCAATCCGGACGCGTGGAAGAGCAAATACGAGACGTCTGGCGAAAATTCCAACGCCGTGTCGCGCCTCAATGAATTGTGGATGATCGACGCGTCGCCGGCCGACGCGATGCTGATCGACGGTCGGTATTCCATTTACGCCTGCATCGACCGCTATTCACGCCGCACCATCATTTACGTCACCAAGACCCCGCGCGCCGAAGCCGTTTGCCTGTTGCTGCGCCGCGCGCTGATCGCCTGGGGCGTGCCAGAGCGGATCAAGACCGACAACGGCTCGGACTTCAAGGCGCGGCGCACGGTCGGGCTGATGAACGCGCTTGAGATAGAAATCAATGTCTCGCGCCCCTACGACCCCAAGGCCAAGGCGCATGTCGAGCGCGTCATCAAGACGTTTCAGCACGATTGCGCTTCCGATCTGCCGGGGTTCGTCGGCCACAGCGTCGCCGACCGCAAAGTGATCGAGGAGCGCAAAAGCTTCGCGGAGCGGATGGGCCAGACGGACGACAAGGTTTTCTCCGTCGAACTCACCGCCAAGGCCTTTCAGGCGGAGTGCGACCATTGGGCGGGCGTCCGCTACGAGCACCGCGAGCATGGCGCCCTGGGCAAGAAATCGCCGTTCCAGAAGGCTGCGGAATATGTCGGCAAAATCAAGCGGATCGACGACATACGCGCCCTGGATATGCTCATCGCGCCGGTCGCTGGCGGCGACGGTGTCCGCACCGTAAGCAAGGGGCGCGTCCGCGTCGATAACGCCAATTATTACACGGGAACCGTGCTGACCGGCGAGCGGGTTTTCGTCCGCATGGATCCGGCGGACCTCGGCCACGTCTATCTGTTCACGCCGGATGGCCTGAACTTCCTCGGCGAAGGCCTATGCCCCGAGCTGGCCGGCGTCACGCCGGAGAAGGTGGTCGCCGAGACCAAGCGCCAGCAGGCCGAATTGCAGGCCGAGCATACGACCGAAATCCGGCGTTCGCATCGGCAGATCAAGAAAGACAAACCGGCGCTCGTCGCGGAGATCAAGCGGCGCGAGCTGGCGGCGGCAGGCAAGGTTGTCGCCTTCCCGCGCGCCTCCGACGTTTACACAACTCCGGCGCTTGTTGCGGCCCGCGATGCGGCGCGCTGCGGAGACGAGCTGACGGGCGACGAGGTTCGGGCCGCATTGCAGGCGATCGACGAGACGGTCGACGGCCTACGCGGCGAAGTCGAGCGCGACCTCGCCGGCGTCCAGGCGGCGCCGGGCGAAAACGTTCATGCACTGCGCAAGGATGCGACGCCGCAGCAGCGCATGGCGCGCGCCCGCGACATTTTCGACCGCATCGCCCATGGCGTGGATGTGTCCACCGCCGAGGCCGTCTGGCTCGGCGCCTATCAGCGCCAGCCCGAATTCATCGCCGTCCTCGGCAGTCCTTCGGAGCGCTTCAAACACACGCTTTTGCTGGGAGAAGTCCGGGCGCGCGGCGAGCCTTTATGGCCGCACGAGGAGGCCTGGCTGAAAGGCTACGAGGCCGGGGCCGAATATCAGGCGTCCCGCCTGCTTTACGAGGAATTTGGGAAGGAAGCGTTGCGTTGAGCCGCCCCAAAAAAGGGGAAGGCCCCGAGTTGCGTTCGGGGCCTTCGAAACAAGAACCGTATTTAAAGAGAAAAGCAGAATGTCAGAACCCAACGAAACTGTCAATTCGACCCGGACGCTGGCGGCGTTGAAGAACGTCCATGGCTTCCTTCAGCTCACGCTGAAAATCCGCGATCGCGCGCCCAGCCTGCCGAACATGGGCTGCATGTACGGCTTTTCCGGCTACGGCAAAACCTACGCCACCATCTACACCCAGAACAAGTTCAACGCCGTCCGCGTCGAGGTCGGCGACAGCTGGAACAAGAAGAGTTTCGTCCGCGCGGTGCTGCGCGAGGCGGGCGTCGCCGAGCCCAGGGGCGCGACCTCCGACCTGATGGAACAGGCGATCCTGGCGCTGGGCGAATATCCCAACCGCCCGCTGATCATCGACGAGGCCGACAAGCTGGTCGACAAGGGCCTGATCGAGCTGGTGCGCGAGATCGCCGAGCACGCGCAAATCCCGGTGCTGCTGGTCGGCGAGGAGGCCTTGCCGTCCAAACTCGCCCGCGTCGAGCGCGTCCATAACCGGATTCTCGACTGGTATCCGGCGGTGCCCTGCGACCTGATCGACTGCCGGAAACTGGCGGAAATCTTTCTCAAGGGCGTCGAGATCGACGACGCGCTGCTCAATATCGTGCGCGAAAAGGCGCAAGGGCGCGCGCGCCGCATCGTCGTCACGCTGACCAAGATGAAGGAATGGGTGGTCAACAACGGCGCGCCGGCCGGTGGCCTGACGCCCTCCACCTACAAGGGCGAGATTTTCACCGGCGAAGCCCCCGCCGCGCGCAATGGCCGTCTGCCGGGGAGGGCGGCATGAGCCATTCCGTCAAGGTCGAACTGCTCCGCAGCCCGGAATTCTACTGGAAAAAGGCCTGCGATTTCACTCAGCGTCAAGGCGGCTTCACGGCGGTCGAAATCGCGGGCTGCGCCAGCGGCGTCGCCAATTCGACCATCCGCACCTGGGCGGCCGCGATGGTGCGCCAGGGCGAATTGAAAATCGTCGGCTCGCGCCCCTCCACCGGAGGCAGGACCGCGCCCGTCTACGCCATCGTCAAAATCCGCACCGCCGCGCCGGCGATCCGGCGGCCCGATTTCATCGGCCTGCAGGGCCGCGCGCAGCAGCAGATGTGGAACGCGATGCGCGCGCTGCCGAATTTTTCGCTCGACGAGCTGGCGGTGGCGGCGTCCACCGAAGAGCGGCCGATCCGCCGCAACACGGCCAGCCGCTATGTCGCGCATCTGACCCGCGCCGGCGTTCTGGTGGCGGTCAAGCCGCCGCTCAAGGGCAAGAAAGGCCACGCCGGCGCCGTCGCCGGAATCTGGCGCCTGCTCAAGAACCGGAACAGCGGGCCGGCCGCGCCGCGCATCCACCAATGCTCCTTTGTCTATGACCCCAACCGCGACGAGATCGTCGGCGGCAGCGAGGTTTTTTCATGAACGCCCCCGTCAATAATCCCTCCTCGAAGACCGATTATCTCGCCAACGCCCGCGAGGGCTGGGGCGACGCGCTGCCGGACTGGGTCGAAATTCTCGCGACCGAGGCGAACCGCACCTCCGGCGCGGCGGTGGCGCAGCGGCTCGGCTATTCCCCCGCCGTCGTCAGCGACGTCGTTCGCGCCAAATACAAGGGCGCGATCGGCGCGGTGGAGCAGAAAGTGCGCGGCGCCTTCATGGGCGCGGTGGTGATCTGCCCCGTGCTCGACGAGATCGGGCGCGACCGCTGCCTCGACGAGCAGAAGAAGAAATTTTCGGGCACGTCGGCGATCCGCACCCGGCTTTTCAACGCCTGCCGCCACGGCTGCGCTCATTCCCGCCTGACCAAAACCGAGGAGACCGCCGATGCGTGACGATGACATTTTCGGCGGGCTGCTCGGCCTGCGCGAGGCGCTGGCGCCCTATCTCGCCTGCGGCGTCGCGCTGGAGCCTGAAACCGTCGCCGTGTTGGTGGCGACGCTCGATTACGCGCTCGACGCCTACGAGACCGAGAAAAAGGAGCGCGCCTTCGACGAATTGATCCGCTCCGGCGCGGCGGTGCTGGAGAAGAAACGGAAGAGGCCGATCCGCGCCCACATCATCGTCGGTCCGAAGGAATCGGGGATGGGCGCCGCGACGATTTACCCATTCAAGCGCCACGCGCCGGCGCCGGTCTCGCCCTCCAGCGGGGGAGACGCGGCATGAACGCCTTCCTGACCATGACCGAGGTTCTGGACGTCGTCGCGCCGGCTTTCGAGTTGACGCCTCAGGACGTGCGCAGCCGGCGCCAGAATCTCGCCATCGCCGCCGCGCGCACGGCCTTTTGCGGGCTCGCGGCGGAGTTCACCTCGCGCTGCGATTCCGAGATCGCGCGGCTGCTCGACCGCGATCTCGCCACCGTGGTCGCCGCGCGAAAGCGCCACGCGCGGACGCTCAAACTCGATCCCACCTACCAGGCGCGCGTCTGGGAAATCCGTCTTCGGCTTGGCGACATGCGCGAAGACCTCAATTCCGAGAACGACGCGCTGAGGGCCGCGCGTCGCTTCGTCGCCGCCGGCCCGTCCCCGTCCTTCGAAGAACTGCGGGCGATCTGCAGCCGGCTGATTCATGTCGAAACCGCTTTTC
Source organism: uncultured Hyphomicrobiales bacterium (assembly GCA_903932535.1). Taxonomy (GTDB): domain Bacteria; phylum Pseudomonadota; class Alphaproteobacteria; order Rhizobiales; family Beijerinckiaceae; genus Roseiarcus. The sequence continues at coordinate 4,781 of CAIZGR010000523.1, read as the reverse complement.
AGGAACTGGCCTTTTTTCAGGAGTCTACCCATGGCTAAGAAGTCCAAAATTCGCGGCGCCAACGCGCCGGTGCCGCAGAACAAGGAGGAGGCGTCCGCCTTCATCCGCGAGATCGGCGAGAACACCCGCCAGGTCGCGCGCATCGAAGCCGACATGAACGACCAGATCGCCAAGCTGAAAGAGCGCGGCGAACTGGACGCGGCGCCGCTCAACGACCGCACCCGGCTGCTGACCGAGGGCCTGCGCACCTGGTGCGAGGCCAACCGCACCACGCTCACCGATGGGCTCAAGCGTAAATGGGCCGATCTCGGCGCGGGCAAGATCGAGTGGCGCAGCGCGCCGCCGAAGGTGACGATCAAGGGCGTCGAGGTGGTGCTGGCGGCGATCAAGACGCTCGGCCTCGGCCAGTTCGTGCGCACCAAGGAGGAGATCGACAAGGAGGCCATGCTGCGCGAGCCGGACAAGGCGCGGCTCGTGCCGGGCGTCACCATCGGCTCGGAAGGCGAGAATTTTTCCGTCGAGCCGTTCGAAGCCGCGCTTGAAGGGGGGAAGTGATGTCTTTTCCCGAAAAAGCGCGACCGATTGTGAACGACATGAATGAGCGGATCAAACCCTTCATCTGTGACGCGATGGACGCCTGTCTCGCCGCGCGCCTGACACAGCAAGAGGCGGTCGACGCCATCCTCTCAGGCTTGCTTTATCAGGGCGGCTTTTTCGTCGCCGCCTTCGAAAATGCGACGGGCAAAAATATCCCGGCCAAGGATCTATCGCGCGCCGCCAACGCTGCCGTGAAATACGGCCGCGAGTTGGTCAAAAAGGAGCGCGCCAATGCGTGACTCTCTCCTCAGCGACGCCTTGCGAGGCGCATTTCGGCCCGTCGCGCCGGGCGACACCGTCCGCGTCGAATTCGGGAACGCCACCTTCGACGGCGCGGTTTGCGCCGTGAACGGCGGCTATGTCCTGGTCGATGTCGTGACGGGCTCCGGCTCCGTGCTCTGCACCGTTTGTCCCGACGCCATCGTCGATGTGATCCGGAGGGCGGCATGAAATCGGCCTTCTTTTCCTTCCTCGCGCTTTTCGGCGCCTTCGCCGCCGGCGCGGCGACGCCGTTCTTTCTGGCGACGGGCGAAGACGCCTATGGGGTAGCCGCTTCGCTGGCTCTGGTGGTGGCGTGTCTCGCTCTCGGCGCAGCGCTGCATTGCCAATACGCCGAACTGTCGCGGACGATGATCCGCGACCTGCGCTCCATTGAAGCCCTTCTCGACGACAGGGAGTTCGATCATGGCTGAGTTCAAACCGTTCAAGCCCGCCGACGAGGCGGAGGCTCGGAATGCGCGGCCTATGAGCCGGGATTGCGGAGGGTCGGATGAGCGCCGTCGATCTTTTCATTTACGGAACTTTGACGCCGCTCGCGACGATTCAGATCGTCTTCATCGTCTACCGCGGTGCGGCGGTCAAAGGCATCCTGATCGCCTGTTTTGCCGAAGAAGCCGACGGCGCGATTTCCGGGAGGGTCGGATGAACGAGACTCCTTCCAAGCCGAGATCGGAATACTTGCGCGGCTTTTATGCGGCGCAGGACTTTTCGAGCGGCGTCGGCAGCGAACCGTCGCGCGAAGACCAGGAGGAGCCGGACTTCGCATCGGGCTGGAATACCTTCTTCAAATTGCGCGAAATGTACGTCAATGCCGGCTTCATCGAAAAAGACGGCGTCTTTACCAGGACCTTTTCGACAGGTGAAAAATGACCGGCGCCGCCCCCGCCCAGATCAAGGCGATTCATGTGTTGAAGAGCCAGTGCGGCCTCTCCGACGCGGACTATCGCGCTCATCTCAGAGAGCGCTTCAAGGTCGCCTCGTCGAAGGATTTGACCTTCGACCAGGCCGGCGTGCTGATCGACGATCTGCGCGCCCTCGGCGGTCGCGCCAGCGTCCGGACCAGCGCCAGGCGCGCCTCCGGCAAGTACGCGCCGGTGCTTCAGGCGCTGTGGCTCGCCGGCTATAATCTCGGCGTCGTCGAAAATCCCGACGACGCCGCGCTGCTGGCCTTCGTCAAGCGCCAGTGCAAGGTCGATCATGACCGCTTCCTGACCGACGGCGCCGAGGCGGCGAAGGCGATCGAGGCGCTGAAAAGCTGGATCGGCCGCGACGTCGGAATCAAATGGGCGACCAAGGCCGAGGCGGACCGGCTCGGCTGCACCGTGGCCAATCTCAACAAGCAGCGCGTCCTCCACGTCCTCGCGCAGCGGCTGACCGTCAACGGCCTGCCGGGCTTCGATATCGAAAGCTACGCGCTGCTGGAAGGCTTTGGCCGCGTCGACACGCTGCTCGACTCGGCGCTCGACAAGCTCGCCGCCAAAATGGGCGCGATGCTGCGGGAACGACTGGGGAGGAAGGGATGAACGCACCGCTCCAGCACAACGCCGCCGCCGCGCTGCGCGAACATATCGAGGAGCTGGAGGAGACGGTGCGCCAGCTGCGCGAGCTGCTGGTCCCGTCCGTCACCTTCCCCGCCGAGATCGGCCTGACCGCGACCGAAAGCAAAATGCTGTCCTTCCTGCTGGCGCGGTCGCCGAATATCGTCAGCAAAGAGCGTATTTTTCAGGCGATCTATTTCGATGCGCAGGACCCCCCGTTTTCGAAAATCATCGACGTCATGCTTCTTCGTTGCAGGAAAAAGCTGGCGCCTTATGGCGTCGAAATCGCCCGGTCCTGGGGCGCCGGCGTCGGCATCGAAAGTCGCTCCGCTGCTATTTTGCGGACGATACTCGAAGGCCAGAGGAGTTTACGGACGATGCTCGAAAGTCAGAGGATTTCGAAATGAAAGCCCTTCTTCTCGCCACTCTCTGCCTGTTCGCCGCGCCGTCGCTGGCGGCGGAAATCCACTTCGCGCCGCGCGAAAATCTCGAAGCCATCGACGTGGCGCTGATCGGCGCCGCGCGGTCGAAAATCGATATCGCCGTCTATGGCTTCACCTCGACCAGGGTGATGGACGCGCTGGCCGAGGCGGCGGCGCGCGGCGTCCAGGTGCGGCTGTATCGCGACCGCTCGCAGGTCCGCCGCCACGGCAAAGCCGCCGAGGCGGCGGAGGCGCTGGCGCGGACGCCCGGCGTCGATGTCCGCATCAAGAGGACCGGCCCGATCATGCATCTCAAGGCCTATGCGGTGGACGGGATCGTGCTGCGCTCCGGCTCGGCCAATTTCACCGGCGCGGGCCTGCGCCGCCAGGACAACGATCTGATCGTCGACCGCGACCCGGCCGACGTGGAAGCTTTTGAAATCGACTTCAACGCCATGTGGGAGAGGTGAGATGAGCAAGACTTTGGACAATTCGGCGCGGACGCTCCTGGAAGAACTCGACGCCGAGGCCAAGAGCCTCGGCGAGAGAATTCAGATCGTCAACGCCACGCGCGCGCAAATCCGGCAGCTGCTGGGCAAGCCGGCGGCGACCGAACTTTCCGACAAAATCGGAAAGTCGCAAGCCGCCGACAAATCCCCGCGCGAGCGCAAATCGCCGCTTCGGGAAGGACTCGAACCCGGCGAGCACGCCGTGATCGGCAAGGTGATCGACGGAGCGGCGCCATGAAATCCGATCTGATCGACCTGACGATGTACCTGCACCACGAGACGGCAAAAGCCGTTCTCGTTTCCGATGACGGCATTCGTGACAATGCGGTCTGGCTTCCAAAATCGCATTGCGAAACGGCTCCCGGAGAAAACGGCGTCTGCGTCGTCACCCTTCCCGAATGGCTCGCCCTGGAAAGGGGCCTGATCTGAGGACGCCGCCATGACGCTCACCCTCGCCAGCCTCAGCCGTTCGGAACTCATCTCGCTGATCGAGCACGCCGGCGTTTTCGGCGATCCCGAGTCGCTGAAAGAGGGCTGGCGCGCGGTGCTCCAGGAGCGTCTGCAACACGCCGACGCGACCCGCTCCAACGCCTACGCCCGCTGGCTGCCGCTCAGCCGCACGGCGGAGATCGACGCGCGGGCGGCGCGGGAATGGATCGAGCGGAACGGCTACGACCGCGCCGCGACGGGCAAATTGCAGGAGAGCAAGCGCTCGACGCGCGCCGCCTCCGAGGCCTGGGACGAAGTGCGCGCCGCCGATCTGGCGCGGGAAAAGATCGCGCGGCAATTGCGCCTGGTGGGGAGGCTTTGATGGTGAAGATCTCGGATCACGCCCTGTTGCGCCATCTGGAGCGCGTCGGCTTCGTCGACGTCGAGGGCTACCGCGCGGCGCTGGTCGAGCAGCTGGCGCGCGGCGTCGGGACGGCGCGGCAAATCGGCGCCGATCATTATGTCATTCGCTTTTCCGACGCCGGCTATGTCGTCAAGAACGGCGTCGTCGTCACCGTGCTGACGCATCGAATGGGCTTCGCCTCGCTCGGCGCCGGGACGGATTCGGGAGAGGCGCGGTGATCGCGCTCTCCGACCTGCTCAACGAGACGCGGCTGATTTACGCCGAGCGCCGCGACACGCTGGAGGCGCAGCGCTCCGCCCTCGCGCGCGGCGACAAAAAGGCGCGCTTCACGCCCGAGGAAGTCGCCAAGCGGGCGGCGCGCCTGCCGAAGATCGAGGCCATCGGTCGCGGCCTCGCCGCGCTGGAGACGCGCCGGGCGGAAGTTCCCGAGTGGATTTTGGCGGCGTTCGAAGGGGCGGCCGAGCCTCCGAGCGGTCGGCGTACGCCGGAGCGAGGAGCAGCCAATGACTGAGTGGCCCTTCGGCGCGCTCGATATGGAGCCTATGACGTGATCGTCGCCGATCCGCCCTGGCTGTTCGAAATT
>CAIZGR010000522.1 GCA_903932535.1 uncultured Hyphomicrobiales bacterium | reverse complement strand
GTCGAGGTCGAGGCGCAGCGGCAGCGGCGATCGACATCCGTCTTCTGCGATGCGCTGAACTCGGGGACCATCCTTCCAGTCGATCCAGCCGCGATAGGTCGTCATCGCGCCGCCTCCTCGATCTTGACGGCGCGCACGACGATCGCGCCGCCGCACAGCGTCGTCTTGCGTGTCTTCGCGTTGATGGCGGCCTGGCCCCGATCGAGGGCGAGCGCGTCGAGATCGACGTCGATCTCGAATGTGACAGCGCGCCCGCCGAAGGCGCGGGTGTGCGTGAATTTCTGCTTGGACATTCGGTTGGTTCCTCGTTCTGGGTTTCGGTTCGATCCACGGTTGACGATCGCCCCGGGACCGCCGGACCCACGGCATGGGACCGGCGCGCCCTCGGCGGTCAGACGCTTCCGAACATTGCCGATGGCGGACTCACGCGGGCGGTCGAGTGCCATGGCGCGCCCGTCGTGGTCAGGCCTTCCTGAACGGGAACAGGTCCGGCGATCCGCGCCGGATCTCCGTGACCCGAGAATTGGCGCCAGGACCAGCGGCGCCGTAGGCGACGACGATCGGATCGTCGCCGAAGGGTTGGCCAGCGATCGTCATGGCGACCTTCCTTCCTCGTCGAGAAGCCATCGACGAAGGTCGCGCCGCATGCAGCCGATCGGCCCGTTGATTTCGATGACGCGGGCATGGGCTTCGACGGCGCCAGCCGCGACGAAGCCTTTGACGAGCGCGTGCATGACCGCGAGGTAGAGATGGCCGCCGACGAGAGCGACGTCGCAGACCGGCTCCATCCATGCAGGAGTTGCTGAGCGCAGAGATCTCGGCGCCCGGGTAGGCGCCGATCTCGGCGTTGCTCGGCCAGGGCGGACGGGGCCAACGGGTCTCGATCCCGCCCGCGATCATCCGCTTCGCGAGCTCGTCGGTCAGCCTCGCGTCGTAGTCGTCGATCTTCGTCCCGGCGTCGCGGAATCCATAGCGTGCCGAGAGAAAGGCGACGCGGGCAAGCCGGCCCGAGGGATCGACCGTGCGCAAGGTCCGCCAGAGCGGGCCATCATATCGCTGGCGGGCCTCGAGCGGCGTCGGATCGCGGCGCTTGGCCGCCGAACAGGCGAGAACGAGAAGCCAGCGGGGAACAGGATCGGCGCTCATGCGGCGACTCCCGCGTACGCCGTCTCGCTGAGGTCCTCGTGGACGCGAGGGGGTCGAGGGTCGCTGTCGGGCGGCGGATCGGTGCGCTTCGGATAGTCGAGCGCCGGAAAGGCGCCGACGATCTTGCGGCGCAGGGCATGGGCCGGCGGGAGGAGGACGTAGCGGTGATTGCCGCGATGACGGACGCGGCGAAACGGGCCGTCGGCGAGGGCGCGTGCGAGGTAGCGGGCCCCGCTTTCGCCGGGCTGCAGTTGCGGCGCGCCGTGGTCTCTGAGCTGCGCGTAGACGTGGCGCGCATCATTGTCGTCGGCGCGCAGTTTCGAGAGCGCGCGGTCGGAGATGGCGACGCCGGAGCGGGTGAGGCAGAGGACGCGCGGCCGCGACCGACCGGTGTAGAGGGCGTTGCTCGCCTGATAGATCGCGCCAACGTGGCCGGGGAAGATGATCCGGTCGACGCCCAGGCGAGGGCAGGGGTCTGAATAGGACGTGCTGAACGGAAAGCGTGGGGTCTTTCCGTCGGCGAGGGTGCGGTCGCGCCGAAGCGCCTTATAGGCTGGCGCGAGGAACCAGGTTTCCGCGTTGGCGAGGACATGCTCGTTGGGGATGAAGCGGGCGAGGTCGGAGACCGCCTGTCCGGGTTTGAGGAGCGCGCACAGCGCGGCTGGCGTGTTGACAGGAATCGAGAAGACCGCGACCCCGACCAGAGCGGCGCGTCCGTTGCGTCTCGATTCCAAGAGACCGTAGGACGCGATCTCGACAGGAAACGTTCCGCTGTAGTGGTGCGCCCTTATGTAGCAGCTACCACCTGCTGACAGTTCATGTACGGCGTCTGCAGCGCGACAATTATGATGGCCGCTTAGCGACAATTAAACTGGCCAAATTGAGCGGCCATCGAGTAGCGATTGGAACGCTACTCGTATTAGTGTCGTTTGGCAAGAGGGTATCGTGGCGACAATTGCTTTAATTGCC
>CAIZGR010000521.1 GCA_903932535.1 uncultured Hyphomicrobiales bacterium | reverse complement strand
GCCTGCGTCCTCAAGTCGCCGCTCGCCGGCCTCGACGACGACGCGCTCTATGCGCTCGCCGCCGACCGGACCGGGTCGCTCCGCGCCGCGCTCGCAGCCTCAGAGGACCCGCAGGCCAAAGCCGCCGCGCGCCGCCTCGCCGAATGGCGGGCGCGGGCGGACAGCCTCGGCCCCTACGCCTTCTACGCCCGCCTCATCGGCGAGGACGGCGGCCGCAAGGCGCTCGTCGCCCGGCTCGGCGACGACGCGCGCGATCCGATCGACGAGTTCCTCGCGCTCGCGCTCGCCCACGAGCAGGGCGAGGCGCCGTCGCTGACCCGTTTTCTGGCGGAGGTCGAGACGGACGAGGCCGAGATCAAGCGCGATCTCGAGGCCGAAAGCGACGGCGTCCGGGTGCTGACCGTCCACGCGAGCAAGGGCCTCGAGGCGCCGATCGTCATCCTGCCCGACACCGCGGTCGCGCCCGGCGGAAAACACGACCCGAAGCTCATGCCGCTCGCTCCGCTCGAGGCCGGCGCGCCGCCGCTGTTCGCCTGGGCGCGCAAGAAGGACGAGGACTGCGCGGCGGTCGCCGCCGCGCGAGCGGCCGAGCGGGCGGCGGAAGAGGGCGAGCATCGCCGACTCCTCTACGTCGCGATGACCCGCGCCGCCGAGCGTCTCGTCGTCGCCGGCTACGAAACCCAGAAGGGGCGGCCGGACGGCTGCTGGTACGATCTCATCGCGGACGGCTTGAAGGCCGCATCGATCGAAGCGCCTGCGTTCTGGAGCGCGGGGGAGGCCGTGTTGCGCTACGGCGAGGGCCTGACCGCCGACGGCGAAGCCGGAGGCGACGTCCCCTCGCCGCCTGCGGCCCTGCCTCGGTGGCTTTTCGAGCGCGCCGCGCCGGAGGGGACGCCCGTCCGGCTGCGACCCTCGGACGCAACGGTTTCGGCCGGCGCGGAACGCCGCGCCGAGGGCGTGCTCGCGCATGCGCTGCTCCAGCTTCTGCCCGGCGTGGAGGCGGATCGGCGGCGCGAGGCGGCCCGGTCTCATGTTCGCGCGCATGGGGCCGCGCTCCCCGAGGCCGCCTGCGCCGCGCTGGTCGATCAGGTCCTGGCCGTGATCGCGGCGCCCGGGCTCGCCCCGTTGTTCGGCCCGGCCTCGCGCGGAGAAGTCCCGTTCGCCGGCGCCTTGCGCCGCCCTAACCGGGCGGACCTCCCCTTCGCCGGCCGCCTCGACCGGCTCGCCGTGACCGAAAAGGCGGTCCGGATCGTCGATTTCAAGCTCGGCCGGGCGCCGGCCCGGCCGTCGCCGGCGCATGTCGTCCAGCTCGCGCTCTACCGCGCGGCGCTGAGGCCGCTCTATCCGTCACGCCCGATTGTCGCCGCACTGGTGTATCTCGACGGACCGGAGATTCGACCATTGTCGGAGGAAGAACTGGACGCGGCGCTTGATGTTTCGTAACCCTTTGAAAACCATAATGCGCCGAATTGCGGTTTCGGCGCCACAGTCAAGCGCGAAATAGCTCGCCTTGATGAAGTCGTATTTCGACGTCAGTCCTGCCGCCCATGACGATCGAAACGCCGCAACGAGCGCCCGAAGCATGAGGGCTGGGGTTTGACACACGCCGAGCAAAAAGCGCCGCGGCGCTGGTCTGTCGGCGCGGGCGCGGCGATGGCCGCCATCGCCATGGCGATCATGCCATGCGCGCCGGTTTGGGCGGCCCAGGGGGCGCCCTACGGCATGGTTCGCTACGATCACCCGGTCTTTCATAACGGCAAGCGGGTTCTCTGGCACGGCGTGCCGCGCGGCAGGGCGGGGCGTTACGACGCCGAGTCCTCGCCGGCGAAAGCCGCGGCGCCCCAGGGGCCGGCTCCGCAGCCTTCTGCGGCCTCCGCCGCAGGGGCGGCGGCCGGCGCGGCCGCGGCCGCGGCCGTCGCGTCGTCCCCTCCGCTGAAACCTTTCGCCATCCTCGCCGATCCCGGCGATCTGGTCGCGAGCCGCATGGCGCGAGAGTTCGTCGAAGTCCTCCGCGACCAGGGCGCCCAGGGCCGCGCGATCGTCGGTTCGACCGCGCCGACCGGCGTCGCCAAGGTCATGCGCTCGGACATGGCCGATTTCGCCATCGTCACGCTCGATTCGCTCGGCGTCAGCGTAAAATACCAGCCCGACTGGCCGAAGCGCGTCGTTCTCGTCGCTCCGCTCGCGCCGGAGACCATCGAGGTCGTCGCATCCAAGGACGTCAAGTCGCTCGCCGATCTCGCCGGCAAATCGGTCGGCTTCGGCGACCCGGACGGCACGACCGGCATCACCGCCAAGCTGTTGCTCGATCGGCTCGGCGTGACGGTCAAGCCCGTTTACGAGCCGCTGGCGGACGCTTTGTCGTCGCTCGCCGCCGGCAAGCGGGACGCCGTCGTGGTGCTCGGCGGCAAAGAAGCGCGCGCGCTCGACGGCTTCGGTGAGGACGGCCGCTTCCACGTCGTCGCGATCCCCTGGGCCGCATCCCTCGAGCAGGCCTACACGCCCGCCCGCGTCGCCGCCTCGGACCGTCCGAACCTCGTCCCCGCCAACACTTCGGTGGAGACCGTCGCCGAACCGATGGCGCTGGTCGCGATCGACGCGCCGGCAGGATCGGCGCGCGCCGACGCGCTCGGCCGGGTGGCCCGCGCCTTTTTCGACAACTACGAATCCACCCTCAGCGCGGGACGCGACGAGCACTGGCGCGACGTCAACCTCGCGGCGGGAGCGGCGGTCGCGAACGCCGACTGGCCTCGACTGGCCGCGGCGCAAGGATGGATCGACGAGCACAAGACCTCCGCCAACGCGTCTCTCGACGCGTTCCGCGCGTCGGCCAAGGCGGCTCGAGCCGACGGCGGCCCGAAGGCCGACGATTCCGACCGGCTCTACGACAGCCTGACGCGCTGGCGCAGCCTGATGCAGTAAAGGAGGACGCACCCTGCCCATCGTTTGGAAAGTCGTCGCCGGCATGCTCGCAGGCTGTTGCGCCGTGCTGCTGGTCTTCGCGTTCTGGCCGCGCATCGAGCCTTCGAGCGCCTCGCAGAGGGCGGCGGTCGAACAGCCGGTCTTCGTCGCCCAGACGGTCGCGGCGCCCGCGCCGCAGAAGGCCGCGCCCGCCGCGTCGCATCCGATCGCCAAAGAGGCGCTCGGCAAGCTCGCCAAGGCCTTGCGCGGCCCGAGCGCGGACCAGACGCCGATCGCCTCGCTCGCGTTCCCGATCGACGACGCCCGCCGCCTTTGCGCCGAGGGCCTGATCGCCTTCGCCAAGGGCGACATCGCGGCTGCGCGCGCCTTCCTCGAACGGGCCGCTGAAGGCGGCGACGGGCGCGCGCTGATGGCGCTGGGCGACACCTACGACCCTTCGACGCTCGGCCGTCTCGGCGCGCTCGGCCTGAAGGGCGACGAGGCGTTGGCCCGCGGCTATTATTCGCGCGCGCTCGCGGCCGGCGTCGGCGGCGCCCGCGAACGGATCGCGGCCCTGGCGGCCAAATAAACCGGAGGGCCGGCGTCTCGCCGCCCGGGGCGCGCGAGGCGCGCGCCCTCCCAAAGCGCCCGGCCGGCCCGGGCGCGCGCCCTCCAGGCGCCCCTCCGCGGACCCCTTCGAAACACACTTGACCGAAAACGACAGAGCGTTGCAATCTCGTCATAATAACGAGGAAACGACAGATGAGCGGCAACGTCCATACAACCCACAAGCACGAACCCGCGCCCGGATATCTCCTGCGCATGATGGAAGTCCGCGCATTCTGGGAGCACTACGCGACCTTCGCAATGCGGCCCCTGTGGAGCGTCGCCCCCATGGGCGACGGGCACCCGGTGCTCGTGCTGCCCGGACTGGCCGCGGGGGACGGCAGCACCGCCCTCATGCGACGCTTCCTGCAATCGCGCGGCTTCTCGCCCTCGGGCTGGGGTCAGGGGCTCAACCTCGGATTGAGGGAGGGCGTCATCGAAAAGGCGCACGACAAGCTGCGCGCGCTGTGGCTCGAGCACGGCCGGCCGGTGAGCCTCGTCGGCTGGAGCCTCGGGGGCCTCTATGCGCGGGAGCTCGCGAAGCATTCGCCGGAAATGGCGCGCGTCGTCATCACGCTCGGCTCGCCGTTCACCGGCCATCCGCGCGAGACCAACGCTTGGCGGCTGTACGAGCTCGCCAGCGGCCACCGCCTCGACTGGCACGATTTCCACGGCCCGCTCCGAGCCCCGCCGCCGGTTCCGACGACCTCGATCTGGAGTCCGACCGACGGCGTCGTGGCGTGGCGGTGCAGCGTCGAGACCCGGCAGATTTACGCCGAGAACATCGTCGTCGAATCGAGCCACCTCGGCCTCGGCGCCCATCCGGCGGCGCTTTACGCCATCGCCGACCGGCTCGCGCAGCCGGAAGGCCATTGGGAGCCGTTTCATCGCGAGGGCTGGCGGCAGTACGCCTATCGCGACCCGGAGCCCTACCGGCATCATCGCGAGCGGAAGACGGAGGAACACGCGCATCGCATCGCCCACGCTTCCCCGGCGCAATGACGCCGGCCGAAATCAAAGATGCCTGGCGCGCAAGGTCTTCTTGTCGACCTTGCCGACCGAGGTCAGCGGCAGCTCCGGAACGAAGGTGACATTCTCGGGAATCGCGATCCTGGAGATGACGCCGCGCTCGACGTAGGAGGCGACGTGGGCGCGGATGTCGTCCGCGCCGACCTTGCCGGCGTGGCCGGGGTGAAGCACGATCAGCGCGTGCGGCCGTTCGCCCCACTTGACGTCCTTCGTGGGGATAACCGCCGCACGCTGAACGCCGCTCTTCTCCATGAGGATGTTTTCGAGAAGAATGGAGGAGATCCACTCGCCGCCGCTCTTGACGATGTCCTTCAGCCGATCGGCGATGCGGACATAGCCCTCGGGATCGATCGAGGCGACGTCGCCGGTGTGCAGATAGCCGCCGCGCCACAGGGTCTCGGACGCCTCGGGATTGTCGAGGTAGCCGGTGGTGAGCCACGGCGCGCGCACGACGATCTCCCCGACGGTCTCGCCGTCGTGGGGCAAGTCAGCCATGTTGTCGTCGACGATGCGCAGGTCGACCAGGGGCGTCGCGATGCCCGTCGACGTGCGATAGGGCAGCTCGTCCTCGAAATCGCCCGTGAGATGCTTCGTCTTGATGTGGGCGCCGGTCAGCATCGGGCAGGTCTCGGACTGCCCATAGCCCGCGAACACGTCGATGCCGCGCGCCATCGCAGCCCTCGCGAGGGCCGGCGGCAGCGCCGCGCCGCCGACGACCATCTTCAGACGGGAGAGGTCGATCTTGTCGACGCCCGGCGCGGTCAGCAGCATCTGCAACAGGGTCGGCACGCAATGGGTGAACGTCACCTTTTCGGCGTCGATCAGCTTGACGAAAATCTCGGGGCTGTAGCGGCCAGGGAACACGAGCTTGGAGCCCGAGAGCGTCGCCGTGTAGGGGCAGCCCCACGCATGCACATGGAACATCGGCGTCATCGGCATGTAGACGTCGTCGCGATGGAAGCGGCCGTGGCCGGAGGTGAGCCCGTATTCGACCAGTGCGGCCATCGTATGCACAACGATCTGCCGATGGCTGTAGTGGACGCCTTTCGGCCGGCCGGTCGTTCCCGTCGTGTGAAAAACGGTGGCGCAGGCGTTCTCGTCGAAGTCGGGAAACGGGAAGTCGCGCGATCCGACCGAAAGCAGCGACTCGTACTCGGCTTTGATGGGGAAGTCCGTCTTCGGCGGCTCCGGCCGGTCGTGCATGAGAACGTATGTCCTGATCGGCGGGAGATGAGGCCGGAGCTTCTCCATGAGGGGCAGGAAGTCGGCGTTGAAGAGCACCGTCGTCGCGCCGCTGTCGACGATCGTGTAGGCGATGTCCTCGGGCGCGAGGCTGACGTTGACGGTCTGCATCACCGCGCCCATCATCGGAATGGCGAAGTAGCATTCATGGTAGCGGTCGCTGTCCCATTCGAGGATCGCGACGACGTCGCCCTGCTTCACCCCGTTCTGCGACAGCGCGCTGGCGAGCCGCCCGATCCGCTCGCGGAATTCGCGATACGTGCGCCGGCGCAGGTCGCGATACACGATCTCCTGGCCGGGCGAGCGCACCATCGGCGTATGCAGCAGGTGCTTGATGAGCAGGGGATAGGTATAGGCCGAGGGCGTCGGCGGAATGATTTTGACCGGCATGGATCGCCTCGCTCCATTTTCAAAGCGTTTTGCCGTTCGCATATGGCAGCGCCGGCGCGATCACGTGTTGACGCGGATCAAAACAAACGTCACGGAAACGCTATAACCGGCTGAGCAGCCGGCCGGAGGGGCGGAGTCTGGCCGCCCTCCGGCGCGCGAGACCCGCTCGCTCCGGCCGCGCCCTTGCAAACCTTCTCAGGGCTTCTTCTCCGCGAGCCTGCGCCGCAGGGCCTCGGTCACCGCGCCGAGCTCGTCGACGTGGCGCGCGAGCGGGCTCGCCTCGGGCGCGCGCGGCCCCGTGCGCGACGCCGGCTTCGCTTCGCCCAGCGCGATCGGCTTCGGCGCCGCGACCGGCTTCGCCTCGAGCGCGAGCGCGATCTTGCCGACGAAGTCGGGGCGGGCGGCCTCGGCGTCCGCCTTTTTCAGCTCGGCGAAGTCCTCGACCATGAAGTCGGCGATCCTCTGCGCGTCCGGCACGGTCTCGCTGCAGGCGATGAGGCCGAAGTCGAGCGTGTCGAGGTAGCTCTGCACGGTGATGTTGATCGCGCCGCCGTGGAACGGGATCGAGATCGGGAAGTAGTGGGTCGCCTTGGCGCCGACGCAATAGAACGGCTGACGCGGCCCGGGCACGTTCGAAACGACGAGATTGAAGAACGGCCAGACCCAGTTCGCCGCCCTCGCGCCCGCCCACAGGCGCGCGAGCCCCATGATCACCAGCGGCGCGCCCAGGATCGAGACGTTGGTCGTCACGAACTCGCGCATGTCGGCGAACAAGTCCTTGGCCTCGCGTCCCGCCGCCTGCGCGGCGGCGAGCCGCGGCAGCGGTTCGGCGACGTCGGTGGGCAGGCGGGAGATCGTGAAGATCACCTGATTGTTGAGCTGCGCGTCGCCGTACGGCCGGAGCGAGGCGGGGACGCCGGCGGTCAGCGGCTTCTCCGGCAGCGCGCTGCGTTCGGCGAGATAGCGCCTGAGCGCGCCTGCGGTCAGCGCCAGCACGACGTCGTTGACGGTCGCGCCGCGGGACCGCGCGAGCGCCCTGACCTCGGCGAAGGGGAGAGAGGCGGTCGCGTAGACGCGGTGGCCGGAAATCGCCGCGTTGAACGGCGTCCGCGGCATGTCCTTGACGTAACTGTACAGAAATTTCGCGTCGCGGAGAAAATGCGGGGCGGTCTTGGTCAGCGCTCTGGCGACCGACGGCAGGGCCGTCACGGCCCGCCAGCCCTGGCGGACGAAGTCCCCGATCGCGGTGCTGGCGAGCTCGATCGCGTCGGCCGGCTCCGGATCGGGCGGCACGATCCGCGCGGGCGCGGCTTCGCGCTCCGCATCGGGCGCGAAGTCGTAGATGACGCCGAGCGTCGCCATGCCCGCGACTCCGTCCATCGCGGAATGATGGACCTTGACGTAGACGGCGAAGGCGCCGTCCTCGAGGCCCTCGATGAAGGTGTATTCCCACAAGGGGCGCGTCCGGTCGAGCGGGACGGCGTGAAGCTGCGCGACGAGCGTGCGCAATTCCGCCATGCCGCCCGGCTTCGGCAGCGCCGCATGGCGGATGTGGTAGTCGAGGTCCAGCTTGTCGTCGACCACCCAGACGGGATGGTCGAGGCCGAGCGGCGTCGACTCGAGCCGGCGGCGATAGGACGGCAGGAGGTCGAGCCGCGAAACCGTATGGGCGCGGAAGCGGGCGAAGAGGTCGTCGCTCGGCGTCTCCGGCTTGAAGATCGTCACGCTCGCCACATGCATCGGCGTCTCGGGCGCCTCCATGTAGAGAAAGAGCGCGTCGAGCGCGGTCAGGCGTTTCATGGCATATCCCCAGCGTTTTCCTGCGCGCGCGCGTCGGCGGCGCCCTCGGCCTTCAGGCAATGTCCCGCGATTTCGTCGACCAGCAGCGGAACCAGCGCCTCGGGCAGAAAATGGCCCATGCCCGGCACGATGCGCAAGCGGGCGCCGGGAATCGCCGCCGCCGTCATCCGGCCGCCGATCGGCGGCACCAGCGGATCGTCCGAGCCGTGCAGGACGAGCGTCGGCGCGCGGACGCGGCGCAGCATGGCGGCGCGGCTCGGCGCGGTCTGGATCGCGATGAGATGGCGGGCGAAACCGTCCGGGCGCCAGCTTCGGCGCACCGACCGGTCGACCTTCGCTTTCAGCTCCGCGTCGGTCGGCGGATAGGCGGCGCCGCCGACCAGCCGGAAGAAGGCGCTCATCCGGCGGATCGCCTGCTCGGGGTCGCGCGCCATCGGCCTCAAGAGCGCGCCCAGGATTTTCGGCCGCGGCATGAGGGGCGCAGGCGACGACATGATCGAGACGAGGCTCTTCACCCGGTCCGGGTGCTCGGCGGCGAGGATCTGCGCGATCATGCCGCCCATCGACGCGCCGGCCACGTGGGCGGCGGCGATCCCCAGACCGTCCATCAGCCCGACCGCGTCGCGCTCCATGTCGTGGAGCGTGTAGGGCGGCCGAACCGGCAGACGAACCAGCGCGCGCGCCAGCATTCCCGTGGTCACGAGGCGCCCGGCCGAGGGCATGCGGCTCGAGAGGCCGACGTCGCGGTTGTCGTAGCGCACCACCCGGAAGCCGCGCGCAGCCAAGCCCTCGCAGAGCGAGTCCGGCCAGGCGACGAGCTGCATGCCCAGGCCCATGATGAGCAGGATCGCCGGCGCGTCCGGCGATCCGAACTCCTGATATTCGATGGTGATCCCGTTCGCCTGGACGGCGGTCATCGCTTCGCCCTCCCGCTCGCGGCGGCGAGTCCCTGGAGCGCGCCGGCGAGGCGCTCCCAGCCGCCGCCGTTCATCGCGCCGCCGAGCGCGCGGACAAGTCCTCTCGGGACGAGCGGCGCGCCGCTCGTGATCAGCTTGTTGGCGAACCCGGGCGTCACCACCGCCTCGCCCGCGAGGCAAGCCGCGCAACCGGCCTCCGCCACGTCCTTCGGCGACATCGTCAGGCCCTTCGGGACCGGCCGCCCGAGCGCGGAGCCGCGAATCATCGCGGTGTCGGTGAAGCCCGGGCAGAGGGCGGTCGCGGCGACCCCCGTCCCCTGGAGCTCCTCGGCGAGCGCCTCGGTGAGCGACAGCACATAGGCCTTGGCCGCGGCGTAGACCGCGAGCTGCGGAACCGGCATGAAGGCCGCGATCGAGGCGACATTCAGGATGCGGCCGTCGCCGCGTTCGATCATGGCGGGCAGAAAGAGCCGCGTCAGCGCCGTCAGCGCGACGACGTTGACCTGCAGCAGCTCGAGCTGCTCGTCGAGCGCGCCGGCTGCGAAAGGACCCTCGCTGAGAACGCCGGCATTGTTCACGAGCACGCCGACCTCGACGCCGGCCGCGCTCAGCGCCTCCGCCATCGCCCTTGGCGCGCCGGGCTCGCTCAGATCGACGGGCGCCGTCTTCACCCGGACGCCATGGGAGGTGGCGAGCTCGCGCCCGAGCGCGTCGAGCGCCGATTCGGTGCGGGCGGCGAGCACGAGGTCGTAGCGCCGGGTCGCGAAGGCCCGGGCCAGTTCCCGCCCGATGCCCGCCGATGCGCCGGTGACCAGCACCCATCCGCCGGCCTTTTTATTTCCGTTCGCTCTGGATTTCGGCCCCAAGAAACATCCTCCGGCTGACGTCACGCTGCTCCGTACCCGCGATCGCGCGGCCAACATAGCCCCGCTTCGCCCCCCGGCAATGATCCGCATCAAAGGCCGCCCGGGCCGGCGCCGGCCTCGGCAAGCCAATTCCGTCGCAAGCCAAATCGCATTACCATCGCCCGATCCTGCACCAGGGGCGAGTCCGATGCCTACCGCCGCGCTCATCGACACCCATCTCCACCTCGTCTATCGCGACCGCCTGAGCTATCCGTGGCTCGCCGGCGTCTCCGCGCTCGACCGCGACGCGCGCTACGAGCGTTATGCCGAGGAGGCGCGCCGCTGCGGCGTCACCGGGGCGCTGCACATGGAGGTCGACGTCGCCGAGCCCGACATCGAGGCCGAGACGCGCAACGTCCGGGACCTCGCGCTCGAGGGCGCGGGGCTCCTGCTCGGCGCGATCAGCGCGTGCCGGCCCGAGAGCCCGGATTTTCCCGCCTTTCTCGAGCGGGCGCTCGCCAATCCGCTCGTCAAGGGGTTCCGCCGCGTGCTGCACGTCGTCCCCGACGACTTGAGCGAGCAGCCGATTTTCCGCGACAACCTCAGGCGTCTCGCCGGGTCGGGGCGGCCCTTCGACCTCTGCGTCCGGCCCAGACAACTCGACAAGGCGATCGGGCTCGTCGACGCCTGCCCCGGCGTCGCCTTCGTTCTCGACCATTGCGGCGCCCCGGCGGTCGCGAAACGCATGGCCCAGCCCTGGCGCGAAAAAATCGCCGAGATCGCCCGCCGTCCCAACGTCTGCGCCAAGATTTCGGGGATCGTCGCCACCGCCGACCCGAAAGCCTGGGTGCTCGAAGACCTCCGCCCTTATGTCGAGCACGTCGTCGAGCGCTTCGGCTGGGACCGCGTCGTCTGGGGCAGCGACTGGCCCGTCTGCACCCTCACGGCCTCGCTCTCCATCTGGCTCGCCGCGAGCCACGCCCTGACCCGCGGCGCCTCGGCCGGCGAGCGCGACAAGCTGTTCGCCGCCAACGCGCTGCGGCTGTGGCGGCTCGAGGGCTGACGGCGCCCGATCGCGCGGACGCGAAGCCCCGCCCGCGCTTCCGGTTTTCTTATGCCCGCGCGGCGGCTTGCGCGCCGCCGCCGGGCCGTTACACTCTGCTTCCCGGGATGGGACGAACGGAGGTCGCCATGCGAAACAAACTGTTTGTGTTGCTGATCGGCTTGGGGTTTGCGGCGGTTGCCGCTCCGGCGATGGCCTGTCCTTACGGGACCGCGGCGTCGAACGGCCAGTCGTCGACCCAGCAGACCGCCGACACGCAGCGTACGTCCCAAAGCGGGACGAACTGAAGCCCGTCGCCCGAAGCAAGCGGCGCGGGCGCCTTTTCGCGCCTTCGCCGCTCTCACGGACAGCGTTCGCCTCATGGCTTTCGCCTTGCCGCTCGCGCGGCGGCGGCTACGCCCAAAGCGCCGCCTTCTTCCGCGACCCGCGCCGGCCCGCGAGGCCGAGGCCGGCGAAGCCTGCGAGCATCATCCCCCAGGTCGAAAGCTCGGGGGCGGCGTCATACGCGTAGGTGACGGTCAGGTCGCCCTGCAACTCCGCCGTCAGCGGCGCCGGATTCGGTCCTTTGCTCACGCCGAACACGATGAGCCCGATTTGCGACGGCGACAACGACGTTCCCGGCAGGGTCCGAATGGCGCCCGTGTTCCAGCTGATCTCCAGGCCCTTCCCGTTCGCTGCGTCCGCGAAGACGTTGCCGGGGTTGTTTCCTGCGTCAAAAGTTGCACCGATGGCGTTTCCTGTCGTGTCGAAGCTTATCGGACCGGCGCCCGAGGTCGTCGCCTCGACATGCAGGCTGCCCGGGATTGTGTAGCCGCCGACGGACGTCGAGGCGGCGACGCTGCCGATGAGGGCCGCCGAGTTCCCGAGGACTCCATACCCTTTCGCCGACAGCTCGATAGGACTCCAGTCGATTTGCAGCGATTCCAGCTTCCCGAGCGACGTATCGAATGCCGAGACGAACGCCGGGCTCGACGGAACCAGCGTAAAACTCGATGTATAAGGCGGCGAAGAACTCTCGCTCCACTTGTAGTCGAAAGCATCCTTTACCACCAGCGTGGCCGCCCGGGCGCCGCCGGCGGCGGCGCACATTCCGATCAGGATCAAGGTCTTTCCAACACTACGCATCTTACGTACCTCATGTCAGCGCCCCGCTGCCTGCGAGGGCGAACCGCACCCGATTCAAGAATGGATAATATCTGTAAACATTGCAACTGGAAAGTTGCAAAATCACGGCCGGCCGGGCCTCGCGGAACCGACGGCGGCAGCGCGCCGGGAGACCGGATGTCGAATTCTGCTGCGATGAAGGTTCAGCGAGCCGCGCCGGCCCCGAGCCGCGCGTTCATGTCCCGCGAGGTCGCCGAGCCGTTCGCGTGGACCATGACCGGAAAATCGCTCGCCGCATGACCCCATGAATGGGGTTCGTTCTTCCGGCGGCGCCGGGTTCTCGCATTCGATGGCGCCGCGGGCGAAGACGGCGTCGTCCGGCTCGGCCGCCCGGGTCAGGGCCGCGCGCAAGCGCTTCGCCTGCGGGTCGATACCGGCGCAGGACTGGGCGTCGAACGCGACGCGCCGAGCCTCCGGCGTCCGTCCGGGCGGCGGCGTGCGGACGGCGCCCTCCGCGGGAAACGCCTCCGCCCGATCCCCTTCGAGCCCCCGGCGACAAGAACGAGCTTGTCGCGGAGCCCCTATCCGCGAAGCGCTCCCTCCGGGACCGGCTCGTCAGGCGAAATGATGCTTCTTGAAGAACGCGATCGCGCGGCTCCAGGCGAGTTCCGCGGCGCGCCGGTCGTGGACCGCGACGCGCTGCTCGTTGGCGAAAGCATGGTCGGCGTCGTAGCGGAAGAACTCGTAGTCCTTGCCGGCGGCCTTCAGCCCCGCCTCGAACGCGTCCACCGACGCCGGCGTGATGAAATCGTCGCGATCGGCGAAGTGGCCTTGCAGGGGGATTTTCACGTCGGCCGGCTTGACGAGGTCCGCCGGAGGCAGTCCGTAGAAA
The DNA here is from genome assembly GCA_903932535.1 of uncultured Hyphomicrobiales bacterium. Classification (GTDB taxonomy): domain Bacteria; phylum Pseudomonadota; class Alphaproteobacteria; order Rhizobiales; family Beijerinckiaceae; genus Roseiarcus. The sequence continues at coordinate 4,823 of CAIZGR010000521.1, read as the reverse complement.
GCGACCGCGGCCACGAACTCGGGAATCTGCGCCGCCGCGACGATGGCCACCGCGCCGCCCATGCAGAAGCCGGTGATGCCGACCTTGGACCCGTTCTGCTTCAGATATTTCGCCGCGCCGCGCACCGTCTGCGCGGTCGCGTCCTTGAAGTCGAGCGACGCCATGGCTTTCCCGGCCGCGTCGGCGTCGTGATAGGGCACGACGACGCCGCTGTAGAGGTCCGGCGCGAGCGCGTCGAAGCCGGCGAGCGCGAAGCGGTCGACGATCGCCTTGATCTGCTCAGAAAGGCCCCACCATTCCTGGATGACCACGAGGCCCGGGGCGTTGCCGCGCCCGGCGTTGGCCAGATAGCCCTGCGCGTCACGGCCGTCCGGACGCTTGAACGTGATCGTCGCCCCCATAGTCGCTCCTCTCGGTTCCTGAATTCTCGCGGCCGGGCGCAATTCGCCAGCGGGGGAACGCTTACGTGCGTCGATGCTCCGCATCAAGACATTTGCGCATTTCAGCCGAGCCGGCTGCCGTTGGTCATCAGCATGACCGCGTAGAGCGAGCTCGTGCCGCAGATGAACAGGCGGTTGCGCTTGGCGCCGCCGAAGGTGAGGTTGGCGACGGTCTCGGGGATGAGAATCTTGCCGATCAGCGTCCCGTCCGGATCATAGCAGTGGACGCCCTCCTCGCAGCTCGTCCAGATCCGGCCCTGCCGGTCCACCCGGAAGCCGTCGAACAGGCCCGACGTCGACTCCGCGAACACCGCGCCGCCGGAGAGGCTTTTCCCGTCGGCCGAGACGGCGAAGCGCCGGATGTGGCGCGGCCCGTTCTCCTTGTGGGTCGCGCCGGTGTCAGCCACGTAGAGAAGGCGCTCGTCGGGCGAGAAGGCGAGGCCGTTCGGCCGGACCATGTCGTCGATCACCCGCTCGACCGCGCCGCCCGCGTCGACCCGATAGACATGGCAGCCGTCGATCTCCGGCTCGGCGCGCGCGCCCTCGGTGTCCGTGTCAATACCGTAGGCCGGGTCGCTGAACCAGACCGAATCGTCCGACTTGACCACGACGTCGTTGGGCGAGTTCAGCCGCCGGCCCTGCCAGCGGTCGGCGACGACGGCGACCGAGCCGTCGACCTCGGTGCGCGTCACCCGGCGGGTCAGGTGCTCGCAGGTCACGAGCCGCCCCTGGTTGTCGATGGTGTTGCCGTTGGAATTGTTGGACGGCGCCCGGAAGACCGAGACCGCGCCCGACTCTTCGATCCAGCGCAGCATGCGGTTGTTGGGAATGTCCGACCAGATAAGACAGCGCCCCGCGGGAAACCAGACCGGCCCCTCGCTCCACCGCGCGCCCGTCCAGAGCCGCTCGACCCGCGCCCAGCCGGCGAACATCCGCTTGAAGCGGGGATCGAGGACCTGAATGTCGGTCCCCTCGACCTGGCCGAAATGCATGGCGCGCCTCCCTTCCGTCTTTTGGCCGGAACGTGGCCCAGTTCGGCCGGCCCCACAAGGCCGCGAGCCCAAAATGACAATCCCATGACGCTCGTGGAAATATGACAGATACAAGAACTTGCGGCGCGGCGGTTCCTCATCCACATTCCAGGCCATGAACGACTCGCCGCTGCGCTCGCGTCTGGTCGCCGTCCTCGGGCCGACCAATACCGGCAAGACCCATCTTGCGGTCGAGCGCATGCTGGCTCACGCCTCCGGAATGATCGGCCTGCCGCTGCGCCTGCTCGCACGCGAGATCTACGACAGGATCGTGAAGGCGCGCGGCGCCAAATGCGTCGCGCTGATCACCGGCGAAGAGAAGATCGTCCCCGCCCACGCGCAATATTTCGTCTGCACGGTCGAGGCGATGCCGCTCGACCGCAAGGTCGCGTTCCTGGCGGTCGACGAGATCCAGCTCTGCGCCGATCCCGAGCGCGGGCACCTCTTCACCCACCGGCTGCTGCACGCCCGCGGCCTGTCGGAAACGATGCTGATGGGCGCGGCGACCATGGTCCCGCTGGTCCGCCGCCTCTGCCCCGGCGCCGAGATCCAGTTCCGCGAGCGCCTCTCCACGCTGAGCTACGCCGGGCCGAAGAAGCTCACCCGCCTGCCCCGCCGCAGCGCCGTCGTCGCCTTCTCCACCGAAGCCGTCTACGCCATCGCCGAGCTGATCCGCCGGCATCGCGGCGGCGCGGCGGTGGTGATGGGATCGCTGTCGCCCCGAACCCGCAACGCCCAGGTCGGGCTGTTCCAGTCGGGCGAGGTCGATTTCCTGGTGGCGACCGACGCCATCGGCATGGGCCTCAACATGGACGTCGACCATGTCGCCTTCGCCGGCCTGCGCAAGTTCGACGGACGGCGCACCCGCAGCCTCCATTCCCAGGAGATCGGCCAGATCGCCGGACGCGCCGGCCGCTTCCGCCGCGACGGCGCCTTCGGCGTGACCGGCGACGCGCCCGACCTCGACCCCGACGTCGTCGCCGCGGTCGAGGGCCACGTCTTCCCGCCGGTGCAGGGCGCCGAATGGCGCAACCCGGCGCTCGACTTCTCCTCGCTGCCGCAACTGATGCGCTCGCTCGCCGCGCCGCCGCCCTTGCACGGCCTGCGCCTCTCCGAGGAGGCGCAGGACGAGACGACTTTGCGCCAGCTCTCGGCCGACGACCTCGTCGTCCGCCGCGTGCGCGACCGGGCGAACCTCGAGCGGCTGTGGGAGGCCTGCCAGACCCCGGACTTCCGCAAGACGACGCAGGAGGAGCATACCCGCCTCATCGGCGGCCTGTTCGAGCACCTGACCCAGGGCGATCGGCGCGTCCCCGAAGACTGGATGCAGGGCCAGTTCGCCGCGCTCGACCGCGCGGACGGCGACATCGACGCGCTCCAGACCCGCCTCGCCCGCGTGCGCACGCTCGCCTACATCGCCAACCGCGCCGACTGGCTCGCCGACCCGCAGGGGTGGCAGGGCCGCGCCCGCGCGCTCGAGGATCGCCTCTCCGACACGCTGCACCAGTCGCTGATGCAGCGCTTCGTCGACCGGCGCACCAGCACGCTGCTGCGCTCGCTCCACCAGCACGCGGGCCCCGTGCTCGGCGGCATCGCCGCCGACGGCGAGGTGACGGTCGAGGGCCACGTGGTCGGGCGCCTGACCGGCGTCCAGTTCGAGCCGGTGCGCGGCGACACCGCGCTCGAGGCGCGCGCGCTGCGCGGCGCGGTCGAGCGCGCCGTCGCGCCGGAAGTCGCGCGGCGGCTCGGCGAGCTCGCGGGCGAGACGGACGAAGCCTTCGCGCTCGGCGCGGGCGGCGTGGTGGCGTGGCGCGGGATCGCGGCCGGGGAGATCGTCGGCGGCAAACCGTTCAAGCCGCAGGTGCGGCTCATCGGCGAGTTCGGGCAGCACGCGGCGCGCGAGCGCGCCGCGCGCCGGCTCGAGGCCTTCGTGGCCTCGGAGGCGAGCCGGGTCCTCGCGCCGCTGAAGCATCTGATCGAGGCGATCGCCGACGGCCGCCTGCGGGGCCTCGCGCGCGGCGTCGCCTACCAGCTCGTCGAGCGGTCCGGCGTGCTCGACCGCCGCGCCGCCGACGAGCACGTCCGCGCGCTCAGCCGCGGCGAGCGGCGCATTTTGAAGAGTTTCGGCGTCCGTTTCGGCGCCTTCTCGCTCTATCTGCCGGGGCTGCTCGCGCCGGAAGCGCAAACCATCGGCACGGTGTTCGCCGAGCTCGCCGCGCCGCGCTGGCGCCCGGCGCCGGAAGGCCCGAGCGTGCTGCCCCATCCCGTCCCGCCGCCGGAGGCGCTGAGCCTGCGCGGCCTCGCCGCGGTCGGGGGCCTCGCCATCCCGGTGGCGGCGCTGGAGACATTCGACGCGATGGCGCGCGAAGCCGCGTCCGAGCGGCCCGATTGCGTCGCGCTGACGCCCGCCCTGCTCGCCGCGGCCGGCTGGACGGCCGAACAGGCGGAGCCAATCCTGAGAGGCCTCGGCTTCGTGCGGATCAAGACCGCCGATCCGGCCGAGGCCGTCCTGTGGCGGCGCCGCCCTTACGGGCCGAGGCCCCCTGCCCCGCCCCGCCCGGCCGCCGCGCCGGCGCAGGAGCGCGCCGCGCCGCCTCCGCCGGCCGAGGCGCGCAAACGCCGCCGCCGGCGCCCCCGGCGCCCCGCTCCACCCCTGACAGGGACCCCCGCTTGAACGAAGCCGCCGAAACCTGCCGCGCCGACGTCTGGCTCTGGCGCGCACGATTCTTCAAGACGCGGAGCCTCGCCGCGCGAATCATCGAGGAAGGCGGCGTCCGCCTCGCCCGAGGCGCCGCCCGCACCCCGCTCGACAAGCCGAGCCGCTCGCTCCGCCCGGGCGACGTCCTGAGCTTCGCCCAAGGCCCCCGCTGGCTCGCCGTCAAGGTCGAGGCCGTCGGCGAGCGGCGCGGGCCGGCGCCCGAGGCGAAGGGGCTGTACAGTTTTCTGGAGGGGCCGTAGGGGCGCGGCGAGGTCGAGGCCCTCATCCGGCCGGCTTCGCCGGCCACCTTCCCCCCGAGGGGGAAGGGGCGCCGCCGCGATGAACGTTTGCGGATATCACGACTTGACATTGGGCGTTGGCGCCCTTCTCCCTCGGGGAGAAGGCGCCACCGAAGGCGGCGGATGAGGGTCCGCCGCCGCATACGCCGCCCTCACAGCCTCCTCAGCAGCTCCGCCTTCTTCGCCGAAAACTCGGCGTCCGTCAGAATCCCCTTGGCGCGTAGGTCCGCCAGCTTCTCCAGGATGGCGAGGATCGCGTCGTGGCCGGCGGGCGCGGCTTCCGGCGCGGCGGATCGAGCCGCGGCGGGCGGAGGCTCGGCGGGGGCGGCCGGCGCGGCCCCGGCGCCGACGACCG
>CAIZGR010000520.1 GCA_903932535.1 uncultured Hyphomicrobiales bacterium | reverse complement strand
TTCCCTACACGACGCTCTTCGATCTCGTAGGGGAAGTAGACGATCCCCGACTTCTCGGCGACCGGCCGCACCGCCGCCGCGCCGTCGTCGACGTTCGGCCCGACGACGTAGTGGATGCCCTCCTGGGCCATTTTCTCCATGCCGGCTATGGCGCGCTTCGGGTCCTTCTGGTCGTCGAAGGTGACGACGTCGATGTCGTAGGTCTTGTCGCCGATCTTCACGCCGCCCTGAGAATTCCACCACTCGGCCAGCGTCTGCATCGAGCGGACGTTGGACGTGCCCCACGCGGCGGCGGGACCGCTGGTCACGCCGACGAAGCCGATCTTGAGCACGGGGTTTGCAGCGTCCGCCGGGACGGCGGCGGCGAGCGCGAGAAGGGACGCGAGGCCGAAAAGGCCGGCGCGGACAGTCGTATGGGACGTCATGCGGGATATCCTCCGAAGTGCGGCCGTGGCGCGCCCCGGACGAGGAGGCGCGCGTCATCGCGCGGACGCTCTCGAAGTTGCTGCCCGGGCAAATTCTTGTCAACATGGATAGAGAAGATTGTCGACAATCCGCCAATATTTGTGCATGAGCGCAAAGACAGGGCAGACAATGCCGCCGAATGCGTCAGCCCTTGAAGCGGCCGGCGGGAAACGAATTTCGACTTCAGGCGCCGGTCTTCGCCGCGCCGGCTCGGGCCCGAAGGGGGCGTGGGGACTGATGGCGCTGATTGACGACGACCTGCGGCAGCCGCCGCCTGACGCGGCGATCGTAGACCGCGTGGTGGGGGCGGTGATGGAGCAGAAGCTCGCAGCCGGCGCGAAGCTGCCCGAGGCGCCCTTGTGCGAGGCGTTCGACTGCAGCCGCTCGCAGATCCGGCGCGTCCTGATCGTGCTGGCGGAGCGGGGCGTGGTGGCGCTCCACCAGAACCGCGGCGCGTTCGTCGCGAGCCCCGGCGCGGAGGAGGCGCGCAACGTCTTCGCGGCGCGCCGCGCGGTCGAACGCGCGATCGTGCTCGCCGCCGCGTCGCGCATCGATCCCGGCGCGCTCGAGGACCTGCGCGCGAACGCGCACGCCGGCTGCGCCGCGCAGGCGCGGGGCGACCGCGGCGAATCGATCCGGCTGTCCGGCCTCTTTCATCTGCGGCTCGCCGAGGCGGCCGGGAACGCCGTGCTGACCCGGTTCCTCGAGGACCTCGTCGCGCGGACGTCGCTGATCATCGGCCTCTACGGCGCGCGCGCGACGCGCTCCTGCTCGGAGGACGCGCACGAAGCCCTCGTCGCCGCGCTCGCGGCGCGCGACGGCGCGCGCGCGGCCGAGCTCATGGACACGCATCTCGACCACATCGAGCGCCTGCTCGACATCCGCGACGCGGCCGAGACGCCCGCGGACATTCGTGGAGTGTTCGCGCGATAGCGCGTGTTCGTCGACGCGCTCGCCGACCGCGGCGCCGAAGGCTCGGCGAGACCGGGAAATCAAAGGTCTGGGCGCGAGGCTCTGAAGGGTAAGCGGCGCCGGCCCTCGAGGCGCGCCCGGCCATCAGCCGAAAAGCAGATAGCCCGTCGGGTTGTCGGGCAGCTTCCACGCCCATCCCGCCTCGGCGATCACCGAGAGGATGTTGGCCACGAGCACGACGGCGAGCGCGGCCATGGTCGTCCGCGCGCCCGGCGCCGGCGCTGCGGGAGCGCCCGCGAACCAACGCAGCCCGACGAGCTGCGCGCCCGCGGCGGCGATGTTGCACGTGAACGCGATCGCCGCCCAGGTATAGAGGTGATAGCCCATCGCCGCGCCGCCGAAGCCCGGATCGCCGGGCAGGATATGCAGCAGAATCTGGCGGATCGAGATCGCCGCCCCCAGCAGGCTGGCGAGGACCGCGATGCCGGCGCCGAGCCCGATCGTTCGCGGCGTCAGCCCTTCGCGCTCCGCGGCGACGAGCGTTTGGCAGGGGCCGAGCACGGCCATCATCATGGCGATGCGCTGCATGACGCAAAGGGGGCAGGGCGGCTCGGCCAAGGCGAATTGCATCACAAAGGAGCCGGCGAGCACCGCCAGAAGCACCCAGGCGTTGGCGAGATTGGCGGAAAGGTAGAGCGCGCGCATCAGAGGCTGATCGTCAGCGGGGTGGTGACGTCGGCAGCGAAAGCGACCGCCGTGGCCGCGAGCGCGAGGAGGAAAAGCGGCGTCGCCGCCCGATTTCCCATCCAGGCCGCCAGAAGGCTGCCCAGCACGCACAGCATCAATAGGGCGTAAAGCATCGCGCCGCTCTCCTTACGAGCTTTCCGGTAACGAGGTCCCGACGGCCGCCGTCGATCGAAAGCCGGCTTCCCTAACCCGCGCTCACCTCCAGCGCGTCGAGCAGCGGCCCCAGTTGCGCCGCGTGCTTCTTCCAGCGGCCGGTCGAGGTCTTGTAGATCGGCTCGCGCACCTGGTTGACGCTCGCGGTGCGAATGGGCCGCTCGGTCTCGTGGAACTTCAGCACCCGCTCGTCCCACGGCAGGCCGAGGAAGTCCAGCATTCTCCGCGCCTGACCCTCGGTGTCGTCCACCACCGCCTCGTAGTCCACCTCGAGGAAATGCGAGGCGGGCAGAACCGCGCGCCAGTGCGCCATCAGCGCCTGATAGCCGCGGTGGAACCGGCCGAGCTCCGCTTGATTGTAAGTGAACGACTGCTCGCCCGCGAACAGCTTGGTGTAGCATGAGAGGCACGTGTCGACCGCGTCGCGCCGGCTGTGGATGATCTTGGCGTCCGGCATCGCGAGCCGGATCAGGCCGCAGAGCTGGAAGTTCGACGGCATCTTGTCGACGACGTGGCGCCGTCCCGCCGCCATCGGCGCGACATGGGCGAGATAGGCCTCGCCGATCGCCCGCCACTGGGCGCCGATCGCGTCCGGGACGCCAGCCGGAAAGTCGGCGATCCGGCCGCTCAGCACATGCAGCGTCCGGAGCTCGCCCGCGCCGTGGACGAGCGGGTGCGAGGCGAGGATCTGCTCGATCAGCGTCGTGCCCGAGCGCGGCATGCCGACGACGAACACGGGCATGCCGGAGCGCGCGCCGGCGCCCGCCTTCGCCTGGAGCAGCTCGGGCGAAAAGGCTTCGGCGACGCCCGCCATCCAGCGCGCGCTGGCCTCGCCGTCGTAGACGAAGGTCGCGCGCTTGAGGCGGTTGCCCTCGTCGTAATGGCGGAACGCCGCGGCCGAGTCGCCGATGTCGAGGAACGCCTTGGCGAGGCCGAAATGGAGCGTCGTCCGGTCGCCGGCCGCGGTTCCTTCGCGGGCGAGCAGCGCCTGCATCCGCCCGATCAGCGGGTCGCCCGGTTTGAACTTTCGAAGGTCCGTCTGGCCGAACAGGATGCCCGGCGCGTCGGGGAAAGCCTTGGCCGCCTCCTCCATCGCCTTCAGCGCCTCCTCCTTGCGGCCGAACTCCATGTACAGCCCGCCGCGATTGGCGATCGCGTCCATCTGCGCCGGGCCGGGCCGGGCGGCGGCGCGCTCGTAAGCCTCGAGCGCCGGCTCGAACCGGCCCATCGCCTGATAGACGGACCCCATGGCGTTGTGCGCCTCGGGGCTCTCGGGGGCCGCCATTGCGGCGCGCCGGGCCGTGTCGAGCGCCTCGTCGAGCCGGTCGAGCTCTTTCAGCGCCAGCGCGCGGGCCGCGAGCGCGCGCGAATGCCCTGGCGCGAAGGCGAGCAGCGCGTCCAGAACCTGCAGCGCTTCGCCATGGGCGTGGCGCGCGGTGCGGACGGCGGCGAGATTGACATAGGCGTCTGCGAGGCGAGGGCTGATCCCGATCGCGCGCCGCGCCGAGGCCTCGGCGCGATCGTACTCGCCCTGGTCGAGCAGGAGGTTGGCGAGGTTGCTGTGGACTTCGGCGTAGTCGGGCCTGAGCGCGAGCGCCGCGCTCCAGCGCTTTTCCGCCTCGGCCGCGCGGCCGAGCCGCTTGAGGGTGTTGCCGAGGTTGTTGAGCGTCTGGGCGTCGTTCGGCTCGAGCCGCAGCGCGCGTTCGAGGCAGAGCCGGCTCTCGTCGAGCTTCAGCGCCTCCTGAAGGACGATGCCGAGGTTGTTCCACGCCCCGACGAATTCCGGCGCCAGCGCGACCGCGCGCCGCCCGGCCTGCTCGGCCTCGGCGAGCAGCCCCTTCTGCCGCAGCATCTCGGCGAAGTCGCTGAGATAGACGGCGGGCGCGCGCGGCGCCTGGCAGGCCTGGCGCACATGGGCGATGGCGAGGTCGAGATTGCCGTAGGTGTAGGCCATGAGGCCGAGCAGGTAGGTCGCGTCGGTCTGGCCCGGCCACACGGCGAGCACCTGCCGGCAGCCCATCTCCGCTTCGTCCGCGCGCCCTGCGCGCCAAGCCGCGCGGGCGCGCTCCACGGTCGAGGCGACGTCGAGGGGCTTAGGGGCTTCGGCGGCCGGCGCGGAAAAGGTCACAGTCGAATCTCCCGAGGGGCTCTCGATGCGTTTCCCGGCTCCCCCGCTGAGGGAGCGATGTTGGGAACGGACTCGGAGCAAGAGGTAACGCTTGGCGCCGAGCGCGTCAAACACGCCGTTGACGTTGTAGACCCGCTTCCGTGAGCGGTTTCAGCCTCGGATCGCACCACGCAAACGCCCGCCACGGGCAATGCTCGTCTTCGGCGCGCCGCAACTGCCGCTCGGCCTCCGCGAGCTCGCCGAGGGCGACCAGCGCCGGCGCCAGGAAGGACGCCGTTTGTCCGTTGGGCCGCGCGCTGATCGCCGCCATGGTCTGGCGCGCGCGCGGGACGTCGCCGGCTTTGGCGCAGGCGTAGGCGAGAACGCTCAGCGCGATACGGCTGGGTTCCTTCGAGGCGGCCCCACGCTCGGCCTGCGCGACGCCGCGCGCAAAATCGCCGCGCTCGCAGGCCGCGACCGCGCGCACGGAGATCGTGGCGCCGACATCGGGGCGAAGGGCGTCCGCGCTGCGGGCGAGCGCGTCGGCTTCGTCGAGCCTGCCCTGGCAAAGCATGATCCAGGCGCGCAGGTCGAGGAGGGTCCGGTCGAGCGGGCTCAACTCGAGCGCCGCCTCGATATCCGCCATCGCGCCCGCGAGATCGCGACGATCGACCCGAAGCCAAGCGCTGTAAAAAAAACTCTGCCAGTCCGGTCTCCGCCCGATCGCCTCGTCGATTTGCCTGCGGCCCTCGTCGTCGCGTCCGGCGAACATCGCGAGCGCCCATCCGCGCGCGGCCAGCGCCTCGACGCATCGGGGATCGGCGCGAAGCGCTTTTTCGCAGCAATCCGCCATCTGCGCCGCTGCGACGCCAGTCGACAGTTCCCCGTAGATCGTCTGGGCGGTGGTGACGTCCGCCATGATCTTCCAGGCGGGCGCATAGTTGGGAAAGCGGGCGACCGTAAAGCGCAGCGCCTCCATGGCGCGCGGAAGGCTGCAAAACGTGCGGCTCGCGGCGATCTCCCAGACGGTGCGCAACAGCGCCGCCGCGGCGGAGGGGAAGGGTCCGTCCGCGCCGCCCACGGTCTCCACGGGACAGGCGAGCTTGAAACCCCCGCCGTAAATCGCGCCCCCGTCCTCGCCCAAGGCCCTGCGCAGGGCGAGGACGGTGCGTGCGAGCGAATCGTCCGACGGCGGCGCGTCGCGCCACAGCGCCGCGGCGATCGTCTCCTTTTTGACGGCGGCGCCGTTCGCCCTCAGCAGAAGCTCGAGCAGGCCGCCCGCCTTCGGTTGCAGGGCGACCGGGCCGCTCTCACCTTCGAGGCCGCCCTCGGCGCTGAACGTGAAGCCCGCGAACCGCCAGATCGTCCGACCCATCATGCTCCCCGGCCGCAGCGCGGCGATCAAGCCTGCGAAAGGACCGCATAGCATCGATGCTCGGGGGAAGATAAGGAAAATTCACAATATAAACAAAAGACTGGCTCGGCCCGTCGAGGTCGGCGGCCGGCGCGGGCGAACGGACCTGCGTCGGCTGCGCGACGCGCGGTCGCCTGCCCCCTGCCTCGCCCGCCCCGTCATGCCGGCGAACGCGGACGCCCGGAGCCGCCGCCGCGCCTCGATTCCGGGCCGGTCCGCCTTCGAGCCACCCGGGCGGTGAAAAATATTGTCGCAAAAAAGCGCGTTTTCGGCCTCGAGCGCGGAATGTGATCAAGATTCGCCGCCCAACTTCCGCTATCGAAAGATTCGCATCGACGAGTCTCCAGGACCGTCGGCGGACGTATCTTTCGAAGGGGCTGGGCAGTGACGAAGGCGACCAAAGGAAATAATTTCGCGGCGCAGGCTCGGAGCCGCGCTCATGGGTTCGAAGGCGCTCTCGGGGCCGGAAGCGGCGCCCGTTCGCGCGCGGCGCTCCTCGCCGGCGCCTCGGCGCTCGCCTTCGCGGTCGGCGGCGCCCCCGCGCATGCGGTCCCTTGCGACGGCTCGCCCCAGATCATCTCGAGCGACTTCGCCGGCACGGTCTACGGCAACTCCGGAGACATCACCGTCAACGCCGGCGTCGGCGTCGCGGGCGGCCCGACCGGCGTCGCCGCCGCATATTGCGGGATCGGCACGCTCGGGAACAGCGGGACGATCGCCGGGGGGACAAGCAGCGGCGGTTTGGGCGGCATGGGCGTGTACGCCGCACCCGGGCAGACGATCGACTCCCTGCTCAACCAGGGCGGGGCGACGATCTCCGGCGGCGCCGGAGGCGGCGGCGGCGGACACGGCGGCTCGGGCGGCGCGGCCGTGGGGAACAACGCGGGGACGATCACGTCGCTGACCAACGGCGGATCGATCGTCGGCGGCGCCGGCGGCGGCGGCGTCGGCGCCGGCGCGAGCGGCGGCTCGGGCGGTTCGGGCGTCGAGAACGCGGGCACGATCACGACGCTCGCGAGCAGCGGATCGATCGCTGGCGGCGCCGGCGGCGCCGGCTACGGAGCCAGCGCCCCGCAGTTCGTCGGGGGCGGCGCCGGCGGCGCCGGCCGCGTTGGAATGGCGAATCTGGGACTGATCGGGACCCTGACCAACAGCGGATCGATCACGGGCGGCGCGGGCGGCGCCGGCGGACTCGGCGGCGTCTCCGCCAATGGCGGCGCCGGGGGCGCGGGCGCCTCCGGCGCAACGAATGTTGCGACGATCACGACGCTGACCAACAGCGGGTCGATCGCCGGCGGCGCCGGCGGCGCCGGCGGCGGCAGCGGCGAACTGGTCCATGCCGGCAGGGGCGGCACGGGCGGCGCAGGCGGCGCGGGCGTAGGGAACGCATCCGGCGCAAGCATCGATTTGCTGACCAACGAGGCCGGCGCCACGATCACAGGCGGCGCTGGAGGCGTCGGCGGATTGGGCGCGTACTCCGGCCTTTCCGGCGTGGGCGGCGCGGGCGGCGCGGGCGTGGCGAACGCCGCGACGATCACGACCCTGACCAATGCGGGATCGATCGCCGGCGGCGCAGGCGGCGCGGGCGGTTCGGGCGGCGCCCCCTCGGGCGCAGCCGGCGCGGGCGGC
>CAIZGR010000519.1 GCA_903932535.1 uncultured Hyphomicrobiales bacterium | reverse complement strand
CGCCGGATCGACGCTGACGGGCGTCGCCCCGGCGCGGCGCATGACGTCGAGGACGGCCGCGCGCGGCGAGGGGGCGAAAAAGGCGTAGCCGGAGAGATGGATATGGACCGCGCGCGCGATCAGCCCGTCGGAAATGTCGGCCGGCCCGAGCGCCGCGTTGGCGCCGCGGTCGGTGTAGAAGCTGCGCTCGCCGTCCGGGTCGATCAGCGCGACCAGCCGTCCGGTCGGACGGTCCGGGTCGCCGGAAAGATGCGGCGTCACGCCGGCCGCCGCGAGCCGCGCCGATTCCGCCTCGACGTCGGCCGCCCCGACCCGGGCGACGAAATCGACCGCGACGCCGAAGGCCGCGAGCCACGCCGCCTGATTGGCGCCCGACCCGCCCGGCTCGAAGCGGATGCGCGCCCGCCGGTCCGACCCGCGCGCGAGCGGCCCCTCCGGGCGGACGACCACGTCGGTCATCACGTCGCCGATGACGAGAATGCGGGAAGAGTCCAATTTGCGCCGCCGCCCGGAAGTTGGAATCGGTTTATGTACCCGCAGGATCGCCGGCCACGACGAAGGCGTCCGCGGGCTTGTCGAGAAGGATCATGAGACCGATCGCGATCAGAAGGAAGGGCAGCGCCCAGTCGGCGATGTTCTCGACCTTCGCCCGCAACAGCGGAAAACGCGCGATCCGGTCCGCGACGCCGGCCATCGCGACCGCCACCGCGACGGCCGCGCTCGCGCAGACGACGACGAAGGCGAGCCTCAGATCGGCGAAGAGGGGCGCGAGAACGACGACGCTGTCGCTGCTGTTGGCGAGCAGCGCGAAGCCGAAGCCCAGATAGAGCGTCCATCCGACAAGCGCGGTCTCGCCGTCCGGGCCTCCGTCTTTCGGACCCCGGCGTCGAAACACGAGCGCGCCCAGTTGGTAAAGGCCGATTCCGATCGGGACGGCGCCGAGATAGCGAAGCTTTTCGGCGATGAGCGTGTCCGCGGCGCGCGCGAGCAGAAGGCTCGCGAGGACGACGGTCAGGCAGACCAGCACGAACGTCAGCTTGACGAGGAACGGCCGATAACCGGACTTGGCGGAATAGGCGGAGAGGACGAGAAAGTTGTCGAGATTGGTGGACGCGTAGGAAACCGCCACGAGGCCGGCGAGCGCGATGGCCTCGAGCGCGCGTTCGTGGGCGTTGATGAGGTTCAAGCGAAAAATCCTCCAGGAGACGCACGCCGAGGCTGCCGCGGCGACCGCTTACGGTCTCGCGCCATTCGATCCCAAACTAATCAAGGAATTTTGACAATTTTGACGAGCGGTCGGAAGTTCCGGGTGGCCCGCGGGATGCGGCGATATTCTCCGGCCAGATTTGAACTCGGGCAGAGATCGAGGCGCGAGCGCAACTCGGGCCTATTCGGCGTCGGCGAAAGCCGATCGCTACCCCTATCGATCCGCTTCGCGAGGCTTCATGTCCTCAGTCGCGACAAATGTCTCTGTCAACGCGCCACGAAGCAGTCGGCGCCGTCGTCCTTCAGTCTGGCGCAAAGCGCGGCGGCGTCGGCTTTGGACAAGGCGACGACGCGTAAGCGATAGACCGTCTCGCCATCGACGACGGCCTTGCGCATGTCGATCTTCGACCCCTCGAGCGCGGAAGCATACTGGGCGCCGAGGCGCCGAAGATCGCTCCGGGCCTCGGCTTCCGATTTCGGCGCGGCCAACTGGACGGCCCAGCCTGCCGGCGCGGACGCCGGCTCGGACAACCCCGCAGGCGCGCTTCGCCCGCCGAACAGGCCGCCGATGGTGTGCAGCACGCGGTTGACCGACTGCCGCATCGCGTCGTCGGGCGCGTCCGAGGCCGGAAAAGAGTCGGTCGCGGTTTGCGGAGGACCAGTCTCGATCGCCGCTCTGTCGGGCCTGACGGGCGGCTCGGGCAGGAGCGCCAGGGCGCTCGTGTCCGGGGCCATGGCGGGGCCGGCCGCCTCCCTCTTGGCGACCACGACGCGGGACGGAGACTTTGCCTGCGGATGTTTCGCCGGCGAATCCGGCTTGACCGCCGGCTCGACCCCGAGAGCGCCATTCGCCGGCTCGGGTTCGGACCCCGCGGGCGGCTTCGGCGCCTCGTATGGCCGCGGAGCCGCGGTCCGAGCCGGCTTGGCGTCGGGAGACGGCGTCGACGGCGGGGCGCCTTGCGCTTCCGAGCGCGACGTCGCGGCGTTCGGCGCGACCGGCGGGACCGCCTCGAGCGGGACCGCGTCGACGGCTGGAGGCGAAGCGAGCGACGCCTGCGTCTCGGGCTCGGGCGATTGCGCCTTGGCGACCTGCGCCGGCGGCGCGTTTTCCTGGGTTGAAGGGCCGTCGTCGCGCGACGCCGTCGCGGTCTCGCCGGGGGTCGGTTGCGTCGTGGCGGCGCCGTCGACGACCGCCGCGACAAGCGGCCTTTTCGGCGGGCTCGAGCCGCCGCCGTCGAGCGCGAGCACGGCGATCGAAGCGAGTGCGACGAACGTCAGCGTTGCCGCGATCCGCATCCGGGATCCGGAGGGGCGGTCTGCCGGCCTGGCGGGCGCGCTCTGCGCCCACCACGCCCGGAAGTCCTGGACATCGAGTTCTCGCAAGTCTTTGTCATCGGCGGCCATGGTCTCCGTCCGGTTCGTTAGAGCGGCCCGACCTGCAACGGCCGATTCGACTTCCCGCCCGTACGGTCCTGCCGACCCCCCGTCCGAGGGACATGCCGGGCCGCCCGGCACGTCCCCAAAGTCCAACTGCGCAATTCTGAACGGAGGACCTTCGATGCGCTTTTCGCCGCCAGTCGACGCGGTCGGAACGAGTGTTCTTCGCGCCGTGGCGCCCTTTTCAAACGGCTGGCTCAACGTATTCTTGCGTCGGCGGGACTCGATAACAAGCAAACGGGGTAAATTTTCAAGTGTACCAAATCGAAGGTCCACGAGGGCGCGGCGCGCCTCGCCCGGTTCGAGCTTCAGCTTTCCTTCGGCTTTCCCTGCTCCATCGACGCCCCCCTCGGCATGGCTTCCGCACGGCGCCTTTTTCCGGAGACCTGTTCCGTCCCCGAGGAAAGCCGGCGCCGTTTTCAGCGTAGCGAGCCATTCGGCGTCCCGCAACACACAAATTGCGTCGCTGAATTCTGCCGAAGTCGAAGAGAAGCGAGAGCCGAGCCTGCCCGCAGAGCGCCCGGAACGTCGCGCTTGGCGAGACGCGCGTCCAATCGCCGGCGGAGCCGCGCGTCCAATCGCCGGCGGAGCCGCGCGCGAATTATCTCAATCGCGCCAATAAGGTATACGATTCCCGGTTGGCATCCCCGATGACGGCGGTCTCGGCGGACCGTCGGGGCTTCGCCCTCGGAGACTGCGGAGCCGCGACCGGGTCCGGCCGCGGCGTTCCCTCTCTGCCTCGCCCTGCGGCTCAGCGCCACCCTGCCGCTCGCTGGGCCTGCCGCCGCTCCGACACGAAGCCGAGTCTCTCCAGCAACGACGGATGACGATTGACTCGGGCGTCTTCGCGGCCATGCTCGTCGACGCCCTTGCGCCGCTCGCTCAAGACCGGAAACGGAATGACGGCCGCCGCAGGGGGCGTCCGTGTCTGGGCCTCCGCGATCCCGTCGCGCGGAAGCGCCGCGTCGGCGTCGAGAACCGACTCGGCGAGGGCCTGGAAAGCGGTCTCGGCGCGCGGCAGATCGGCCATCCCGTTGATCTCGGCCGGCTGATCGATGCCCGTTGCGACCACCGACACCCGGATGGCGTCGCCGAGGGCGGCGTCGAAGGTCGCGCCCACGATGATGTTGGTGTCGTCGTCGACCTCCTGGCGGATCCGGCTCGCGGCTTCGTCGAGTTCGAACAGCGTCAGATCGCGACTTCCGGTGATCGAGACGAGCAGGCCGCGGGCGCAGCGTATCGAGGTTTCGTCGAGCAGCGGATTGGCGATCGCCGCTTCGGCGGCCCGGAGCGCGCGACCTTCTCCCGTCGCTTCGCCAGCGCCGATCATCGCGGTCCCCATTTCATACATGATCGCGCACACGTCCGCGAAGTCGAGGTTGACGAGGCCCTCCTTGACCATGAGGTCGGTGATGCAGGCGACGCCCGAGCACAGAACCTGGTCGGCGATCGCGAAGGCGTCGGTGAAGGTCGTCCGTTCGCTGGCGACGCGAAACAGGTTCTGGTTCGGGATGACGATCAGCGTGTCGACGGCCTTCTGCAATTCGGCGATGCCGGCCTCGGCGACCCGCATGCGCCGGCCGCCTTCGAACTGGAACGGCTTGGTGACGACGCCGACGGTGAGGATGCCCATCTCGCGGGCCGCCCGGGCGATGACCGGCGCCGCGCCCGTCCCGGTGCCGCCGCCCATGCCGGCGGTGAGGAAGACCATGTGCGCGCCGGCGAGGCAGTCGCGGATCTCGTCGAGCGCCTCCTCGCCCGCCGCCTTGCCGATCTCCGGCTTCGATCCGGCGCCGAGCCCTTCCGTCACCTGGAGGCCGATCTGAATGATTCGCTCGGCGCGCGAGGACGAGAGAGCCTGCGCGTCGGTGTTGGCGACCATGAAGTCGACCCCGGACAGGCCCGAGTGGATCATGTTGTTGACCGCGTTGCCGCCGGCGCCGCCGACGCCGCACACCATGATGCGGGGCTTCAGTTCCTTCAGTCGGGGAGCCTCGAAATCAATCGGCATGCCTTGCCTCTCCTGCTCAGCGTCCACGACGCCGTTTCTCGCCGCCCTCGCGGGTGCGGAGGGCCGGCTGCAATCGGCGTCGGAAGGGAGTCTTGACGTTTATGGTTAAGGATTCGTAACCGCCCAGGTTCGTTTGCCGGTTCACGCAAGGCGCAGGAATTTTGCGAGGCTTTGGGGATCGGACGTCAAGGCGTCGACGATTTTCCAGCCCTGCTTTTTGCCGGTGGAAATGAACGAGCGGATCGTCGCGAGATGGGCCGCGCCTGCGAGGGAGCGGAAGCCGCCGGAGATTTTCTGGCGCACCTTCATCATGCGGCCGTCGCGTTCGGCCTCGTTGCTGGTGAACGGAACGGAGGGGTCGTGCAGGAAGCGCAGCGTGTCGTTTTTGCGCGCCGAGAACCGCGCCAGCAGATTATGTCCGGCGCCGCGCGGCGCGCGACCGCGGCGTTTTTCGCCGCCCCGCGCCGCCGGCGGCGGCTGCGCCTCGTGCAAGGCCAGCCCTTCGGCGACGATCGCGTCGGAGTGGCGTTCGAAAGCGGCGATCAGGCGAGGCTTCAACGGAAGCTCCCGTTCCCGGGCGAGTTTGGCCGCGTCACAGGCGCGGCGCAGCAGCCGCCGCATCTTGCGCGCCCATTCCTCCTTTTCGATTGCGACGAGCGCCTTCAATTCGCGCAGGTGGTGCGCGTTGCAGCGGATGCTCCCCCATCTCGATCTGGGCCGGGGCCCGATAACGGGTTGACCTTATTCCTCTTTTCGTCGTTGTGGGAGTTCTTGCCTTGTGGCTGCGCGGGCCGGGGCGAGGGGGAGCCCGTAGGGATGGCGACGGCGGCGGCTTCGAACAGGCGGCGCACGTCGTCTCGCGGCGTCGGGACCTGACTGTAGGAGGGTCGACCGCCGATGACCACCTCGATG
>CAIZGR010000518.1 GCA_903932535.1 uncultured Hyphomicrobiales bacterium | reverse complement strand
TTTGTCGCTCCGCGTCAATCAGGTCTTGCAAACCCAACCGCCAACGACAATCATGCCCAAACCCGGCCGCTTCTTCTCATCCTGATTGACGCGCCGTTCTCACCCAGATTGTCGCGCCATACAGGGGTCCGTCTTGGCGCGCTTGCTGTTCAGCACCGCCGTGGCGCCGTTGACCAGCAGCCGGCGGAGATAGCCGTTGCCGCGCTTGCTGATCGGGCCGAGCCACGTCTTGCCGCCGGTCCCCTCCTGGCGGGGGACGAGGCCGAGCGAGGCGGCGAAGTCCGAGCCGCTCCGGAACGCGGCGGGGTCGACCACCATCGCCGCCATGGCGCTGGACAGAATCGGCTCGTAGCCGGGGGCGGTGATCAGATGACGATAGGTCGCGTTCTCGCGCCCCGCCTGAACGAGCTGTCGCTCGATCGTCTCGAGCTTGGCGTCGATGAACCGCAAGGTCTCGACGATCTTCGCCAAGCCTTCGCGCAGCGGGCTCGGAATGCGCCGGTCGTCCGGGTCGTCCAGGATCGCCGTCAGGTCCTCGAGCCCGAGCAGCCCCCTGGCGGCGACGACGCCAAACTCCGCCATCAGGCCGCGAATATGGTTCGTCAGCATCGTATGCTGCTTCATCAGGAGCTCGCGCACCCGGTGAATGCCGGCGGCGGCCTGCTGGTCCTCGCTCTTGACCGCCACGAAGCGCATCGACGGTCGGCTGACCGCCTCGCAGATCGCCTCGGCGTCGGCCGGGTCGTTCTTGTTGCGCCGCACGTACGCCTTCGCATAGGCCGGCGGGATCAGCCGCACCTCGTGCCCGAGCTTGCCCAGCTCGCGCGCCCAATAGTGCGCCGTCCCGCACGCCTCCATGCCGATCAGGCACGGCGGCAGCTTGGCGAAAAACGTCAGCATCTGCGACCGCCACGATTTCGAAAACAAGGAACTGGGCAAGGTCGTCCCCTGCGGCGTCTACGACATCGGCGCCAACCTGGGATACGTAAGCCTCCGAATCGACCACGACACCGGGCAATTCGCCGTCAACGGCGTTCGCTGCTGGCTCGATCGGATGGGCCGGGCGCGCTATCCCGGCATGACCCGCCTCATGATCACCGCCGGCGGCGGCGGCTCCAACGGCTCTCGCCTGCGGCTCTGGAAAGCAGCCCTCCAGGACCTCGCCGACGAAACCGGCCTGACCATCCAAGTCCGCCACTATCCCCCGGGAACGTCGAAGTGGAACAAGATCGAGCATCGCATGTTCTGCCACATCACGTAGAACTGGAGAGGAAGGCCGCTGACCCGCGTCCTGGTCGCCATCGAGCTGATCGCCAGCGCCACGACGAAAACCGGCCTCGAGATTCGCTGCGAACTCGACCCGAACTCATATCCAAAAGGGATCAAGGTCTCCGGCGAGGAAACGGAGATCCTCAACATAACCCGCGATGCCTTCCATCCCGAATGGAATTACGCCATCGCTCCGCGAGAACAAAATACGAGGCGATAGTTTCTGGGCGTCGCCATAGTCGCCGAACGGGACTTCGCCCTCGGCTTCCGCCATCGCCGAAATGACCCGGTCCGCGAGATAGTCGACGAGTCTGACGAGAAAGTGCCTCGAACCCATGGCCGGATCGCAGATTTTCACCTCGAGCAGCTTCTCGGCCGGGTCGAAGTGGGTCAGGATTCCGTGCCTGCGGTCAATTGGAAGCTCGCTCGTCTCCAGTTCCTTCGCTTTGGCGGTGAACGCCTCCATGCGCGCCGAAGCGAGCGGATCGATAGTCTCGCGGCAGCAATTCTAAAAGTCCCTCGCAGCAGGGTCCTCATTCATTTTTTTGGCCGGAGAGCAGGTGAGGCGGGATGGTGAAGGTGGCGAGGGCTTCGAGGAGGTCGGGCCAGGCGGGGAAGATCGCCAGGCTGGTCATGGTGGA
>CAIZGR010000517.1 GCA_903932535.1 uncultured Hyphomicrobiales bacterium | reverse complement strand
TCGTCGCCGCGCGTCCGCTCGACGATCAGGCGCAGCCCGTCGCGCAGATCGCCCTCGTAGCGGTCCGGTGGCACGGCCACCAGCACGGTGTCCGGCGGATAGAGGCCCTCGGCCCCGGCGTCCACGCGCGCGCCATAGGCGCCGGCGGCCCGCGCGCCGGGCGGAAGCGCCATCGGGATCTCGCGCTGCTCGTGCAATGGCAATTCGAACCGGTCGCGCCAGCGCCCCAGGTCTGCCGCCGTCCGCATCAGCACCGAGTCCGACCGCTCGCCCCGCCCCGGATCGCGCTCTCCCGACAGCGAGGCCATCGTGGCGCCGGGGATGACCTTCGCCAGCGCGGCGAGCGTGGAGGCCGATAGCGACTTGGAGTGCCCGTTCAAAAAATTATAGAGCCTGTTGGGCGCCATGTCGGCGGCCCTGGCCGCGTCCGCAGGGCTCATGTTGGCCCGCGCCAGCTCGCCCTGGAGCGCCCGCCTGCGGGCCTCCGCGTCGTGATCGTGACCGGCCTGCTGCAATGAATCCCCGTCAACCACATTGTAGACATCGGCGTGTTGCGACGATTCGCCGCCGCGCGCAACAACATCGAATTGTGGTTCCACAACACCGGCGAGGCGGGGAATATCAAGAACGGGCATTGGAATTGACATTAAGGTGTGGCAGTCTGACGGCATGCACGATTTCTCCGATTCCGATGTCGCGGCGCTATTGCCCGCCCATTCCATTCGCCGACACCTTGAACGCCTCCATCGGGCGTGGACGGCGGAGATCACGCGACTGTGTTTGAAATCCGGCAGATCCACGCGGGACATCGCGATCGCGGCCGGGTTGCATCCGAACACCTTGAAGCATTTCGGGACCGCTCGCTTCGAGCCAAGCCTCGGCACTCTTTGCCGCCTGCAGGAGTCTTTGTTTCCGGGTCTGCGGCCCAAGAGGCGCGGAGCCGCGAGACTTACAAGCCGTAACACATTCAAATGTCAGTTGCACACGAAAACCGACGACGGCGACTCAAAAAATGTCGAGCCGGGTCGTCCCCGCGGCCGGCCGCGGGCGAAAGCCGACTAATTCGCAACGCCTTTCCCGGCGATGTTCACGCACGCGTGTGCCGTTTGTGGGGCCGAGGCAAGGATTGGATGGGGGCCCGCGGGCGTTGGCGCGACGAAATCCTTGGACAAGATCCTATGGTTCTGCCCGGCGCACCTCGCCGAGCACGAGGCCGCCCGAGCCGCCCGACCCGTTGGACGCGTGGCGCCAAGCCGCCGATCCGAAGCCGGCACCCGCGAAAAAGCCCAGGGCAGCCTCATCTAGGACCGAGGAGCGGCTCCAGGCGGCGATCGTGCAGTTCCATTCCATCGCGGTCGATCCGCGCCACGCGATCCTTTTCGCGATCCCCAACGGCGAGGACCGGCACCCGATCGTCGCGGCCAAGCTGGTCGGGATCTCGGCCGCGAACCGCGAACGGCTGGCCGAGGTCGATCCCTGGGAGGCGCTGCGGCCCTTCGGCCAGGGCGAGCTGCCCGGCGCGCTCGATCTGGAGCTGCTGCTGCCCGGCGGCCGGACGGAGCGCATCGAGGTCAAGCGGCCCAGGAACGAGGACCAGGCCGCCGGCAGGCTGTCGAAGGCGCAGAAGCGGTTCGTGATGGCGCTGGAGCATCTGGGGCACGGCCACCACAGGGTCGAGAGCCTGGAGCAATACGCGGACCTGCTGGAGGGCTTCGGCGTGCGGCTGCGGTGCCGTCCGGCGGGGCCGGGAATCCCGTTCAGGGTTCCGAAGGCGCTGAAGGGTTAGGCGCGGCGCGCGTCGGCCCGTTTCCACGCGGTGACGATCGCGAGCCACTCGTCGAGAGGCGCGTGCCCCCGGTCGTTGTTGCACCGCGAGCATGCCGAGACGAGATTTTCGTAGTCGTCCGATCCGCCGTCGATCTTGGGCGTGAGGTGCTCGATGGTGGCAGCGCGCGGTCCGAGGGTGTCGATCTCGGTGCGGCAGCCGCAGTAGCAGCAGCGCCAGTTCTGTTCGCCGGCGAGGCGGCGGCGCATCGCCCACCGCCTCGGCGCGACCAGGCCCCTCTCCCGTTCGCCCCACGCGGCGTCGATCTCGGCCGCGCGCCGATCCGCCTCATTCACGGCGGCCATCGGGCGGCGGAGCGGACGGGACCGCCTCCCGGCGCGTGAACGGCATCAGCTCGGGCGGCGCGCGACCGTCGGCGGCGGGCCGGGAGAGATGGGCGGCGGTCGCGAGGGCGATGGCGAGGGTCGCGAGGATCATTCGGGGCGGCCGATCCCGGTGTGGTCGGCGACGTGCGTTTCGAAGTAACACACCGCCCCATCCTTGTTATCGCCCCGGAATATTCGGCCGCACGAGCATGTGACGAGCCACCCCCTGTCGCCCGAATCACTAACGTGCGGACGCGACGCAACGACCGCATGCGCCTCCTTCGCCGGCGCGACTTCAATCGGCTTCTTCGCGGCCTTCGCCTCCCGCTCCAGCCGCGCGATCTCGCGGTCGAAGTACCACCGGCCCTTTCGCAGATCCGTCAGGGCGTCGGCCCCCGGCTTCTTGCCGGCGCGCGCCGCGTATTTGACCGCGTTGCCAAGATTAAAGCCGAGGCCCCACGCCTCGATCACCTTGATGGCCTCGTACGGGTCGTCGGCCGAACCGTAGTGGGCGGGATGGTTGACGGGATCGCTCATGGCCGCGCCCTTTCGAGCGTCCAGATCGG
>CAIZGR010000516.1 GCA_903932535.1 uncultured Hyphomicrobiales bacterium | reverse complement strand
AGGGGATTGGCCGTCGCCGGCTCGTCGACGAAGACGTCGAACGCCGCGCCGGCGACATGGCCGCCGTCCAGGCTGGCGCGAAGCGCGGCCTCGTCGACCAGGCCGCCGCGCGCGCCATTGATGATGCGCACGCCCTTTTTCGTCCGCGCGAGGTTTTCGGCCGACAGGATGTTCTTGGTCTGCGCCGTCATCGGCGTGTGCAGGGTGATGAAATCGGCCCGCGCCAGCAGATCGGCAAGCTCGACCTTTTCCACGCCGAGATTTTGCGCCCGCTCCGGCGACAGGAAGGGATCGAAGGCGATCACCCGCATCTTCAAGCCCAGAGCGCGGTCGGCGACGATCGCGCCAATATTGCCGCAGCCGATGATTCCTAGCGTCTTACCGGTGATCTCGACGCCCATGAAACGGTTCTTCTCCCACTTGCCCGCCTGGGTCGAGGCGTCGGCGGTCGGAAGCTGGCGGGCGAGCGCGAACATGAGCGCAATCGCGTGCTCGGCAGTGGTGATCGAGTTGCCGAACGGCGTGTTCATCACGATGACGCCGCGGGCGGTGGCGGCGGGGATGTCGACGTTGTCGACGCCGATGCCGGCGCGGCCTATGACCTTGAGCCTGATCGCCTGCTCGAGGAGCTTGGCGGTGACCTTGGTGTTCGAGCGGATTGCGAGGCCGTCGTAGTCGCCGATGATCTTGGCGAGCTCGTCCTTGTCGAGACCGGGCTTGACGTCGACCTCGACGCCCCGCTCCTTGAAGATGGCGACGGCGGCGGGAGAGAGCTTGTCGGAAATGAGAACGCGAGGAGCCATGGGGAAAACCTCGGGGAAGCGGCGCTTACGGCCGCAAGAAAATGTCTGGGGACGAGCGCCCGCCCCGCCGCTCGGGCGGACGGGCGCGTTGACGGATCACGCCGCCTTGGCGAGCTTGGCCTTCTCCAGCGCGAAGGCGTAGTCGAGCCACGCGGTCAGCGCCTCGATGTCGGCGGTTTCGACCGTCGCGCCGCACCAGATGCGCAGGCCCGCGGGCGCGTCGCGGTACGAGCCGATGTCGTAGGCGACCTTCTCCTTTTCGAGGACGCTCGCGAGCGCCTTGGCGAAGGCGGCCTTCGCCTCGGGCGGCAGCGCGGCGACGGCCGGATCGACGACCTCGAGGCAGACGCTGGTGTTGGAGCGGGTTTCCGGAACGCGGGCGAGGAAGTCGATCCACGGGGTCTTCTCGACCCATGCGGCGACCGCGCCGGCGTTGGCGTCGGCGCGGGCGATGAGGGCCTTCGCGCCGCCGAGGCGCTTCGCCCATTGCAGCGCGTCGAGATAATCCTCGACGCAGAGCATCGAGGGGGTGTTGATCGTCTCGCCCTCGAAGAAGCCCTCGGTGATCTTGCCGCCCTTGGCGAGGCGGAAAAGCTTCGGCAGCGGCCAAGCCGGCGTGTAGGTGGTCAGTCGCTCGGCCGCGCGCGGGCTGAGAATGATGACGCCGTGCGCCCCTTCGCCGCCCAGCGCCTTCTGCCAGGAGAAGGTGACGACGTCGAGCTTCGGCCAGTCGAGGTCCTGGGCGAAGGCTGCGGACGTGGCGTCGCAGATCGTCAGGCCCTTGCGGCCGGCGGGAATCCAGTCGGCGTTCGGCACGCGCACGCCCGAGGTCGTGCCGTTCCAGGTGAACACGACGTCGTTGTCGAAATTGACTTGCCCGAGGTTCGGCAGCTCGCCGTAGCCAGCCTTCAGCGTTCGCGTGTCCTTGATCTTGAGCTGCTTGACCACATCGGTGACCCAGCCGTCGCCGAAGCTCTCCCAGGCCAGCACGTCGACGCCGCGGGCGCCGAGCAGGGTCCAGAGCGCCATCTCGACCGCGCCGGTGTCGGAGCCCGGCGTGATGCCGATGCGGTAATCGGCCGGGACGCCGAGCACTTCGCGGGTCAGATCGATCGCGAGCTTGAGCTTGGCCTTGCCGATCTTCGCGCGATGCGAGCGGCCGAGGGCGGCGTCTTTGAGGGCTTCGGGGGTCCAGCCGGGGCGCTTGGCGCAGGGGCCGGAAGAAAAGCAGGCGTTCGCAGGCCTGACGGCGGGCGTCTCGATCGTCATCTTGTAACCATCCTCTCAGATGGGCGCCTCTCGTTGGGGAGAGGTGTCCCGGGAACGCCGATAACCGATCGTCTCCGGCTTGGCAAGGCCGTTTCGCAGGCCGTTTCGCGGCCGAACGCCGATCGCTTGCGGGTCCCCCGGCTCGGCGGGACGCTCGCCGCGCCCGGCCGGCGGTTAACACTCCGTCAATGACATTGCGCTAACCTGATGGAATGTCGACGGATTCTCAAAGCTCGCCGCGGCGTGACCCGACGCTCTCGGACTTTCCGTTCGTCGCGTCCCTGGCCGACAGCGCCAACGCGCAGGACCGGCGGATCTGGCTACGCGTGGCGTGCGACTATTTCGTCGCCTCGGACGTCGCCGCGCCGGAGGCGGTCGAGCGTTTCGCCGAGGCGGTCGGCCGGCGAATCGAGACCGCGGACATGCCGACCGTGCTCGAAGTCGCTCGGAAGCTCGCCCCCTGCCCGCGCACCCCGGCGCGGCTCCTCGCCAAAATCGAATCCATGGGCCCGGAGGCGAGCGACGCGGTGCTCGCGCACAGCGCGGCCTACGCCCCGGCGGAACTGATGGGCGCGATCGAAAGCGGGCCCCGGCGAGCGACAGCCGTCGCCCAGCGGCCGGATCTCGACGCGAGGCTCGTCGGCGCGCTCGTCCAGCGCGACGAACCCGGCGTGCTCGCAGCGCTCGCCTCGAACCCGAGGGCGCGTCTCGAAGGCCCGGTTCTCGCCGGTCTCCTCCAGCGCGCCCGGGCGCTGGCCGAGGACGACGGCGATCGGCGGCTCGCCGAGGCGCTGCTGCGGCGCCGCCCGCTGCGCCCCGAGAACGCCGCGCTGTTCCTCCTCGCCGATCCGCTCGAGCGGGTCGAGATCCTGCTCGCCGTGCAACGCGCCCAACTCGGCCGTCCCCCCGGCGCGCCGGCGCCGATCGCGCCCGAAATCGTCGAGGCGCTCGAAATGGCGTCCGTCGCCCGAAACCCCGAGCGGTTCGT
>CAIZGR010000515.1 GCA_903932535.1 uncultured Hyphomicrobiales bacterium | reverse complement strand
GCGCGGGTCCGGGAACGCAGCGCAAACCGCCTTCAGGCCAGACAGAAGCGACGCCAAGATATTCATCCCCAGCGAGAATCATGTTTCCGCCGATTTGTGAATCCCAAAAATGACCGTCCGTCCTTCTTTTAGAATTGCTGGTGGACAAAACAGCGTTCGGACGGATAGAGGTTGTCCTCGGGGACGTCACGTCGGCGCGGTCCATGCCGTTTCTCGCGCGGGTCGCCGGACTGCTGGCGCTGGCGGGCGCGTTTGCGGCGGCTTTGTTCGACGGCGCCCGCTTCCTCGCCGACGAAGCCTGGACGCCGGCGTCGACGGGCGCAGCGCTCGAATGGCTTTCGCCCGGGGCGCTCGCCGCCGCCCGCGTTTTTGTCGAGCGCCGGCTCGGCGCCTGGGCGTGGAACGGCCTCGTGGCGAAAGCCCTGACCGCGCCCGCCTTCGCCGCCTTGACCGCGGCCGGCACGCTGCTTTTCCTTCTGTCGCGACCGCCGGAGACCGGCCGCTCGAGCCGGAACCGCTGAACAAGGCCCCCCGACCGCGTTCCCGCTCCGCCGCCCCTGCTTCGCCGCCCTTGCGCCGCCTCTTGCCTTGGAGGATCGTGGCGCCATGGCCCGTTTCCTCATCGTCGACGATCATCCGCTGTTCCGCGAGGCGCTGTCGAGCGCTCTCAAGCTCGTCGAGGCCGAGGCGGACATCTACGAGGCGACCTCGATCGAGGGCGCGCTCGACGTGCTCGACGCCCACGACGACTTCGAGCTCGCCCTGCTCGACCTTTCGCTGCCGGGCACGACCGGCTTTTCCGGTCTGATCCGGCTCCGCACCGCGCGCCCCCGGCTGCCGATCCTGGTGGTCTCGGGGCACGAGGAGCCGGCGGTGGTGCGTGAGGCGCTGTCGCTCGGCATCGCGGGCTACGTGCCGAAGTCGACCTCGAAGAAGCGGCTCGCCGAGGCGATCGCCAAGGCGCTCGCGGGCGACGTCTACGAGCCGGAGCTGCCGCGCACGGCCGCCGTGGAGGCCCGGCCTTCCGAGGAAAGCCGCATCCTCCAGCGGCTGCGGGACCTGACCCCGCAGCAGCTCGCCGTGCTCGAGCTCGTCCGGGAGGGCCGGCAGAACAAGGCCATCGCGCACGAGCTCAAGCTCGCCGAGACCACCGTCAAGGCGCATGTCTCGGAGGTTCTGCGCAAGCTCGGCGTGGTCTCCCGGACCCAGGCCGTCATCGAGGTCGCCAAGGTCGACTTCGAGGCGGTCAAGAAGGCGCCGAAGTAGCGGCGCGCCGCGGTCGTCACCCCGGCGCCGCGCCCAGCGCGCCGCTCGCGAGCGCCAGGGTCGCGGCGGCGGTCAGGACGGCGTTGTAGGCGTCGGTGTAGGCGTATTTCGCCTGAAGGAGCTGGGTTTCGGCGACCGTCGCGTCGGTGATCGACCCGAGGCCGTTGCGGTAGGCGGCGAGCGCCGCGTCGAAAGTGGTATGCGAGGCCGAAACCAGCGCCTTGGCGGCGGCGACCGCCGAAAGGCTCGTGCGCAGCGCATTGTCGGCCGCGACGATCTGGCGAACGGCATTGTTGCGGATCTGGTCGAGCTTGGCGCTCGCGCTGTCGGCGTCGGCCTGAGCTTGCTTCAGCGCCGCAAGGCGCGTTCCGCCGTCGTAGACCGGGACGCTCACGCCCGCGAGGATCGCGGCGCCCAGGCGATTGTTGTTGATGTTGACGGTGGAGGACGCTTCGCCGAGGCCGGGAAGCGCGGTCACTTGCAGACTGCCGGGGTTGTAAGACCCGGTCGCGCTCGTGAACACCTTCGGCAGGAACTCGGCCTCCGTGGCCTTCACCTTCGCGAGGCTCGCCTTTTCCGCCGCGTAGGCGCTCTGGATGTCGGGGCGCCGCGCAATCGACTGGGCGACGACGCCCTCGACCGGCTTCAGCATCGAGGGCGAGAACGTGCGGTTGGCCGCGCCGGCGATCCGGATTTTCGCCAGCGGCGAGACGCCGACCGCCGAGAGGAGGGCGAGATAGGCGTCCTCGGCCCCGCCGCCCGCCTGAACGGCCGCCAGACGCGCCTGCGCCGTCGCCTGCTGCGTTTGATCGCTTTCGACGACGGTTCCGACGCCGCGCTTGAACCGCTCCTCGGCCGCCGCCTGAACCGCCTCGGCGTTCGCGAGCGACTGCTTGGCCGTGCCGAGCTTGGCCCGCGCGCCCTCGTAACGGTAGTAGCCGAGGGAGACTTCGTAGATCACCTGCTGGTGGGCGGCGGTGAAGGCGACGTTGGAGATGAACGAGGCCTGCTTGGCCGCCTCCACCACCGCCGCCCGTTCGCCGAAATCGAACAGGAGCCATTCGACCGAGACGGCCGAGATCGCGCCGTGGGTCGAGCCGGCGCCGGCGAGATTGACGCCGGCGGTCGTGTCGGAGCCGTTGGTCGCCTGATAGCCGCCGACGAGGCTCGCGCTGACCCTCGGCAGATAGGCGCTTTCGGCGACGCCGGCCGCGAGCGCCACCCGCCGTGCGTCGTTCCAGGCGACGCGGGTCATGGGATTGGTCGATTCGGCGAGGTCGATCAGTTGCGGCAGCGAATAGGTCTTTGCCGGGTCGACCTCGGGCGAGGCGGGCAGCACCCGCAACGCCGGATCGGGCGGCAGGACATATCCGCCGGCGCCGCCCGAAACGCCGGGCGCACCGGCGATCGGCGCCCCCGCCGCGGTGGTCGCGGGCGTCCACGGCTTGTCCGGGCGCTCCGGCGCCATGTCGAGCGCGGAGGTCGCGCAAGACCCCAGCGCGAGGGCCGCGGCGAGCGCCGCCATACGCTCAGGCGGACGCATAACGGAACCCTCGCTGGTCAATGACCTGGACCTCGTGCGCGGCGATCGTTTCGAGCGCGCTCAGCGGACGGTCGATCAGCGCGCGGACGGCGGCGGCGGCGTCGCCGTCCGCGGCGGGTTCGATCGATGCGCGCGCGGCCTCCGCCGGAGCGGGCGCGCCGGAGAGCGCGTCGGCGATCCGCTCGACGCGCCGGCGGATGCCCTCGCTCGGCGCCGGAAAGAGCAGCATCGGCCCCGGCAGCGCGCTCAGGTCCGCCGCCATCGCGCGGCGCTGGTCGAACCATTCGGGGGCCGGCAGGATCGCCTTCGGCTCGTAACGGGCGATCTCGAGGTCCTGCGTGATCGCGTCGAGGTCTGTCTGCGCCGCTGCGACCAAGCCGCTTTGCACAACCGGATTCGCCGCGCCGGCCAGAGCGGCGAGCCGCCGCACCAGCGCAGGGAAAGCCCGATCGACCCGCGCCGCGACGCTGACCGGGCGGACGCTGGCGAAGATCGCCCCGACCACCAGTTCGCCGAACAGGATGCCGACGATCCGGTCGCGAATGTCGCTCATGTTGAAGCTCGGCCCCCAGCCCTGCGCGACGCAGATGTAGAACGCGAGCGCGAGCTGGAATCCGACATAGCCGATGCGCGGGCTCCCGGCCGAAATCCAGGCCGACGCCAGGGCGCCGGCGAACACGATCGCCATCAGGGCGCCGACCGACTCGACGTGGGGCAACACGAAAAGAAGGGTCGCGAGGCCGAAGGCGGCACCGATCACGCAGCCGGCGATGCGCAGCGTGATCTTCTCGATCGTCTCGGCCGTGGTCTCGAGCGCGACGATGTAGCAGGTGATGAGGCAGGTATGGATGCCCGGCCAGTCGAGAATAGAATAGACGAAGTAGCAGAAGAGCGCCGCCGACGTGGTCTTGAGGGCATAATAGACGTGCGCAGGGTTGGTGAACGCGTCGTCGCGAAAGAAGCCGCTCTTCTCGCCTTCGGCCGGCTCCGGCGCGCCGTCGGACGAAGGCTGCTCGGCGAACCCGGCCATGGCGCTGCGCAGTTGGACCAGCGCGCGCGCCGCGAGCGGAGGCAGAGCGGGGTCGTCGTCCGCGCCCGGATTCACGTCCACGGGATAGCCGCCGCGATCGAGAATGCCGGCCATGTCGGCGAGCGTTTCCGCGAGGGGCGCGCGGACCGCTTCGGGCCACTGCGCTTCGGGCGCCCGGCCGGCGAGGTCGATCAGCTCGAGGATGACCGCAGTCGAGCGGTTGGCCTGCGCGAGGGCGGCGACGACCGCAGGCGCGACGCGCTCGACGCCGGCTAGCCGCAGCCATTCCGGAATTTCCCCGGGACCCTCGCGCAGGGCCTCGGCGAACGCCTTCCGCGCGCGCGCATCGGGCCGGCGTAGCATGGCGGCGCCGAGCCGGAGCCGATGCGCCAGCGCGCGCTCGGCGAGGCGGCGGGGCGACGGGCCGAAGGCGGCGCTGACAGCGATGGCGACGGCGGCGGGAATGCCGACGAACAGCCAGGCGTAGAGGAGCGCGCGCGTCGCGATTTCGCCGGACGGGACGCCGCCGAGCTTGTCCAGCGCGTAGACGATAACCAGCGCGATCGTGTTTCCGACCGGCTTCAGCTTCGAGGCCGATCCGAGGAAGAGGATTGCGAAGGAGAGGAGCGCCATCGCGACGACGCGGTTGAGCGGATCGTCCACAACTCGGGCCGCGATCAGGAAAAGGAATCCGATCAGCAGCGTCACCAACGTCGTCATGACCAGGGCGAGGATGATGCTCCGCGTCCGGTCCGGCTTCATGATGAAGAAGACGATGTAGATGGTGAGCCACGGCTCGGGCGTCTGATAGACTTCCACGACCAGCGTGACCAGCGCGCTGATGGCCGCGAGCTGAACGGCGAAGTCGAGACGGCCGGGGAACGGGGCGAGGAGGCCGGCCAGCCTCGCGAGCCCGGACGGCGGGCGGTCAGCGGCAAGCGTCGCCACGCTTCACCTCGACGACAGCGGACGCCCCGAGCCTCATGAGCTCGGGCGGAGGGTCTTCCAGCCGCACGCGCACGGGAAACCGCTGCGCGACCCGGACCCAGTTGAGCGACCGCTCGACGTAGGACACGGAGCGGAGAACCGGGATGCGGTCGGTGGCGAGCACGCCGGCGGCGACGCCCTGGACGGTCCCCTTGATCGGCCGGGTGCGGTCGATCATCGAATAGACCGTCGCGCAGTCGCCGACGGCGATGGCGGCGAGGTCCGTTTCCCGGAAGTTCGCGACCGCGGCCCAGTCCTCGTCGCCCACGAGCGTGAACAGATTCTGCGAGGGCGCGACCATCTCTCCGGAAAGGACCGAAAGACCCACGACATGGCCGGAATGCGGCGCGCGGACAGTTGCGTCTTCGAGCGCGCGCTCCGCGATGGCGAGCGCAGCCTCGCGGGCGCGCACGGCCGCTTCGGCGCCGGCGACGCTGTCGATCGCCGCGACCGCGGCGGTCTGCTGGATTTTGGCCTGTCGCAGCGATGTCGCGGCGTCGCGCTCGGCGGTCTCCGCCTGATCGAGCTGTTGCTTGGGCGCATAGCCCTTCTCCGCGAGCGGGCGGAGCCTTGCGACGGTCCGGGTCGCGAGGTCGAGATTGGTCTCGGCCCGCTTGACCTGATCGGCGGCGACCGCCGCGGCGGAACGCTGCGTCTCGACGGCGCGCGCCTGCGTCTCGAGGGCGGCGCGGGCGACGCCGAGATCCGCCCGGACTTGGTCGACGGCCAGCCGGTACGGCGTCGGATCGATCTGAAAGAGCAGGTCGCCCCGGGACACCCGCTGATTCTCGACGACGGGGATGTCGACGATCCGTCCTCCGACTGGAGAAGCGACATGGACCACGTCGGCGTCGATCGTCGCGTCGTCGGTCGAGGGCGTGCGCGCGGCTTGGCGCAGCATCGACGCCGAAAAGGCGACCGCGCCGGCGATGATCGCCAGCGACACGAGCCATCCGAACAGGCTCTTCCGGGACCGCCCCGCCGCCCGCACCGCTACCGCCCGAACCAGACGAGGAAACACGCGAACGCGGCCGAGACGCCGACCGCCGCGCAGACGAAAAGCTGCAGCGGCAGGACGCCGGCGAGCCCGGTCGCGACGAAAAAGCCCCGCGCGCAGACGGCGGCGACGAAGCCGACCGCCGCGCACGCCATCCAGGCGGGGAAAAACGCGCCCGCGGCCACGAAAGACGGCGCGCCGTGAAGCGCGCAGCCGCCGAGGCACAGGGCGCCTGCGAGGCTCAGGGGCCCGGCGCACGCCCGAAAAACGAAACCCGACACCAGCCCCCTCCGCTAAAGCCCGACCCGCCGGGCTTCGCTGTCGCCCGACCTTTATCCGCCTTTGGCCTTTGGCCGCGAGTATAGGCGCGAATCCAGCCGACTGGCCACTGCGGCGGGCGGCGTGGCGGCGGCGCTCGTCGTCCCGTCGAGCGCGACAATCGCAGGGAGGTCGCGACCTCCTGCGCGGCGGATCGAAATGCAGGCGCCCCATTTTGCGTCGGGCGGCTTCGCCTCCATGGCCATGATCGCCCCTCTTTTGCCGGGACTGGATTGAGCCCGGGATCCGAAGCTCACCTGACGGCGTCGATCCAGCCGGCCCCTGCCGAACGTCGGTCGGATTCGAGGCCGATCGACAACGGGGCAAGCTCGTAAGCCGTTGATTTGCAGAATCTATGGAGCGAACGAAGGGTCCGTGGCGTAATCCGCGTTCCAAGTGCTGTCTGCGCGCCGCCGCCGGGCGCCTTGGCGCGTCTCACCGCCCCTTGAATAAACGCCGCTTCCAGCGTTCGCCGGGTTTGAGTTCATCGCCGAAGACGTAGCGACCCATGATGGTTCGCTTTCGGCCTGGACGCGAAACGTCGTCGACGACCGGCGGAGGCGCCTCCGGGTCCTTGGCGCAGACAGGGACCGGGCTGGCGTCGACAGCGATGGAGTTCTGGACCTTCCGCTTCGCCTTTGGGCGCAGCGCCGGGCCGGCGGTCTCCGCGACGACTGGATTCGCGGTCAGCCCGGCTGGCGAAACCGCAGCCTCCTCGCGCGGCGACACGTGCGATGGCCCAACGGGCGCATCCGACGATCTGTCGACGACCTGCGCCGCCAGCTCGGGCGGCGCTACCAAGTCATGCTGCAGCTTCGACGTCTCATCCGCGCCCTTTGCCGCCCGCGCTGTCTGCGGCTTCCGTGCGCGAGGCTTGCGATCCGAGATTGCAGCCGGCAACGCGGACTCTCGTTGCTCATCGCCGGGTGGTTTTTCGGGAACGAGACTTTCGAGAATTCGACGCTTCAAAAATGATGCCGCGGCCTCGCTCGAGGACTGATCCGGCGTCTTGGCCGCGCGGAATGTCGCAGCAGCCAGACGATGAGACTCGCTTTCAAACGCCGCAGGCCACGTCTTGGGCGCCGCCGAGTGCGCGTCCTGTCCCGAGTTGGCCGCCAGTCTTGGCCGACGGCGGACTTCGACCGTGAACGACGGAACTGCGCGTCTCAATGTGACCCTCGATACCGTTGATGGCGGGGATGTGCGGACTCGCCTGAAGAAGTTGCGATTCGGCGCACGGCAAAGCTATACGCGACAATCACAGCGGAGACCAGCCTGTCGCTTCGCTACAAGCAATTCTAAAGGCGCCCCGCAACACGGTCCTCGTTCTTTTTTGGCTCGAGAGGAGGCGAGTCGGGATGGTGAAGGCGGCGAAGGCTTGGAGGAGGTCGGCCCAGGAGGGGAAGACCGCGAAGGTCGTCAAGGCTGCGACCTAGGCGAAGAAGCTCGTTCGCTTTTCGGCCGCTTCTCTGGCTCTTTGCCAGGGCGGCTCGACGAGGTCGAGTACAGCGTGCCAAGCGAAGGCGAGTACGTTGAGGGCGGCGAGCGTCATGGCCACGTAATTCTCACCGTGGCCAAAATTGTGTTGGAGTTCGTAGCCGTGGTTTTTCAGGACATTGAAGCTTTCGTGGTGAATAGGTCGGAGGGATTCCACCTCCGGTCTCTCTCAGAACGGTGCGGGGCCTCTCGACTCACACCGCTCCCATCAAGCAAACCCGCCCACGATTCCTCGCTGCCAGTGTATGAACATATGCGGCTGATTCTCGGCGATACGTTCGAGGAACAGGCTTGCCCGTGTCTTGTGTCCGTTCAGCCGTTTGAACGGATGTTCCCCCTTTCGGCGGACCTGATTTTGGCGTTTATGACGACAAGTCAATAGCTTAGGATTGATTTTCGGGTTTTCGGCGCAGCCGCTGACAGTTCTATTTTTCGCTTTCTTTTCTGTGTTGAATCGCCTGGGCTGGCAGCGATAATGTTCGTCGTCAGCTCGGTCGCCCGCCTCAACGGCAAGACCTGCTCACGCCGCCTCCTGCGCGAGACCTATCGCGAGGACG
>CAIZGR010000514.1 GCA_903932535.1 uncultured Hyphomicrobiales bacterium | reverse complement strand
CGCGGAGCGCCGGATGGGGTATGGGCCGCTTCATCGACGCTGCCGGATTGCACGACCGTCGCCGCCCCTCGTCGCCGGCGGAGTCCTGCTTTCCGCACCCCATCCGGCGGCTTCGCCGCCACCTTCCCCGCCTTGCGCACGGCTGTCCGGAGAAGATGTCGCAGGCGAGTCAAAGTGTCGCGGCGCAGGTCCCGCAAAACCGGGGCTCTCGAGGAGATTCCTTGGTCTTTTCTGGTTGGCGAGACTCAGAAAAGGCTGCGGGACATGCGCTTTGCTCCTACCATTTTCGCCCAACTTGTCGAGCCCCTCGACCGGCGGCGGTTCCAGGCGATTGTCGAGCGCCACCACGCCGACGCCTACGACAAGACCTTCGACAGCTGGGATCATCTGATGGTGCTGATCCACGCCCAGCTCACCGGCGCCTCGTCCCTGCGCGCGCTCGAAACCAGCTGGAACGCCCATCTCAACGCCCATTATCACCTCGGCTGCGGCGAGATCAGGCGCTCGACCCTCGCCGACGCCAACGCACGCCGGCCGGTGGAGGCGTTCGCCGAGGTCCTGTCGATTGTGGCCGCGCTCGCCGACCGCTGGACCCGGGCCGGAGCCAGGCAACTGCTGCGCCTGATCGACTCGACACCCATCCCGCTGGGAAAGATCTTCGACTGGGCCAAGTCCAACGGCCGGATCCGCGGCATGAAGGCCCATGTCGTCTACGATCCCGGCCGCGATGTGCCGCAAATCCTCGACGTCACCGACGCCAACGTCAACGACGCCGAGATCGGCCGGCTGATCGAAATCGAGGCGGGCCTGACCTATGTCTTCGACAAGGGCTACTGCCACTACGGCTGGTGGACGGCCATCGCCGCGGCGGGCGCCTTCTTCGTCACGAGGCCCAAGAAGAACATGGGCCTGACCGCCGAGAAGGAGCGGCAGTACGGCCCCTCGCGCGGAGACGGTTTCACCGTGATCGCAGACCAGGAGGTGGTTTTCTCGAGCAAGGGCGATTCCAAGCTCCCGGTCCGGCTGCGGCGCATTGAGGTTCTGCGCGACGAGGACAGAAAAATGATCGTCGTGA
Organism: uncultured Hyphomicrobiales bacterium; assembly: GCA_903932535.1. GTDB lineage: Bacteria > Pseudomonadota > Alphaproteobacteria > Rhizobiales > Beijerinckiaceae > Roseiarcus. The sequence continues at coordinate 797 of CAIZGR010000514.1, read as the reverse complement.
TCACCAACGACATGACGCGCTCGTCGGTCGAGATCGCGCAGGCCTACAAATTTCGCTGGCTGATCGAGCTCCTGTTCCGCTGGCTCAAGCAACATCTGAGAATAAGAAAGTTTCTCGGCACCAGCCCCAACGCAGTCAAACTGCAGATCTACGCGGCGATGATCGCCTATATTCTCGTCCGCCTGGCGGCCAGGGTCGCCAGGACAAAATTCGACATTCTGCGTTTCACCGAGCTCGTCGGCCACTTCCTCTTTACTCGCCGTCGCCTCGACGCGACCGAACCGACCCCAACCAGTTGGCCTTCAGCTATGCGTGAAAATTCCCCGGACAGCCGTGCGCTCCGCGGGCGAGGGGCGCGCGCCCTTCTCCCGCTTGCGGGAGAAGGTGGCCCGAAGGGCCGGATGAGGGTTCGCGCCACCCAGGTCAAGTTCTCACCGCCCCTACCGCGTGATCAGCGTTCCGGAGCCCTGGTCGGTCAGGAGCTCGATCAGCACCGCGTGAGGGATCTTGCCGTCGAGGATGACGACGCCCTCGACGCCGCGCTCGAGCGCGTAGATGCAGGTCTCGACCTTCGGGATCATGCCGCCGGTGATCGTTCCGTCTGCGATCAGGCCGCGGATGTCCTCGACCTTGAGCTCCTTGATCAGGGTCTTGTCCTTGTCGAGCACGCCCGGCACGTCGGTCAGGAACAACAGGCGCTTGGCCTTCAGCGCCCCCGCGACGGCGCCCGCGAAAGTGTCGGCGTTGACGTTGTAGGTCTGCCCGTCCGAACCCGCCGCCACCGGCGCCAGCACGGG
>CAIZGR010000513.1 GCA_903932535.1 uncultured Hyphomicrobiales bacterium | reverse complement strand
CGTCCTCGCGATAGGTCTCGCGCAGGAGGCGGCGTGAGCAGGTCTTGCCGTTGAGGCGGGCGACCGAGCTGACGACGAACATTATCGCTGCCAGCCCAGGCGATTCAACACAGAAAAGAAAGCGAAAAATAGAACTGTCAGGGGCTGCGCCGAAAACCCGAAAATCAATCCTAAGCTATTGACTTATCGTCATAAACGCCAAAATCAGGTCCGCCGAAAGGGGGAACATCCGCGACAGGGCGGCGGACGCGGTCGACGACCGCGCCTGCAGAACGGCGAAGCCGTCCGCGACCGCGTCTACAGACAGCCTTCCGCCTTGAGCGCCGCCACGATCGCGCCGGCGTCGGCCGGCTGCATGCCGGCCAGATTGATCCGGCCGGAGTCGGCGCAATAGATGGCGTGGCGGTCGCGCAGCGCCACGGCCTGCGGCTTGGTCATCGCGAGGTTGGAGAAGAGGCCGCGCTGGTCGCGGATGAAGGCGAGCGCCGGGTCTGCCGCCGCCAGCGCCGCCCTGTTGCCGTTGATCCGCGCCCGCATGACGTCGAGTTCCTCCCGCCACATCGCGACGAGGTCCGGGCGCTCCAGAATGATCCGCACGACCGCCGCGCCGTGGTCGGGCGGCATCGACCAAGCGACGCGGGCGAGCGCGGCGAGGTTGCTCATGACCTTCGCCGTCTCACCCGAATCGCGCGCGACCACATAGAGCGCGCCGACGCGATCGCGGTAGAGGCCGAAATTCTTGTCGCAGGAATAGGCGACGAGCGCCTCGTCGACGGTTTCGAGAACGAGCCGCGTGGCCCGGGCGTCCTCTTCGAGCCCGTCGCCGAGGCCCTGATAGGCGAGGTCGACGAAAGGAATGAGCTTGCGCGCCTTCAGCGTCTCGGCGATCTCCTTCCACTGCGCGCGGGAAAAGTCGACGCCGGTCGGGTTGTGGCAGCAGCCGTGCAGGAGCACGACGTCGCCCGGGCTCGCGCTCGCGAGCCCCTGCCGCACCGCCTCGAAATCGACGGCCTGCGTCGCGAGATCGGCGAAGCGGTGGGCGACGATCTTCAAGCCGGCGGCGGCGAAGATCGGCGTGTGATTGGGCCACGTGGGCGTTCCGACCCGCACCGCGGCATCCGCGTTCGCGGCGCGAATCAATTCGGCGCCGAGCCGCAGGGCGCCGGTGCCGCCCGGAGTCTGAAGGGCCGCGATCCGGCCGGCGAGCGGATGCGCGTCCCCGAAAATGATTGGCTGAAGCCCCGCCGAGAAGCCGGCGTCGCCCTCGGGGCCGAGGTATTTCTTGGTGTCCTGGGTGTCGAGCAGGATGCGCTCGGCCGCCTTGACCGCCTTCAAGACCGGGGTGTTCCCGTGAGCGTCGCGATAGACGCCGACGCCGAGGTCGATTTTTCCCGTGCGGCCATCGGAATTATAGGCCTTGATCAGCCCCAAGAGGCTGTCGGGCGGCTGAGCGTTCAGCGCTTCGAACACGATAGGCGTCTCCAAGTCCTGCCCTCTCGCCCCTCGAGGCGGGGAGAGAGGCGGGGTGAGGGTCTGCGCACGCGTTTCCTTCGCCCCCCGAGCGGGCGACGGGAACCCGTTGCGGTCGCCCTTTTGCGCCATTCCGGCCCGGGCGCCAAGCGGGCGGATCGCCGTTCCCATCAGCCGCCCCGCGCCTTCCGAGGCGGCCAGAACATCACGACATTGCCCGTCAGGCACAGCGCCAGCCCGAGGACGCCGAGCGCACTCCATCGGTAGCCCTCGAACGCGGTCGAAAGGACGAGGGCGACGATGGGGAAAAGCACGGTGGCGTAGGCGGCCCGCGACGAGCCGATCCGCGCCACCAGCTCGAGGTAGGTCGTGAAGGCGATCACCGACCCGAACACCGCGAGGTAGAGCAAGGCCGCGAGGTACTTGCCGTCGGGCGGGGCGACCAACGGCGTTCCGGTGATCGCAACGAGGGCCATGAGGATGACGGCGCCGTAAGCCATGCCCCAGGCGTTGGTCGTCGCCGGCGAAAGGCCGGCGGCGCTGTTGCGGCGCGAGACCATGTTGCCGAGCGAGAAGAACAACGTGCCGAGCGCGGCGAACCCGATCCCCTTCAGGGCGCCCGGATCGAGTTCGACCCAGACGTCGCGTCCGAACAGCAGCGCGAGGCCCCCTGCCCCCGTGAGCGCGGCGACGACGGTCCGTCCCGTGATCCGGTCGCCGAAGAAAAGGCGCGCGTTGACGGCGTTGTAGATCGTGGCGAGCGAGAAGATCACCGAGACGAGCCCGGAAGTCACGGTTCCCGCCGCGGTGTAGAAGCAGAGGAAGTTGAGGCTGAAGAGACACAGCGCCTGGGCGATCAGAAAGGGATGGTGGCGGAGCGCCGGCGCCGCGAGCCGGCCGGTCGCGGCGAGGGCCGCGATCAGCACGGCGGCTGCGACCGCGAAGCGATAGAACACCGAAACGAGGACGGGGACGGGCCCGACCTGCATCGCGATGGCGATCCAGGTCGAACCCCAGATGAGGACGGTCGCGAGAAAAAGGCTGAGGATTTTCAGGGTGGAGCACTCTGTGAGCCCCCTCTCCCCGATAAGCGGGGTGAGGGGCTGCGCCGGCCTGTCCGGAGAGGCTGGCGCCGCCCCTCATCCGGCTGCTACGCGGCCATCTTCTCCCCGCATCGCGGGGAGAAGGGATGCGCTTCGCCCTCAGTAGTCCATGTCGCCGCCCGCCGGCATGGCCGGCGCAGCCGCTGGCTTCTTCGGCTTTTCGGCCACCATCGCCTCGGTGGTGATCAGCAGCCCGGCGATCGAGGCGGCGTCCTGCAGGGCGGTGCGCACGACCTTGGCCGGGTCGATGATGCCGAGCCCGTAGAGGTCGCCGTATTCGCCGGTCTGGGCGTCGTAGCCGTAAGCGTAGTCCGCGTTGTCCAGAATCTTGCCGACCACCATCGGGGCGTCGACCCCGGCGTTGTCGATGATGTAGCGCGCGGGCCACTGGATGGCGCGGCGCACGATCTCGACGCCGGTTTTCTGGTCGTCGTTGTCGAACGCGACGTCGGCCAGAACCTTGCTGGCGCGCAGAAGCGGCACGCCGCCGCCGGGCAGAATCCCCTCCTCGACCGCGGCGCGGGTGGCGTGCAGCGCGTCGTCGACCCGGTCCTTCTTCTCCTTGACCTCGACCTCGGTCGCGCCGCCGACGCGGATCACGGCGACGCCGCCTGCGAGCTTGGCGAGCCGCTCCTGCAGCTTCTCCTTGTCGTAGTCGGAGGTCGTCTCTTCGATCTGCGCCTTGATCTGAGCGATGCGGGCGTCGATGTCGGCCTTCGCGCCGGCGCCTTCGACGATGGTGGTGTTCTCCTTCTCGACCCGGATGCGCTTGGCCCGCCCGAGCATCTGCAGCGTGACGTTCTCGAGCTTGATGCCGAGGTCTTCGGCGATCATCGTGCCGCCGGTCAGGACCGCGATGTCCTCGAGCATCGCCTTGCGCCGGTCGCCGAAGCCCGGCGCCTTGACCGCCGCGATCTTGAGGCCGCCGCGCAGCTTGTTGACGACGAGGGTCGCGAGCGCCTCGCCCTCGATGTCCTCGGCGATGACGAGCAGCGGCTTGGTCGACTGCACCACGGTCTCGAGGACGGGCAGCAGCGTCTGGAGCGACGACAGCTTCTTTTCGTGAATGAGGATCCAGGCGTCCTCGAGCTCGGCGATCATCTTCTCGGCGTCGGTGATGAAATAGGGCGAGAGATAGCCGCGGTCGAACTCCATGCCCTCGACCACGTCGAGCTCGGTCGAGGCGGTTTTCGCCTCCTCGACCGTGATCACGCCTTCCTTGCCGACCTTGTCCATGGCGTCGGCGATCATCTTGCCGATCGCCTTGTCGCCGTTGGCCGAGATCGCGCCGACCTGGGCGATCTCGTCGGACTTCGTCACCGTGCGGCTGTGTTTGGCGAGTTCCGCCACGATCGCCTCGACCGCGTTATCGAGGCCGCGCTTGACGTCCATCGGATTGGCGCCGGCAGCGACCGCCTTCACGCCCTCCTTGACGATCGCTTGGGCGATGACGGTCGCGGTGGTCGTGCCGTCGCCAGCGATGGCGCTCTGCTTGGAGGCGACCTCGCGCACCAGTTGCGCGCCCATGTTCTCGAACTTGTCGGCAAGCTCGATCTCCTTGGCGACGGTCACGCCGTCTTTGCTGATTCGCGGCGCGCCCCATGATTTCTCGAGCACGACGTTGCGGCCCTTGGGCCCCAGCGTCACCCGGACGGCGTTGGCGAGGATGTCGACGCCGCGAAGCATGCGCTCGCGGGCGTCCTGTGAAAATCTGACTTCTTTGGCGGCCATGCCTGCTCACTCCGATGTTTAAGCGACTGAAACCGACTTTGCACGGGCGGCGCCGGCGTCCCTCCCGGCCTCCGCGATGCGCTCCTTACATAATCCACCGCGCGGCGCCCGCAATCGCGATTTCCGCGATCCCGCGCCTCCGGACACGGACCGGCGACCCGAACAGCGCCGCGGCGTATTCCGCATGGGGTCTGTCGGAAGCCGGTTCGTCCGAGCCCAGAGTATTACACATTTTTAATAGGTTATAAAGGACAAAACCAAGTGTGACGCGGTCGGCGACCGCGGCGACAACGGCGTCTACCCCCCGAATATCGCCTTCTCCGCCGCGACGACGCGGGACACGTAGCCGACCTGAGACAGCCGGACGAGACGGACGAGCCAGACCGCCTGGGCCGTGACCACGATGCGCGTCCGCCCGCGCGCCACGCCGTCGAGAATGACCTTCGCCGCCCGCTCCGGCGGCATGGTCAGGAGCTTCTCGTTGTAGATGCGCAACCGCTTCTCTGCCCACGCGCGCCGGTCGCCGGTCAGGGCGGGGTCGTCGGGGATCGCGGCATTGGCGATGTTGGCGCGCACGCCGCCGGGATGGACGACGACCACCTGAACCGGGTGGCCGGCGAGCAGCATTTCCGCCCGGATCGCCTCGGTGAAGCCGCGGACGGCGAATTTCGACGCGACATAGGCCGAGAGGCCCGGTTGCGCCATCAGGCCGTTGAGGCTCGAGATGGTCGCGAGGCAGCCGGCCCCGCTTGCGAGCGGCGCGCCTCAGTCGGCGATGATCATCTTGATCCCGCGGCTCTCGAAGGCGCGCGCGTCCTCGTCGCGTATGCCGTCGTCGGTGATGAACGAGTGAATGACGTCGAGCGTCCCCAGCCTCGTGAACGACGAGCGGTTGATCTTGGTCGAGTCGGCGACGAGGTAGACGTGCGCCGCGGCGCGGATCATCGCCTGCTTGAGCTGAAGATCGGCGAAGCTCGGATAGGTCAGGCCTGAATCGATGGCCACTCCGGCTGTCGCCAGGAAGAGCTTGCCTGCGAGAACGTCGTCGAAATAGTCGGCCGCCTTGTCCCCGCTCAGCGACAGGGTCGGCGCCTTGAACTGGCCACCGGGCATGTGGACCGCATAGCCGGGCACGGCTCCAAGCATCAGGGCGATGTTGAGCGCGTTGGTGATGACCGTGAGGGAATTGCGCCCGAGGAGATTGTGGGCGATTTCGGTCGTCGTCGAGCCCGCGTCCAGGATGATCGTCTCGCCGTCCCCGATCAGGCTCGCCGCCTTGATTCCGATCTTTCGCTTTTTTTCGATGTTCTCCATGTGCTGAAGCGACAGGGTCTCGACCTGTTTCGGCATCGCGCGCAGGAACGCCCCGCCGTGCTGCCGGTTGACATGCCCGTCGGTCTCGAGCTTTTCGAGGTCTTGCCGGATGGTCGCCTCGGAGACGCCGAAGGCGGCGCTGAGATCGCGGACGCGCGCGCTGCCTTCCTCCTGCAGCCAATCGAGAATCTTCATCCGGCGCGGCTCGGCGAGCAGCCCGTTGAAGTCGGGATGGGAAGGCGCGGCGAACGCCGTCCGTTCAGCGCCGGCGGGCCTCGCAATCCTCGACTTGCCCTTGGCCGGCGACGACTCGGCACGCTGTCGCATTTGCGGGTTTCCTGAGGATGGTTGCGAATCTCTTTGAATTATCTCACGATCAAAACAAAGGACAACAGCCCTTTCACGCAAACGTCAGCAATTCTCAGGCCAGTTGCGCCATCTGCTGCAGGGCGACCCGCTGCTGAAGCTTGCGCTGCGCCTGGTCGACGACGACCGCGGCGATGATCACCACGCCCTTGATCACCATCTGCCAGAACGAACTGACGCCCATCATGACGAGGCCGTCCGACAGGATGCCGATGACGAAAGCGCCGATGATCGTGCCGCCGATCGTCCCGCGGCCGCCCGACATGGAGGTGCCGCCGAGCACGGCCGCGGCGATGGCGTTGAGTTCGAACGTTTCGCCGGTCGCCGGGTGGGCCGCCATCAGTTCCGAGGAAATGATCAGCCCGACGATCGCGGCGCAGAAGCCCGAGAACATGTAGACGAACATCTTCACCCGGTTGACGCGGATGCCCGACAGGGCCGCGGCCCGCTCGTTGCCGCCGACAGCGAAGATGTGCCGTCCGAGCGGGGTCGATCTTGCGATGTAGGCCGCAAGAAGCGCGACGACGACGAGAATCCAGATCGACACCGGAAGATGCAGGATCGTCCCAGCGCCGATGAAGGCGTAGCCGGTCGTCCCGAACGCGGGGTTCCCCTCGAGGTTGGGGAAGGTCGCCCCGTCCGAGAGCAGCAGCGCCGCGCCGCGGGCGACGTAAAGCGTGCCGAGCGTCGCGATGAACGGCGCGACGTTGAGGCGGGTGATGAGAAGACCGTTGAGGAGGCCGATCACGACGCCGAGCGCGAGCGTGATCAGGACGATCTCCGGAATGTTGAAGAACAAAGTGTAGCCGAACTGCAGATCGATCCCATGCAGGATCAGCCCGCCCGCCACCATGCCGCACAGGCCGACGATCGAGCCGACCGAGAGGTCGATCCCGCCGGTGATGATGACGAAGGTCATCCCGATGGCGAGAAAGGCGTTGAGCCCGACGTGCTTCGACATCAGCACGAGATTGGCCGCCGACAGGAAGTTCGGCGCGGCGAACGAGAAGAACAGCACCACGGCCAAGAGCGCGATGAAGGTGCGCAGCCTCATAAGGTTGAGCGCGAGGGAGCCGCCGACCGCGCCGGCGGCCCGCGATTGTGCAGCGGCGCTCATGGAAGCAACTCCCTCTGTTCGGACGTTCCGCCCGGTCCATGACCGATCGACGACGCGGCGACGATCTTCGCTTCCGTGGCGTCCGCGCGATCCAGCAGCGCGGTCAGGCGTCCACGGCTCATCACTGCGATCCGGTTGGACAGCGCGAGGACCTCGTCGAGGTCGGACGTCACGAAGACGATTCCGAGCCCCTGCGCGGCCAGACTCCGCATGATGCGGAAGACGTCCGCCTTGGCCCCGATGTCGATCCCCCGGCTCGGCTCGTCCATGAGCAAAACCTTCGGCGAGGTGAGCAGCGCCTTGCCGATCACCACCTTCTGCTGGTTTCCGCCCGAGAGCGACGAGACCGGCAGCGACGGATCGGCGACCTTGATCGACAGCGCCTTGATCTGGCGTCGCACCGCCTCGGCCTCGGCGCGCGCCTGAATGTGAAATCCCCGGGTCAGCTTGCGAAGGCTCGCCATCGTGAGATTTTCGGCGACCGACAGGATCGAAACGAGCCCGTCGCGCTGGCGATCCTCGGGGATGAGCGCGAGGCCGCGGGCGATGCGGCCGCCGACGTCCCGCTCGCGAACAGGCTTGCCCTCGATGAAGATGCGGCCTGACGCCAGCGGATGGCGGCCCATGACGCATTCCAGGAACTCGCTGCGTCCGGCGCCCATCAGCCCGTAGACGCCGACGATTTCGCCGGCGCGCACGGTCAGCGACACATGGTCGACGGCGTAGCCGCCGGTGATCCGCGGCAGGCAGACATCGTCGGCGTGCAGCGCCTCCCCGCCGAACGCATGATCGCCGGGGGTCGCGAAGTCCTTGGCGTCGGAGCCGATCATCTGGCGCACGATCCAATGCACGTCGACATCCGTCATCGGCTGGTTGCCGGTGACCCGGCCGTCGCGCAGGACCGTGATGAAGTCGCCGATCCGGATCAGTTCCTCGAGCCGGTGGGAAATATAGACGATCGCGACGCCCTTCGACTTGAGGTCGGCGATGACGCGGAACAGGATCTCGACCTCGGGCGCGCTCAGCGCCGACGTCGGCTCGTCCATGATGAGAATGCGCGCGTTGCGCGCCACGGCCTTGGCGATCTCGACCAGTTGCCGCTGGCCGATCATCAAGTCCTCGACCTTGGCGCGCGGATCGACCGCCGTTTGCAGACGGTCGAGCAGCGCGCCCGCCTGGCGCTCCTGCTCGGCGTGGTCGATCCGTCCGCGGCGCATGATCTCGCGGTTGGCGAAGATGTTCTCCGCGACGGACAGGTTGCCGAACAGGTTCAGCTCCTGGAAGACCATGCCGATCCCGTGCGCCATCGCGTCGGCGGCGTCCTTGAAGCGCGCAGGTTTTCCGTCGAGCAGGATTCGTCCGGCCGTCGGCTGCTCGACGCCGGCGATCATCTTGACGAGCGTCGACTTGCCGGCGCCGTTTTCGCCGACCAGCACGTTGACGGCGCCGCTCCGGACCTCGAAATCGGCATGTTTGACGGCGATCGTCCCGAAATAGACCTTCGACACCCCTTCCAGACGAAGGACGACCGGTCGACCGGCGGCCGAAGCGCGCGCTTGGTTCATGGCTTCGGTCCGGCGCTGATTTCCACCGGCGTGACGAGCGGAGTCTCGGCCGCGGAAACGAACGGATAGGCGCCGAGCACCGTCACCTTCCGCCCGACGAGGGCGTCGCGCGGCAGTTTTTCGAGGGTCGAACGATTGACGGCGGTGTTGAACGCCTTGCCGAAGCGGGCGAAGTCGATCTGGTTGGTGAAATCGTTGAACGAGACGAAGTCGAGCGCGTCGCGGATGGCGGTGCCGCGCATCGCGGGGCCGATCTGGACGATCGCGTCGGCCTTGCCCTGACCGGAGGCGTCCACGCTTATGGTCGATGCGCGCGACTCGGTGTCCGCCGCCACGATCACGCCGTCGAACTTCACCATCAGTGTCCAAGGCGTGTCCTCCGACTTCGCCCGATAGCCGAACCTCGCGCCCGCCTCGTCCGGGGACTTCGCCGCGATGTCGCGCACTTCGATGAGCGGCCCGGCCTTCTTCTCGAAATAGGGAACGACCTTGGCCGACCAGATCGAGGCGACCATCCTGTCGGGCTCGAATGCGCCGGCGCCGTTCGGGGCGCCGGCATTGGCCAGCGCCGGCACGTCCGCCGTCGGGATGAACCGGCAGGAGGCGAGCAGGAGCCCTGCGACAATTGCGGCGGCGCAGCCAACCCAACGCATCACGCGTGCTCCTCGAGGATCGGAATACGCGCGGACAAAGCCGCCCGCGCGTCGGGTTCAGGCGCTCTCAGGGCTTCAGCGCGAAGGTCTCGAGTTTGCCGGCGTTGGCCGCGTTGATCAGCACGCAGTCCATCAGCTGCTTCTCGGTCTTGGGCGCCGTCTTCGTCTTGATGTAGGCGTCGGCCTGCTCGACGGCGAGCTGCGCCTCGCGGTAAGCGGGCTGGAGCACGGTCGCCTTGATGCCGCCCTGCTTGATCGAATCGCGCACGTCGTTCGAGCCGTCGAAGCCGACGACGATGACGTCGGCGCGGCCAGCCGCCTTCAGCGCGGCCTCGGCGCCCATCGCCATGGTGTCGTTGCCCGAGATGACGCCCTTGATGTCCGGGTTCGCCTGGAGGATCGACTCCATCTTGGTGTAGGCTTCCGGCTGGCTCCAGTTGGCGGACTGGCGCGCGACCATCTTGAGATTCGGATATTCGTCGATCACCTCGTGATAGCCCTTCGAGCGGATGCCGGCGTTGGTGTCCGATTCCTTGCCGACGAGCTCGACGTAGTTGCCCTTCTCGCCCATCAGCTTGACGAATTCCTGACCGCCGAGCTGGGCGCCCTGGTAGTTGTTGGAGACGATCTGCGCGAGCGCGACGCCGCCGGCGTTGATCTCGCGGTCGATCAGGAACGAGGGGATGCCGGCCGCCTTCGCCTTCTTGACCGCGGCGACGGTGGCGTCGGCGCCGGCGTTGTCGAGAACGATGGCTTTCGCCCCGCGCGCAATCGCCGTGTCGACCAACTGCGACTGCTTGTTGGCGTCGTCGTCATGGACGAGCGAGATGACGTCGTAGCCGAGCTCCTTGGCCTTCGCCTCCGCGCCCTCGGCTTCGGCCTTGAAGAACGGATTGTCGTGTGAGGGGGTGATGACCGCGATCAGGTCCGCGGCGTAAGCCGAGCCGCCCATCATCGCGGCGCTGGCGAGCAGCGCCCCGGCCAGTGCATAACGAAGTTTCATTGCTGACCTCCCATTTCAGTTTTTGAAGCATCGGATCGAGCCCTTCCAGGCGGACGCCCGGAAGAGACGCGTTGCGCTGGATGCCGGCAACGCACGCAGGCTTTTTTTTTAGAAAATTGCGGTCCGAGGCGGAGACGGACGCGCGGCGCGAAGCGCCGGCTGTCTTGGGCCTGCCTGTCGGTCGCGTCGAGGAAGCGCCTCCCTTTGCCCTTTGCCAATTATTGCCGTTTGGTCGCGATATTCGTGCAATGATTTTGTTTTTCTGTCAAGGCGCGATACAGCCGCGGCAAAAAAGGATCAATTCGCGCGCGATGGCCTTCTTTCCATCGGTTCGCGTTCAGGCGCCCTTTACAAATCGCACAAAGTGATATTATTTGACAGCAATCGTAGCCAATCGAAAGAAGAACAGCAGGGAGGGCCGGTCGGGAACGCGGCCGGGCCGCCTGCGCGAGAGCAGGTCGCAAATCATGAGCAAACGCAATCTTCGTCCCATCAAGCTCGGACTGGTGGTCGGCAGCCGGGAGTTCTTCAATGGCGCCCCGGCCCTTCAGACCCGCGCGGAGCTGCTCGAGCAACTCGGCCGGCTGAATGTCGCAACCAGCATCTTGCCGGTCGAGGCGACCAAGAACGGCGCGGTGCAGTCCCGCGAGGACGCGCGGCGCTATGCGGCCTTCTTTCGCGAGGAGCGCGAAGCCATCGACGGCCTCGTCATCTGCCTGCCGAATTTCGGCGACGAGATCGCGATTTCCGAGTTGGTCAACGAGGCGCGCCTCGACGTGCCGATCCTTTTGCAGGCGAGCAACGACGAGATCGACAAGGTCGACGTCAAGAGCCGGCGCGACGCCTTCTGCGGCAAGTTCTCCGTCGCCAACAATTTCTACCAGTACGGCGTCCCCTTCACCGACACGACCAGCCACACCTGCGACGCCGGCGGCGACGAATTCGCCGCGGATCTCGACCGGTTCGTCAGGGTCTGCCGGGTCGTGCGCGGCCTCAGGCGGGCGCGGATCGGCGCGATCGGCGCCCGCACCGGCGCCTTCCAGACCATGCGCTTCAGCGAGAAGCTGTTGCAGGCCTCGGGGCTGACCGTCGTCACCGTCGACCTGTCCGAGATCATCTCGGCCGCCCATGCGCTCTCCGACAACGCGCCGGAGGTCGAGGCGACGCTCGCGGACATCGGCGCCTACGGGCGGATTCCGGCCTACATCGAGCCGGAAAAGATCGTTCGGCAGGCCAAGTGGACGATCGCGGTCAATCGCTGGATCGAGGAGAACGACTGCGACGCCAGCGCCATCCAGTGCTGGCGCAGCCTCCAGGACAATTTCGGCTGCGCGACCTGCCTCACGATGAGCATGATGGGCGAGAAGCTGACGCCCAGCGCCTGCGAGGTCGACGTAATGGGCGCGATCTCGATGTACGCGCTCGCGCTCGCGGCCGAGGCGCCGTCGGCGATCCTCGACTGGAACAACAACTACGGCCACGAGGCCGACAAGTGCGTCTGCACCCACTGCGGCAACTACCCGAAGAGCTTCATCGGCGAAGCCCCGGAAATCTCGGAGCTCGACGTGCTCGGCAGCGTGCTCGGCAAGGAAAACTGCTTCGGCGCCGTCAAGGGCAAGGTCCAGCCGGGGCCGATGACGTTCTTCCGCGCCTCCACCGACGACCGGCTCGGGACCGTCAAGGCTTACGTCGGCGAGGGCGCGTTCACCGCCGACCCCTTCGGCATGGACGGCGGCATCGCGGTGACGCAGATCGCGCGGCTCCGGAAGCTGCTCGGCTTCGTCGCGCGCAACGGGTTCGAGCATCACGTCGCGATGGTGCGCGGAAACCATGCCGGCGCCCTTCACGAGGCGATCACGCGCTACCTGAACTGGCCGATCTACCGCCACGAAGCCGAGCCGGCCGGCGACTCGTTCGGGTCGTCCATCTTCCGCGGGTGAGGCGAGGGCTCGCCAACGCGGCAAGCTCCGGCCCGAGGGGAGCTTGTCGCGGGGCTTCGCGCGAGGCCGCGCGCGTAGAGATTTCGTACCGTTGTCCTCGAGGGGCCGGCGGCCTACCAGCACTCGAAGCCGCCGTCGACCAGCAGGTCGACCCCCGTGATGAACGAGGCCGCCGGGCTCAGGAGGAAGATCGCGGGGCCGACCATCTCCTCGACCGTCGCGATGCGCGCCATCGGCGTCCCGGCGGCGAACGCCTTCAACTGCTCGGCGACTTCGGGCCGCTTGTTCATCGGCGTCAGCGTGTAGCCGGGGCTGATGACGTTGACGCGCACGCCGCGATCGACCCATTCCATCGCCAGGCTCTTGCTGAGATGGATGACGCCGGCCTTGGAGGCGTTGTAGTGGGCCTGGGTCAGGCCGCGGTTGACGATCGATCCGGACATCGAGGCGATATTGACGATCGCGCCGCGCTTCCGGCCGAGCATAGCCCGGCCCTCGGCCTGACAGGACAGGAACACGCCCGTCAGGTTGACGTCCAACATGCGCTTCCACTGCTCGAACGGCATGTCCTCCGCCGGCGCGGCGTTGGCGATGCCGGCGCAGTTCACCGCGAGCGTCAGCGGCCCCAGCGTCTGCTCGGTCTTCTCGACCGCCGCGGTCAGGGAGGCGCCGTCGACGACGTCGCCGGTCACGATCAGGGCGCGGCGTCCTTTCTCCTCCACGGCCCGCGCCGTGCCCTCGAGCCCCTTGCTGGCGGGGATGTCGAACAGCGCGACGTCCGCGCCGGCTTCGGCGAGGCCGATGGCGATGCCTTGCCCGATGCCGCTTCCGGCCCCCGTCACCAAGGCGATTTCGTCTTTCAGGCTGAACAGACGCATTTTCGTTCTCCTCGCAGGTTCGATCAGGTTGTGGCCAGTTCCATGACGGAGACGCGTCCCGCCTGCTCGCGATCGAGGACGCCCCGGTTGCGGCCGCGGCTCAGCACCATGACGCGGTGGGAGAGGCCCAGCACCTCGTCGAGGTCGGAGCTGACGATGATGACCGCCAGGCCGCGATGGGCGAGGTCGGCGACGATGTCGTAGATCGCCGCCCGCGCGCCGACGTCGATGCCGCGCGTCGGTTCGTCGAGAATGACGACCTTCGGCTCCCGCATGATGCTCTTGGCGATGACCACCTTCTGCTGGTTGCCGCCGGAGAGCTCGCTCACCAGCATCGACCCCGTCCCCTTGATGCGGAATCGGGCGACGCCTTTCGCCGCGAAGGCCTGGATGCGGGCCGAGGTGATCCAGCCGGAGGGCGCGACGCGCGGATAGTTCCCGAGCGCGAGATTCTCGGCGATCGTCTGGGGCAGGATCAGGCCCTGCGCCTTGCGATCCTCGGGAACGAGGACCACCCCGTGATCGAGGGCGTCGCGCGGACCCTTCAGATCGAGGACGTCGCCGTTGACCCTGACCCGGCCGGCGGCGATCGGGTCGGCGCCGGAGACGGCGCGCACGAGCTCTGTCCGCCCCGCCCCGACGATGCCGGCGACGCCGAAGACCTCGCCGGGCCGGACCGAGAAGCTGACGTCGGCGAAGGCCCCCTCGGCGCTCGTCAGCCCTTCGACCTCGATCAGAGGCGCCGCGGGCGGCGGCGGCGGGATGTCGGGGAACATGCGATCGAGCGGCCGGCCGACCATCTCCTCGACCAGCGTCTTGACCGGAACCTGGGCGGTGTCGTGGGTCGCGACGAGGCGCCCGTCGCGCAGGACGACGATGCGGTCCGCAATGCGGGCGATCTCGTCGAGGCGGTGGCTGATGTAGATGAAGCTGACGCCCTCGGCCTTCAGGCCCGCGATCTGATCGAACAGGCGCTCGGTCTCTTCGGCGCCGAGCGCGGCGGTCGGCTCGTCGAAGATCAGGAGGCGCGCGTTCAGCGTCAGCGCCTTGGCGATCTCGACCTGCTGCTGGGCGGCGACCCGCAGGTCGCGCACGAGGGTCGTGGGCGAAACCTCGAGCCCCAGGCGGCGCAGCTGCTCGGCTGCGCGGCGGTTCATCTGCTCGCGGTCGACGCGGCCGCCCCGCATCGGCAGGCGCCCGACGAAGACGTTCTCGGCGATCGACAAGTCGAGCAGGAGCCGCATTTCCTGGTGGATGAGCCCGATTCCCGCCGAGAGCGCGCCGGCCGGCGCATCGGGCGCGTAGTCCTGTCCCCGCCAGGTCATGGACCCGGTCGTCGGGCGAACGAGCCCGGAAATGATCGAGGCGATGGTCGACTTGCCCGCGCCGTTCTCGCCGAGCAGCGCGATCGCCTCCCCGGGCCGGACGTCGAGGTCGACGTCGCTCAGCACGGTGATCAGCCCGTAATTCTTGCCGACGCCGCGCAGGGCAAGCCCGCCCCCGTCGAGGCCTCTGGGATCTGGCGACGCTGTCATGACGGCGGCCCTCGGTCGAAGCGGGCGGCGAACCGAACGCGCGCCGCCCGAATTCTTCGCGGTTACGGATGCTTGGCGATGAATCCGGCGACGTTGTCCTTGGTCGTGAGCGTCGCGTCCTGCAACTGCTGCGCCGGGAGCTTGTCGCCCTTGGCGAGCGCAATCGCCGCGTCGAGACCCATGCGGCCCATCTTCTGGGTCTGCTGCGTCGCGGTGACGTCGAAGACGCCGTCCTTGAGCGCCTTCAGCGCCGCCGTGTCGCCGTCGAATCCGGCCACCCAGATGCGATGGTCGGGGGCGGCGACCTTGACCGCCTGCGCCGCGCCGAGCGCCAGCGCGTCCGCCTGCCCGAAGACGATGTTGGCCTTCGGATGCGCCTGAAGCAGGTCCGCGGTCAGCTTGAAGCCCTCGTCCTGGTGCCAGCCTTCGCTCCAGAGCTCGCCGACGACCTTGATGTCGGGGTAGGCCTTGAGCGCGACGCCGCAGCCCTTCGAGCGGTCGACCTCGGGGGTCGTGCCCTTCTGCCCGTGGATGATCAGCATCTCGCCCTTGCCGCCGGCCTGCTTGGCGATCCAGTCGCAAACTTGGCGCGCCGATTCGACGCTGTCGGTGGCGATGAAGGTGTCGCCGGGCGCGCCCTCGGCGTTGCGGTCGATGTTCACGACCGGGACGCCCGCGGCCTTCGCCGCCTTGACCGGCACGGACGCCGCCGTCGCGCCGGCGGGAATGTAGATCAGCGCGTCGATGTTCTGAGCGAGGAGATCCTGGATCTGGTTGACCTGGGTGGCCGCGTCGCCCTTGGCGTCGACCGTGATCACCTTGACGCCCTTCTCGGCGCCGGCGGCTTCGACCGACTCCTTGATCTGGTTGAAGAAGTTCGCCTGGAGGTTGGCGACTGCGAGGCCGACGAGCTTGGCGTCCTTCGCCTCCGCCGCGAGCGCCGGGAGCAATGCGATCGTCGCGACCGCGGTCAGCAGCAAGCGTTTCCGAATTCCCATTTCCGTCTCCTTGTTCATTCCTGTTCGGCGAACGATTCGCCGCCAGTTTCCGAGTTGGCCCCGATGGACCTCGACCCGCTCCTCGAGGAGCGTCGCCGATCGTTTCGGCGAGCCCGGGGAGGCGGGCTCGCGAATTCCTCCCGCGGCCCCGCTATCCCCGCCGGTTGCGCAAGGTGTCCGCCGCCACCGCGACCGCGATCACGACGCCGATCACGACCTGCTGAACGAACGGCGACACTTGCAGGAGATTGAGCCCGTTGCGCAGGAAACCGATGATCAGGACGCCGACCGCCGTGCCGCCGATGCCGCCGACGCCGCCCGACAGGCTCGCGCCGCCGATGACGACGGCTGCGATCGTGTCCAGTTCGTAGCCGAGGCCCGAACTCGGCTGCGCCGAGTCGAGCCGGGCCGAGAGGATGACGCCGGCCAGCCCCGCAAGCGCGCCGCACAGGACGTAGACCCCCATCGTGTACCGGCGGACCGGAATGCCGGCGAGCCGCGCGACCTCCTGGCTGCCGCCGATGGCGTAGAGCGCGCGCCCGACCGGACGATAGGTCAGCACGATCCAGGCGACCGCGGTGATGGCGACCATCAGGCCGACCGTCACCGTCAGGAAGCCGAAGTGCCGGATGATGGCGAGGTTCGAGAACCAGTCGGGAAAGCCGACGATCTGCTCGCCGTTGGTGATGATGCTCGCGACGCCCCGCGCGATCGACATCATCGCCAGCGTCGCGATGAAGGCCGGCATGCGCAGGCGGGTCACCATCAGCCCCGACACGAGGCCGCAGGCGGCGGAGACGATCAGCGCCACGACGATGGCGAGGACGAACGGCCACGCACGGTTGTCGCCGAGATAGCCCATCACCATGCCGGAGAGCGCGAGCACGGAGCCGACCGAGAGGTCGATGCCGCCGATCAAGATGACGAGCGTCATGCCGACCGCCATCACGCCGAGAACCGTGATCTGGTCCATCACGTTCAGGAAGTTTCGCAGCGTTAGGAACGTGTCCGTCGAGAAGGACAGGAACGCGCACAGCAGGACGAGGCCGATCAGGGGTCCCGTGGCGCCGCGCACGAAAGCGAGCGCGCCGCCGCCGTGCGTCACCCGCGTGGCTGTTCCGGACATCGTCGTCGCCATGCTTCCTTTCCTCCCGAACGCGCTACCGTCAGTCCCGGCGCCTACATTGTCATTGGATCGACAGGCCGCGCGCCCGGGCCACGGCATGCGCCCAGGCTTTCCGCTCGCTGAGCCGGTCCTCGGGCGCCCGGGACGGCGTGAACGCCCTGCCGCCGCGGTCGAGGCGCGACAGGCCTTCCATGGTGAAGAGGCCCGCGGCGACGCCGGCGAGATGGGCGACGCCCATGGCGGAAAGCTCGGCGACGTCCGTGCGTTCCACCGGGACGCCGACCATGTCCGCCTCGAACTGCATCAACTGGTCGTTGCGCGTCGGCCCGCCGTCGACCAGCAGACGTTCGACGGGCGCGCCGCTTGCGCGAACCGCGTCGAGAACGTCGGCGATCTGATGGGCGATGGAATCGAGCGCGGCGCGCG
>CAIZGR010000512.1 GCA_903932535.1 uncultured Hyphomicrobiales bacterium | reverse complement strand
TGCGTAGCATCGTCCATGCCAAGGGCTTCGAGATAGAGCCCGAGGATGGTTTCTTCCTCGATCCGCTTGGCGGTGTCCTGACGGCGGATCGCCACGACCTTCTTGATGATCTTGGTGTCAAATCCCGACGACTTCGCTTCGTCGTATACGGACTTCTTATCGTCGTTCCGGTCGCGGATTTCCGCTTCGAGCGTTTCGATCCGCTCGACGAATGAGCGCAGTTGCTCGCCTTCGACTTCGCTACTGTTGTGGCCGATGGTCATCTCGTCAATCCTCAAAAATGAAAGGTTCGAGCGACGTTGCCTTCCTGATGTGGTAGTGTCCGAACCGATCAGCCGCCTTCGCTGCCTGAATATGAGCCCGCCAGCGAAGCACGCGAATTGAGCGCGTCAATCTTGCGATGAAGGTCGGCGAGGCTTGACTTGAGTTGTTCAAAAGTCGCTCGGTCCAAGACGATGGTGTCACTTTGTGCCCCGCTCGCGGTCTTCGCCGCCTCATTAACTCGGTCCCATTCGTCGCCGCGTAGGACCGTGTAACCTCGGTAAGCCTTTTCGGCTTTCGACCTTGATATTCCTCCGCGCCAAGCAATCCGGGCGAATACAGACTTGATGCTTTCGCCTGGGATCGCCGGAGCGGCGAGAAGTTCAAGAACCTCTTTCTGTCTCGCCAAGAACGCGCTCACGACGCCCTCACAATTTCGATTTAGGTTCGGGTTATTCCCCATTCGGAATTCCTCACGCGCTACGGTCTGGGCGTGAGGGAAAGAGCTATGGTGTTCCGACCGATTGGATTGGTGGCGTTGGAAGTATTGGCGGCGACCGGGGTTGCAGCCCCGGCGGTCGCGTCAGGCGAAGGCGACCGCGCAGACGACTGCGGTCCAGAAAACAACGGTGAAGGCCGCCGCCAAAAGGATAGGCCAGCGCAGCAGCGGGTCGCCCTTTACGGCTTGAAACTCGTCAGGGCTCGTCAGCATGGCTTGCCTCGCAAGTTGTGAAGGTGTGCGGCCGGGCGACGATCCGAAGGGGGAACGAAACGCCAACGGCCCGGCCGCCTCGCGCGGGGCGAGCCGCGCAAGCTGGATTTGCGAAAGCAGACGCGCCCTGCGAGCCACCGATGGTCCCGGCAGGAGTGGCAAGCCGGGCGCCGGGAGCGTCTGCGGTAAGGTGTGGGGCCGCGTCCCTGGGGGCGCCGTCGCTCCGACAAGCAGAGAGAGGGAGACCACGCGGCCCCGCCGAGCGGGATTGCTCGGATGGGTGGCCGGGGCGGCGGTCTGGAAACCGCCCCGGCCGATCGCTGTCGTCTGTGTGCAGGACGGCCGCGACATGGGAATAAAGGGCGGCCGGGAGCCGGGAGGCTCGACCGGCCGCAGGCGGCCCGGCTTGGAGGGTTGCCGGGATGGGGATCATCGGGCGTCCATCCAGCGGAGGACGGGGAGAGAAACGGGAATGTCTGACCGGACGGTCGCGGAAATCGACACGGCCACCCGATTGGCTCTCGACGGCCCGCCGCGCGGCGGGACTTTCGGCCTCAGCTTGGCTTTGGTCGCCGCGCTATCCGCCGCTGTTCGGAGCGGAACGCCTGCCCGTTTGGCAAGCTGCACAGGCCAGCCTTGACCGCATCCGTATTGGGCGCAGATGGCTTCGATACTGTCGCCGCGCACGTAGGCGGCAAGTATCGCCTGATTGTTGCGGGGGGCGGTCACGCGGCGTCCTCCGCAACGTCGGAGGCGGGCTCAAAGTCGCCGGGGTGAAATCTGCCGTTCGTCGCCCTCGAGATGCGCAAGAGAAGGTCGAACGTCGGGTTGCCGACGCCGCGCCGAATCTTGTTCACGGTCGATTGCGAGCAGCCGGCGAGTTCCGCAAGGGCGGCTTCGGTCACGTCGTGTTCGACTAGGTAGCGATCGAGTTTCATCCCCGCATATTCGCCCGGCGAATTATTCCTGTCAAGACTTTTTATTCGCCACCGCGTCTGGTCCTGATTTTTTGTCGATGGAAAATGCGCGGATGCCGGAAAACCTCGATCGCGCCAAGACCCGAAAGAAGACCTTTCTTCGCCAATGGCGGAAGAAGCGGAACATGTCGCAGGCGGACGCCGCCGAGCGGCTCGAAATCGAGCAGGGGACGCTCTCCAAGATCGAGCGCGGCTTGCTGCCCTACAACCAGGACTTCCTAGAAGCGGCGGCTCTTATCTATGGCGCGCACGAGCCGTCCGATCTTTTGTCCATCGACCCGACCGAGCCGCGCGAGACGGACGTGGTGCGCCTCCTTCGGCGCGCGAGCCCGGAAGCTCGCCGCATAATCGAGACGATCCTTCGATCGGGGACGGACGGCTAGACCCGCAAAATTATTCCTGCTACGCATTTTTTGGCTTGACTTAATTTATTCCTAGAGCGAATATCCGCCTGTCCACGGAGACAGGCGACCATGTCCACGAAGCGAAAGCCCAAAGCAAACCCCGAAGCCGCCCCGGCGCCCGCGCCCGCAACCGACGCCGGGCCGGTCGTGTCGTTCAAAGGCTTTAACAATGACTGGACCTGCCGGGGCCATCAGTTCGAGATCGGGAAGACCTACACGGTTAGCGGCCCGGTCGAAGCGTGCAGCAGCGGCTTTCACGCGTGCGAAAACCCGTTCGACGTGCTGAACTATTATCCCATGTCCACCTCCGTTTTCGCGGAGGTCGAACAGGGCGGCGCACTTTCTCGTCACGACGAAGACAGCAAGATCGCGTCCGTGTCGATCACGATCAAAGCCGAGTTGAAAGCGCCCGACTTTATCAAGCGCGCGGTCGCGTGGCTGGTTGCGGCGGCAACGACGAATTTGGCGCAGGGCGACAGAGGCCACGCCGCCGCGCAGGGCGACAGCGGCCACGCCGCCGCGCAGGGCGACAGCGGCCACGCCGCCGCGCAGGGCGACAGCGGCCACGCCGAAACGTTGGGAAAGCACAGCATAGCCGTCGCGTGCGGCTACGCGGCCAAAACTCGCGCACCGGAAACCGGCGCGATCATGCTCGCGTGCATTTCTTCCGACGACTACGCGACCATCCTCGCCGTTCGGGCCAGCAAGGTCGGCGAAAACGGCGTCAAGCCGGGCGTCTGGTACTCGCTGAATGCGAGTGGCGAATTTGTCGAAGAGACGGAGTAGCCGCCATGTCCACCCCCGCCATCGAAGCCGAGATTAGCCGCCGCGCCGAATGGGCGCGCGTTCAGGCTTTGATCGACGCGGAATGGACCCCGGCCGAGCGCGCCGAGTTCGATCGCCTGTACTCCGAGTTCACCACTGGCGGCGTCGCCGTTCTCGGCCCGCGCGCTGATGCGGCCCGCGCCGCTGCCGACCGGCTTCGCGCCGAAGTTACGCGCCGCGCCGACGCTCTCGACCGTTACGAAACCGCCCGCCGACGTGCGGGACTTTGAGGGAGGCTGACCATGTACGAAGCAGCACACCGGCAGGAAGTCGAGACGTTTATGCCGATCGTCGGCTACGTCGAAATGCTCGTCCGCTATTTCGAGCAGGAAGGCTTGCTTCCCGACAAGTTCGACATGCCGACGTTGGCGCGGTTGTGCGCCGAGTTCCGTGGCGCGTCCTGCGTTGTCGATCAGGTCGCCAAGGCGCTCGACCGGAGGGCGGCGTGATGGCCACGACCGCCGCACGCAATCCGAGAGGCGCGCAAGCCCTCGCTGATGATCTGGAAGGCTCGCGGGCGGTTTTGCCGTCCGCGCTGAGGCTGTACCGGCTCATCTACCTAGAAGTGCCAAGCTGCTTTGTGACCCGCGATTTGCGGCTTGAGGAGGCGCTTCGCCTGGTCACGGCCGACCGGCTGGCCGGTTCGTGGATCGAGACGATTGGCGGAGGCGTCCGATGATCTTCGGCCTCGCCATAATCGCCGGGTCTCTTTCGATTGCGCTCGCCGGCGCCCTTCTCGCCCTCTTCGCATTGACGGAGCCGAAGCCGTGATCCGCACTCTCTCAATCTGGCCGAGCATCGTCCGCACCTTGCGGGCATGGGCGACACGCGGTGCCCGCCACGAAGCGCAAGCCCGGCTTGAAGCCGCTTGCCGCGCCGCTCGCGAGCGTGGCGACACCCGCCGCCAGCACGCCGCCGAAATGCAGGCCCGCCGCCTGCGCCTGTATGCCCTCCGTTTGGAGTTGGGACGATGAACGACATCAAGGTCATCTATTGGGAAGGGAACGACAACAAAGACGTGCCGTTCACGTCGCTTTACTACGCAGA
>CAIZGR010000511.1 GCA_903932535.1 uncultured Hyphomicrobiales bacterium | reverse complement strand
TTGTAATGGCGGATGTCCTCCGCATCCCATGTCGTGTTCGGATGGCCCACGGTCATGCGCGGTTCGCCGAACGCCCTGAGCGACTGATGGGACCGTGTCGCGACTGTCGGAGCGATGTTGTTGGGATTCGTCGCTGCGCCGTAGCGCGCCGACGACGGAGAAGTCTCGGCCCCGGCGCCATGAGGACCGAACGTCGCCACCGTCGTCATGAGCGCCGCGGCGAGCGCGCTGAGTTTCGTCCACTTCACGCCCATGATTCGTCTCTTCTGGCACTCGAGAAGCTCTGCCGCGTCACGCGGCTTTCGTTCCGGTCTGGCGCGACCGGACCCCGCATCCGAGCGCACCCGCGGCGTCTGGTTGCACAGCATACGTGGCGATATCACGGCGCCTCGACGGAAACGGTGTTGACCGCGGGGGCGGCCGGCGGGCGCTTCCGCTCGGGTGAGACGGACGCCGCGCGCGGTTCCGACGGCGCCGGTTCCGACGAAGCCGCTCGCGAGCCTCTGTCAGACGCCGCCGATCGCGCGCGCGATCAAGACGTCCGCCGCCTTGCGCGCGGCGGCGCCGAGGCCGCCCACGAGGTTCTGAAGCGGCGACTTGCGGGCCTCCCACTTGACCTCGTAGAGCCGGGCGCTGTCGCGAGCGCGGAAGAGGAGCTCGTCGCCGGCCACGATCTCGTCGACGAGGCCGAGCGCAAGCGCGTCGCTCGCCAGCCAGGTGTCGCCGTTCGCGATTCGGGCGACGTCGGCTCCGGGACGGCGCGCCGCGACATGCGCCTTGAAGGCGTCGTGGATCGCTTCGAGCTTGCCCTGGAAATGGTCGCGTCCCGCGGGCGTAATCTCCCCGAGCACGGAAACGGTGCGCTTGAACTCGCCCGCCGTGATGTCCTCGTAATCGATGGCGTTCTTTTGCAGGAGCTTGTGCAGGTTGGGGACCGAGGCGACGACGCCGATCGAGCCGACGACGGCGAAGGGTGCGGCGACGATCCGGTCGGCGGCGCAGGCCATCATGTATCCGCCGCTCGCCGCCACCTGATCGACCGAGGCAGTGACCGAAATCTGGCGCGCGCGCAGTCGAAAGATCTCGGCCGCGGCGAGGTCGTAGCCGGTCACCGTGCCGCCGCCGCTGTCGATTCGTACGATGACCTCGTCGTCCCCGGGCCGCGCGACCGTCAGCACCGCGTCGATCTCCCGCCCGAGATTCTTGACCGCGGTCGCGCGCAGATCGCCCTTGAAGTTCAGGACGTAAATGCGCTTGCCCGCGGGCTCGCCGTGGCGCGTCTTCGCTTCCTTCTTGCGTGCCTTGGCGAGCGCCTTGCGCGCCTTCTTCTCGAGGAGTTTGGCGTCGAGCGCGTCGCGCATGGCGTCGTAGCGGTCGTTGATCGACTTGATCGCGATCTCGCGGTCCTGCCCCCCGTCGCCCGAGCGGGCGAGACGCGCGATCAGGATGGCCAGACCGCCGACCGCCGCGACGATGACGAGCGCCTTGATGACGAAGGCGGCGAGGTCGAGCCAGAAGGGCATGAAGGGCTCCGGATGTCGATGGGAGAACTGCGGATCGACTCGTCTCTTATCGCGTCCCTGCGGCGGCAGCGACCGGGACCTCGCCCGGCTCGCGGCTCTCGTTGCTCCCCGCCGCCAGCGGCTCGACGACGCCGACGATCGGGCCGATCGGCGCCAGCTCGTCGTCGCGATTAAGCTCCGGCGCGTACAGCGACGACAGCGAGCCGTCGAGGAAAAGGGCGTTGCGGCAGCCGAGCGCGTCGCGGAAAAGCCGCGCAAAGGCGTCGAACGTCACGGGCTCCTCGGCGATGGCGAAGACGACCCCGCCGCGCTCGTCGACGCCGACGCCGTTGCGGATCTTCGCCGACGTGCCGTCGGGCCGGATCTTGGGGTGGACGCGCCCGTCGATCACCAGCATCGGCCCCGACTGGGTCGCATAACGGGCGGCGGGCGGACTGGCGAGATAGCGGCCGGTCTCGGTGACGCCCGCGACGGCGTCGCCGATCCAGAACACGCCGTTCGGCTTGAGATGGAAATTGGACGCGCCGCCGCCGCGCGTGTCGGCGTTGCGCAGGACGCGGCTTTTCTCGACATAGAGCCCGACCGGGGACTGGTCTTCCCGGAACATCCCGCCGTTCATCGCAAAGACGAGCCGTTCGCCCTGACCACGCAGGGCTTCCGCGAGCGCGCCGAGCGACCCGAACGGCCGCTCGTCGGCCCCCTTCCAGAACAGGCGCAAGTCGTCCCGGCGCGGATCGAAGGCGCAGACGGTGTAGGACGCGCCGTCGAACGGCTTCGGCGCGCAGGCGGCCTCGGCCGGCGAGGCGGTCGCAAGGCCGATGAGGAGAAACAAGGCGGCTTGTCCGCTGCGCCGCATGAGGCTCTTCAAAACCGATTCCAGGACCATGCGGCGACGGCGCTTTCGAGCCGCCGCTCGACGCGCCGGATCCCGGCGCGGACGAAAGAATAGACCGGCCGGAGGCTCCGCGCCATCGTCGCAGACGGCCGCGCCGAGACGGTCACTCCGAACGCGACAGCACCGCGCCGGGGTTCATCACCCCGTTCGGGTCGAGCGCCGCCTTGATCTGGCGCATCATGAACAGAACCCCTGGGTCCTTGGTCCGTTCGAGCAGCGCCGTCTTCAACCGCCCGACGCCGTGCTCGGCGGAGAAAGAACCGCCCATCCGCGCGACGATCGCGTGCACGACGGCGTTCATCGCGTCCCAGCGGGCGACGAACGCCGCTCTGTCGGCGCCAATCGGCTGCGACACGTTGAAGTGGATGTTGCCGTCGCCGAGATGGCCGAAGGCGCACAGGCGCGCGCCCGGCTCGAACGCCGCGACCGCCCGCGTCGCCTCGGCGATGAAGGCCGGCACGTCGCCGACCGCGACCGAGACGTCGTGCTTGATCGAGCCGCCCTCGCGGTTCTGCGCCTCCGGAATCGACTCGCGCAGCTTCCAGAAGTTCTGGCGCTGATCGAGCGAGGCGGCGACGACGGCGTCGTCGACGACGCCCGCTTCGAACGCCGCCTCGAGCGCGCCCGCGAACCCTTCGTCGAAGCCCTGCGCGATCTGTGAAGACGCTTCCATCAGCACGTACCAGGGATGGTCGCCCGAAAGCGGCGCGCGGGCGAGGCCGTGGCGGACGGTGATGTCGCAGGCGAAGCGGGCGATCAGCTCGAAGCTGGTCACGCCGGCGCCGAGGCGCTCGCGCGCGATGCGCAGAAGGTCGAGCGCCTTCTCCGGGCTTTCGAGCCCGATGAAGGCGGTCGCCCGCGCCCGCGGGTTGGGAAAGAGCCGGAGCGAGGCCGCGGTCACGACGCCGAGGGTGCCCTCGGAGCCGACGAACAGGCTCTTCACGTCGTAGCCCGTGTTGTCCTTGCGCAGCTTCGACAGCGCGTTGACGATCCGTCCGTCCGCCAGCACCGCTTCGACGCCCGTCACCAGCTCTCGGGTGTTGCCGTAGGCGATCACCGTCACCCCGCCGGCGTTGGTCGCGACGTTGCCGCCGACGGTGCAGGTGCCTTCCGCGGCGAGCGACAGGGGGAAGAGGCGGTCGGCTTCGAGCGCCGCGGCCTGGGCTTCGGCGAGCGTCACGCCCGCCTCGCAGATCATCACGTCCGCATGCGGGTCGATGGCGCGGATCGCCCGGAGCCGCTTGGTCGAGAGGATGACCTGATCGCCCGATTCGTCGGGCGTCTGCCCGCCGACGAGGCCGGTGTTGCCGCCCTGCGGCACGACGCCGATTCGCGCCGCGCTACAAAAGGCCAGGACCTCGGCGACCTCGGCGGTCGATCCGGGACGCACGAGCGCCAGCGCCTTGCCGCGATAGAGGCCGCGCGGCTCGACGAGCGCGCCCGCGACGAGATCGGGATCGGTCAGCGCGTGGCCGGCGCCGACGATGCGCGCGAGGGCCTCGAGGGCGGCCTGGCGTTCAACCTTCATCCGAGGAGCCTCC
>CAIZGR010000510.1 GCA_903932535.1 uncultured Hyphomicrobiales bacterium | reverse complement strand
TGGGTCGTGCCGTCGTCGGCCATCGTCGCCGCCGACCCGTCGGAGAAGGACATGATGTTCGAACCGACGTCCACCAAGATCTACCGGCATCCGACCTTCTACGAAGTGCCGGACGAAGTCGGCCACATGTGAGGGCGACATGACCCCTGCCCTGCCGCCCGCGTCGTCCGATCCCCGCGCCGCGTGGCTGATGCGCCTCGGCGACGCGACCCTCATCCTCGGGTGTCGCATGACCGAGTGGCTGTCGCGCGCCCCGACCCTCGAAGAGGACATCGCGCTCGCCAACCTCGGCCTCGACCTCATCGGCCAGACCCGCGCCCTCTATGCGCGCGCCTGCGAGATCGAAGGCGGAACGCGCGACGAGACCGCCCTCGCCTTTCGCCGAGCCGAGCCGGACTATCGCAACCCGCTCATCGTCGAGCAGCCGAACGGCAATTTCGCCGACACGATGGTGCGCCATCTCCTCTTCGCGGCCTGGGCGACGCCGCTCTACGAGCGCCTCGTCGCGTCCAGCGACATGGAGACGGCCGGCGTCGCGACCCGCTCGGCGCGCGAAATGGCCTACCACCTGCGCCACGCCGGCGAGTGGACGATCCGGCTCGGCGACGGCACGGCGGAGAGCCACGCAAAGGCGCAGGACGCGCTCTACGATCTCTGGCCCTACGTCCCGGAACTCTTCGAGGCGGACGATCTCGACCGCGAGGCCGCGGCCTCGGGCTTCGGCGTCGATCCCTCGACGCTGCGCGCCGATTTCGACGCGGCGGTCGACGCGGTGCTCGCGCGCGCGACGCTGAAGAAGCCCGCCGAGCTTCGCGGCCAGCGCGGCGGACGCAGCGGCCGGCACAGCGAGCACCTCGGCCACATCCTCGCCGAGTTGCAGTTCCTCCAGCGCGCCTATCCGGACGCCCGCTGGTGAGCGCGCCCCCTGTAGACGCGGTCCATAGCCCGTCGTTGGACGGGCGTTCTTCCGAACGCCCTGTGGACCGCGTCGGCCGCCCCCCGGGCTCCGACCCGGGGGGAGTTCGGCTACAGGCCGCCCGCGCCGCGGCGGCGCGCGTCGCCGATCCGGAAATCCCCGTGCTCTCCATCGACGACCTCGGCATCCTGCACGACATCGCCATCGACGAGAACGGGCGCGTTCTGGTCACGATTCTGCCGACCTATTCCGGCTGCCCGGCGACGGGCGTGATCGCCCTCGGGGTCGTGACGGAACTGGCGAAAGACGGGTTCCCCGACGCGCGCGTGAGGCTCGGCAACACGCCCGCGTGGTCGACCGGCCGTATGAGCGAGGCCGCGCGCGAAAAACTCCGCGCCTGCGGGATTTCGCCCCCCGGGCGCGCCTCGGGCAAACGCGCCCTGTTCGCGCCCTCGCCGGGCGTCGACTGCCCGCGCTGCGGCTCGGGCGACACCGAGCGGATTTCCGAATTCGGCTCGACCGCCTGCAAGGCGCATTGGCGCTGCCGCGCCTGCCGCGAGCCGTTCGACCACTTCAAGTGCGTCTGAGCCCGCCGATGAGCCGCTTCCATTCCCTGACCATCGTCGACCGCCGACAGGAAACGGCCGACAGCGTGTCGCTCGCCTTCGCTGTGCCCGAGGCGCTGCGCGAGGAATTCGCGTATCAGCCCGGCCAGTACCTCACGGTCCAGGCGACGATCGACGGCGAGGAATGCCGGCGCTCCTATTCGATCTGCTCGGGCTTGGACGAGAACGAATTGCGCATCGCGGTCAGAAGGATCGAGGGCGGGCGCTTCTCGCGCTTCGCCAACGACGCGCTCGGAGCCGGCGCGCGGCTCGACGTCGCCGCCCCCGAGGGGCGCTTCACCGCCGAGATCGGCGCCGGCCGCCACTATGCCTTCTTCGCCGCGGGCTCGGGCGTCACGCCGGTGCTCTCGATCGTCCGCTCCCTGCTCGCCGCCGACGCCGGGGCGCGGGCCACGCTCTTTTACGGCAACCGCACGACCGCGAGCATCATGTTCCGCGAGGCGCTCGAAGACCTGAAGGACCGCCATTTGGGGCGGCTCGCCGTCTTCCACGTGCTCTCGCGCGAATCTCAGGAGATCGACCTGCTCAACGGCCGGCTCGACGGCGCGCGCATCGGGCTTCTGTTGAGAGCCGTCGCGCCGCCCACGGAGGTCGACGCCTATTTCCTGTGCGGCCCGTTCGGCATGATCGAGGACGGCCGCAGGGCGCTCCTCGCCGCCGGCGTCGAGCCGTCGCGGATCAAGGCGGAGCTCTTTTCCACCGGCGGCGCGCCGGCTCCCGCGCCCCCTACGGCGGCGCATGTCGCGCACGACGGCGAAGCGCAGGTCGACTGCATTCTCGAGGGACGCACGCATCGGCTCTCGGTCGCCGCGAACGCGCTCGTCATCGAGGCCGCGCATGCGCAGGGCTTCGAGATCCCCCATTCCTGCAAGGGCGGCATGTGCTGCACCTGCCGCTGCCGGGTCTTGGAGGGCGCGGTAGCGATGGACGTCAACTACTCGCTCGAACCCTGGGAGATCGAGGCCGGCTACGTGCTCGCCTGCCAGTCCCGCCCGCTGACGCCGAAAGTGACGCTCGACTTCGACGCGGCGTGAGGGCCTCAATCGCCGCCGGAAGCGTTGCGGAACGAAACACGTCGGGCCGCGCGTAGTGCCCGACGGCGTCGAAGTCGAGCCGGGCGCGCGGAATGTCGTGGAGATCGAGCTCCGCGGTCAGGATCGTCTGGCCCACGTAGTCGGGGCCTGCGAGGACGGCGCCGAGCGGGCCGACGATGCCGCTTCCGCCACGCGACATGACAGCCTCGGGGTCCTCGCCGAAATCGGTCTTGTAATCGGAGGGATAGTCGCTGCGGCGGGCGAACTGGCTGGCCGAAGGAACGAAGCAGCGCCCCTCGAGCGCGATGTGCTGCATGGTGGGCAGCCAGGTGTCGCGACCGTCCGCGGCCGGCGCGCAATAGATTTCGACGCCCTTGGCGTACATCGCCGCACGCAGAAGCGGCATGTCGTTTTCCCAGCAGATGACCGCGCCGATGCGGCCGATGTCGGTGGCGATGACGGGGAGCGTCGAGCCGTCGCCGAAACCCCAGATCAGGCGCTCGGTCGCGGTCGGCATGAGCTTGCGATGCTTGCCCAGGAAGCGCCCGTCCGGCCCGAAGAACGCCACGGTGCAATAGAGCGTGCCGCCGTCGCGTTCGATGACGCCGATCACGAGGCGGGTCGCGTTGGCCCTCGCGATCTCGCCCAGATGATCGACATGCGGCCCGGGAATGTCGACCGCGCTCTCCCAGTAGAGCCGATACTGCTCCCGGCCCTCGGGGCTGCGCGCGCCCACGACCCCGAATCCGAGGCCCCGCGGATAGGCCGAGACGAAGGCTTCAGGAAAAAGCGTCAGTTGCGCGCCCTGCCCCCGGGCGTCGGCCGCGAGGTCGGCGACTTTCTGAAGCGTCCGCGCGCGATCGAAGGAGACGGGCGCCGCCTGCACTACGGCCGCCTTGCAGGTCCGACCCGCGCCGGGCGATGCGCGATCCGAGGTCATGATCGAACCCTCGCAAAAAACCGCTGTCGCAGCACTCTACACGAAATTCTGGAGCGGCTTCAGCAAGCCTTTCGGCGATAGCGCAGCCGCCGCTCGCCCAGGCGCTCTCCCGTCTGCCGCAGCGAGGGAGATCGCCACGTGCGCCCTCCTCGCGGGCCGTCAAGCCCGCATCGCAGAGCGCTTCGGTCGATTGCCCCGCGCCGCTCTTTGATCCGCCTCAATGTTCGCCGGCGCGGCTCGCGCTAGCGTTCCCGTACGTGCGAGCGAAACGGCGCGCCGTGTGGATTGCGGCCCGCGAACCGCGAGGGAAGACATCATGATCCGCAGCACTGGAGCTTCGAATGGCGCGCGCAGGAGTCTGGCGTTCGCCGTATCCCTCGCCCTCGCCGGTCCCGCCTTCGCCGGCGAGGCCAAGGACGGAGAGGCCCTGGCGGACCAGTTTTGCGCCCGGTGCCATGTCGTGTCCCAGCAAGTCGGGCCGGCGTTCGCGGAGATCGCCAAGGGTCCGCACGCCTCGCGCGAGGCCCTTCGCGACTTTCTTCGCGCGACCCATGCGGACGTCAGCCACCCCGGCGCCATGCCGGCCCCCGAGCTCAGCGAGCGTCAGATCGACGCGCTCGCCGCCTATATCGCAGGCTTGCGACCGGCGCCGTGACGCCGGAAAGCCTCCTCCGCCTCGAGGTCAGCTCACCGATTCGGCGCTGTAGCGGGCGATGAGGCCGGTGCGGATCGCCGTCTTATAGACCGAGGCGAAGAAAAAGCACGCCAGGATCAGGTAACCGGCGGCGAGCGCGGCGCCGGCGGCGAGCCGCGCCCAGGGCGCCGGGTCGCCCGCGACGACCGCGCGCATGCCCTCGAACACGTAGGACGGCGGCAGGAACGCCGCGATCGCCCGCATCCAGCCCGGCAGGACGGCGAGCGGATAGAAGACGCCGGCGAAGGGCGCGACGATCATCGGGATCGGCCAGATGAGCCATTCCGAGGCGGGGCCGAGGCGGAGCACGACGCCCGCCGCAGCGACCCCGAGCGCAATGCCGGTCAGAAACAGCACCGCGACGAGGGGGGCGAGCGCCACCCCGTAGGTCAGGAACGACAGGCCGAACGCCGCCCGGGCGAAGACGACCATGACGACGAGGCTGAGCAGGCTCGAGCCGACCGCGGCGATCACGAGCCCGGCGAGATATTCGGAGATGCGCAAGGGCGTGGCGAACAGATTGAGGAAGTTGCGCGACCAGACGTCCTCGAAGAACGCCATCGTCACCCCCTGCATCACGCGGGTCAGAAAGTCCCACAACAGCACCGCCCCGAGCAGCGCAGGCACGAAATCGAGCGGCCCTCGCGAGACCGCGTTGAGGTAGCGGGTGAGAAAGCCCCACATCAAAATGTCGACCGCGACCCAGACGAAGATCGGGAACACCCGCTGCGGGCTGCCGCGATAGAGGTAGAGGATGCGCAGGACGACGGCGCCGACGCGGGAGCGGTTCACGACGCGCTTCCCGCCGCCAGGCCCTCATGGGCGACGGACACGAAAAGATCGTCGAGCGTCTCGACCCCGTGCGCGCCCGGAAGCTGCTTCGGGTCGCCTTCGAGCACGATGCGGCCGCGCGACAGGAACAGCACCCGGTCGCAGACGGCCTCCACCTCGAACATGTTGTGGCTCGTCCACAGGACGCCGCATTGTCCGCCCTCGACGTGGCCGGCGATGCCGGCGCGGATGTCGCGGGCGGCGGAAGGGTCGATCGAGGCGGTCGGCTCGTCGAGCAGAAGCAGCCTCGGCCGGTTGAGCATGGCCTTCGCCAGCGTCAGGCGCGTCTGCTCGCCCGACGAGAGCACGCCGGCCTTCGTCCGCCGGTATTTTTTCAGGTCATAGGTCTCGAGCAGGTCCTCGATGCGCGCTTCGACCGCCTCGATGTCGTAGAGCCGGGCGAAGACGCGCAGGTTCTGCTCGACCGTGAGATTGCCGGGGAGCGGCGCATAGACGGCGGCGAAGTTGGTCAGGGCGAGGGCGCCGCTGCGATCGAGGCGCAGATCGACGCCCTCGATCACGATGCGTCCCGAGGTCGGCTCGAGGACGCCGAGAATCATGTTGATCGTGGTGGTCTTGCCGGCCCCGTTGGGGCCGAGAAGCCCGACGATCTCGCCCGTCGAGACCGAGAAGGAGACGCCGTCCACCGCGCGCAGCCCGCCGAACGACTTGGCGAGGTTTTCGACCGAAAGGACCGGAGGCGGGAGCGTCATCGGCCGGTCGTATCCGATCGGGCGGCGCCGGCGTCAAGGCGCCGGGGGGCGGGAAAGAAAAAGGGCGGGCGTCTTTGCGCGCGGCCTCTCACGCGTCCGGATCGAGCGTGAACAGTTCCTGCGGCTTGCCGACCCCGCGCAGGGCGTAGCGCCCGACCGACACGAACGGCCGCCGGCCGGCGGCGAAGGAGTCCGCGAAGGCCGACGAGATCAGGATCGGCTGGTCGACCGAACGGCACATGGCCGCGATCCGCGACACCTCGTTGACCGCGGGGCCGACGACGGTGAAGTCGAGCCGGTCCTCGCTGCCGATGTTGCCGTAGAACACCACCCCGAGATGGAGCCCGAGATACATGTCGGTGGTGGGCAGCCCCTCGGCCCCGCGCCGGGCGTTGAGCGCCGCCACCGCCGCGCGCGCCTCCCTCGCCGCCCCGAGCGCGGCGGCGCAGGCGCGGGCCCGCTCCTCGGCCGGGAAGATCGCCAGCACGCCGTCGCCGATCAGCTTGAGCACGTCGCCCGAGCGCGCGTGGATCGCCGAAATGACCGCATCGGCGTAGTCGTTGAGGAGCGGAATGATCTGCTCGGGCTCCGCGTTGTCGGAAATGCGGGTGTAGCCGCGCAGGTCGCTGAACCAGAGCACCGTCTCGATCCGGTCGGCGACGCCGCGCTCGATGCGCCCGTGCAGCACGCGCCGCCCGGCGTCGCGGCCCAGATAGGTCTCGACCAGGGTCTCGGCGATCCGGGCGAGCGCCGCCGCCTTGATCGCGAGCCCGAGGTGCGGGACGAGACGCGTGATCGCATCGACGTCCGCGTCGGAAAAGCCCTCCGGCCGGTCGGTCATCCAGCCGGAATAGAACGAGTCCATCTCGCCGATGACCCCGCCGGCGTCGAACCGGTTGAGGACCGCGACATATTCGGTGAGCGAGGCCTCGTGCAATTCGCGTAGGACGGGGAATTCCAGCGCCGTCTCGGCGCCGATGCGCCGCCTGAGCACGGAGCAGCCGTCGCTCAGCATCCGGAACCACGGGCTCGTCCGCCACCGCTCGGCCGCCTCGCCTTGCGTGCTGCGGCCGTAGTCGGCGAAGGTCACGTCCGGCTTTTCCCGATCCCAGCGGAAGGTCCGCCCCTCGTACAGCGGATGCAGGGTGTCTATGAACGCGACCCCGCGCGCCAGCGGCAGGCCGCTTTCGGCGGCGCGCTCGCAGAAGCCCTGGAGCAACGTCGTCTCCGAAGCCCCGGCGAGGCCGGCCTCCGCGATCCAGGCGCAGAGCGCCGCAAACTCCGCTTCCGTCATGGCCCCGATGATAAGCCTTCGGCGCGCTGCGGCCAACCGCGGTCCTCGACCCGGAAGCGTTGGCCTCGAGGCGGCAAGCCTGATACTTCTCTTTTCGGCAGGCGGGGCCAAGGGGAGGAGACCCGGATGAGCAAGATCGCGCTCGTCGGACTTGGACTTGTGGGCCGCGCCTGGGCGGTCAGCTTCGCCCGCGCCGGGCACGAGGTCGCGATCTGGGACGAGCGGCCCGAGGCGATCGACGCGGCGCTCGGTTTCGTCAACCGCGTCCTGCCGGACCTCGACGCCAACGACCTTTTGCGCGGCGAAGCGCCGCTTTCGGTGCGCGCCCGGATGCGCCGGGCGGCCTCCCTCGAAGAGGCGCTCGACGGGGCGAGCCACGCGCAGGAAAACACGCCCGAGGACGTGGCGACCAAAGAGAAGGTGTTCGCCGATCTCGACCGCCTCGCCGACCCCGAGACGGTGCTGGCAAGCTCCACCTCGGCGATCCTGCCTTCGGTTTTCAGCCGGGGCCTCGCAGGCCGCGGGCGCTGCCTCGTCGTCCATCCGATCAACCCGCCCTCGCTCATCCCGGCGGTCGAGATCGTGCCTGCGCCCTGGACCGAGCCGAGCGTGGTCGAACGCACGGTCGTCCTCATGACGGAAGCCGGCCACGCGCCGATCGCGATGACGCGCGAGATCGACGGCTTCGTGATCAACCGCCTTCAGGGGGCGCTGCTCGAGGAGGCCTTCCGCCTCGTCGCCGACGGCTTTGCCAGCACCGAGGACGTCGACGTCGCGATCCGCGAGGGGCTCGCGCTGCGCTGGTCGTTCATGGGTCCGTTCGAGACCGTCGACCTCAACGCGCCGGGCGGGGTGCGCGACTACGCGGAACGCTATCAGCGCATCTATGCGAGGATTTTCCCCTCGACCCAACGACGGGTCGACTGGGCGGGCGCCGTGATGGACCGGATCGAGCAGGAGCGCAGATCGCGCCTGCCCGCCGATCAGCTCGCGGAGCGGGCGGCGTGGCGCGACCGCCGGCTGATGGCGCTCGCCGCGCACAAGAAGCGCGCCGCCGAGGAGATCGGCGAGTAAAGAAGGGCGCACGGACGCCCTCGGTCTCTTGACCACAAAGAACACCACGGATCGCGAAGCGCCTTCGTGGTCCTTGGTGTCTTCGTGGTGAGCAAAGCAGCGCGTGACGGCGCCGACGCCAGGACAAAGGGGTCGCGCCGCATTGCACGAGCACAGCTTCGTCCTACGCTGACATGCCACCGTTCTGGGGTAGGCAGCAATACTCATTTCGGCGATTGCGCGATTCCGCGAAGAAATCGCTTGTGTTTCGGGTCGGGTTCGGATTCTACGATTCCGTGGGCTTTCTCAATGACTTGTTCGCATGCGTCGGACGGACCTGCGCGGGCTTGGCGGACAAGCGGCGCGGGAAGAACGCGCAATTTTCGATGCGGGATATCGGGTTGGCGGGGTTTTCGCCGTTTTTCATGCAATGCCCTTCGTTTCTGGCGCATCAGCGTCGGATTTGCGAACGGATCGGACACGGTCGCTCGAATTGCCGGACGATGCTGGGAATGGAGCATATCCCCAGCGACAATCCCATTCGAGTCCTGCTCGACGGCGTCGAGCCATCGAGCCTCTATGGGCTGTTCGACGACGCCCTGGCGGCGGTGAAGTCCGCAGGCGCCTCGCCGTCGACCTGCCTGAATGGCTGCACGTCGATCGCCCTGGACGGGACGCAGTTTTGAGAGTCCTAACCAAAGATAGGCCGAAAACCGGGACTTTTGCGGCCGTGCGGCCCGGTCGGATGTCCATTGGATTGGAAGGCCCATTGCGCTAATTCGCCCAAAGCCTTGAGATTTAAGGGGGCAATGGAGTTTGACGCCGCTCGCAATTTCATTTTCACATCGCCCGCAGTGGTGACGCTATGCGTTGCCGAATGATCGTTCAGGTCGATTTTTGTCTTTTTTATCAATCAACTAGCTCGTATCTATCTGAAGTTGGGACTTTCAAAACGAATGAGGACGGTGCTGCGGGGGACTTTTGGAATTGCTGCACCGTGCCTTTCATTATTGACCACTCAGGGGCCTTTCAGGGTATGTAGCGCTCGTCATAAGGACCGGGGGGGGGGAGCCGGAATGGGGCAGCGGGCGGGAAATATGACTACAGGGATGTTTTGCGACTTGAGCATCGCTTAGGAACGGAAGATATGCGTGGTTACGTGGAAGCATGCGGGAATGGTTATATTTCCGGGTGGATCATAGGCGATAGACCAAACGAAACATCGATAGTCGCCATCTTCGCCGATGACAAGAAGATCGGTGAATGTCTAGCCTGTGATTTTCGTCAAGACTTGGTTGAAATGGGCCACCCGACCGGCGTTGGAGGTTTTTCATTTCCCCTTCCCCTAAAACGGCTCCGAACTCATCCGCATATTATACGTGTTGTCGAAGCTCACCAAGGGTGGGAATTGCCGCCGGGGCCGATTGAACTCACTTCCGCTGAGAACGAAGACGATGAACCCGAAGGGTATATTCCCTCATATACGAGCGGCGAGAACCTCGACGGCGCAATTGATCTCCTGACGACGCATGGCGTGTCAGGCTGGGCTCGGCATACGGACAGCCTCGAAGGCCACGTTCGCGTCGAAGTGCTGTTGGAAGGCTCGGTGATCGCTTCAGGCGTTGCAGATGAAATGCGGCTACACTTCGACGACAAGGGAGGCGAGAGCGGCCGGTACGGATACACGATGCAATTCGATTCCCCCCTGTCGGATAACGCGGACGTAAAGATTCAGGCTGTCGGTAAACACGGGATTTTGGTCCTGTATCATGGCAAGCCTGGAGTTATCGACGGCGACCTCGAAAGCGATTCGAAAGGCCGCGCAAATGGCTGGGCTCCAACACGGCTTGGCGAGAAGCCCCTGAGGGTCGAGGCGTATCCCGACGGTCAAGTCGTTGCCTCTGCGGTAGCCGACAACGATAAGAAAGCCGCGCGTGAAAGCGGCGGTGGCGACGAGTTTCCTGGCTTCACTCTCGAATTCGACCCTCCGCTTACCAGAGGCGACGCTCCCGTATTTCACGCCGTCGATGCAGAAGGCGAGACCTTGCAGCTCGCGGCGGCCTCTCCCGTCGATGCGGACGTTCCGATCGATAGGAGACTTCCGAAACTGGAGCCTTCTCCTCGCTCAGGCGGTGAACTTCGGAATACGCCGCCCGAATCGCAGGCGGCGTATTCCGAGCCGCAAACTTCGGCGTCTCAACCCGCTCCCGAGCGCCAAGCTGCGGAGCCTCGACCCGCTCTGACGCCGCAAGTTCCGGCGCCTCGATCCATCGACTGGCCCGACGGTCGCGCCACCGATTTGCTTTCCGTGTTCCGTCGCCGGCTGGCCGACGAGCAACGACGACTCAATGTCGCAATTACGGCTCTTTCGGGCTCGGAGACGCCCGCAGGCGACCCCGTTCATTGGGACTCGGTAAATCCTCGCAAGAATTTTGTCGCGGCTTTGAGTAAAGCGATAGCCGAAGACCGCAAGGTCACAAAACGCGTCAAGGATCACGTCCAAGCAATTGCTGATTATTTTGATCCTTGGTTCTATGTTCTAAACCAACTAGAACACAATCAGGAGGTTCATAATCCAATCTTGCACTATATACTGGTTGGATATCGCGACGGAAACTCGCCACATCTGTTGTTCGATCCGGAATTTTATCGGTCTCAGGTCAAAAATCTGAGGGGGGATCCGTTCCTGCATTTCCTACTGACCGGCGCTCACGAGAACCTGGATCCACATCCTCTATTCGACACCAAGTTCTATCGTACGAAATACATGGCGGAAGAGCCGGAAGCGAACCCTTGGGCTCATTATCTCGACGTCGGCGCCGCGCTCGGCTACGATCCGTCGCCGTTTTTTTCGACCGATGTTTTCTACACATATGCCCCCGCGGCGACGCTGTGGACGAATGCGCTCGAGGCTTTCCTGGAAAACTCGGAATGGTTCGATCTTCCATTGGTGCCCGCATTCGATGCGAAGCTTTATCGTTTCCAGTTGGAGATCGAACGCGGCCAGCGCCTGAAAGAGCCTCCTCTGGTTCATTATCTGCGCTCGGGCTACCGCGACGAAACCCTGCTGCCCAACCTGCTGTTCGACCCGCAGGTTTATCGGGAAAAGAACGGGCTTTCGCTCGATGAACCCGCGTTGCTTCATTATTTGCGCGAAGGGGATCGGCGTGGGCTCCATTGTCACACGTTTTTCTCGGCGGAGTTTTTCAATCGTGA
Organism: uncultured Hyphomicrobiales bacterium; assembly: GCA_903932535.1. Lineage (GTDB taxonomy): Bacteria > Pseudomonadota > Alphaproteobacteria > Rhizobiales > Beijerinckiaceae > Roseiarcus. The sequence continues at coordinate 6,363 of CAIZGR010000510.1, read as the reverse complement.
ACGCGGGGATATCGGGGAGGGTTTGACCGCGCTCGAATACGCGCTGGCAAATCCCCGCGCGTCCTACCAGAGCGACCACCGCATGAGCGGTCCGATCGATCCGAACCTGATCGAATTCCTGCGTAAATACGTCGAAGAATGGGGGGAAAGTCAGTTCGACCTTTCGTTTTATCGCTCGGCCAACAGCGACCTGCGCGAACTCGGTGACGAAGCCTGCGTCGAGCATTACTTCGCGCACGGTCGGGCCGAAGGGCGTATCGCTTCGCCGACCGATTTGATGCGCAATGCCAAGCTCCAGATTCGCGAACTTTCTCTGGGCTTTGTTTCCGACGAATACGCGATGCTCAGTCCGGATCTCAACAACCTCAAAGGCGACTTTGTCGCGGCGCTGAACCATTTTGCTCTCGCGGGCAGAAATGAAGGGCGCATGTACGGCAAGTGGCAGTTCTATTTTGACGACCTGAAGCTCGATCTGCCCAGCGCGCGCAAGCCGCTGACCGTGAGCGCGCCGGCGAAGCGCAACGACGTCTGCGTCCTCATTCACGCCTTCTACCCGGACCTCTTGCCCGAGTTGGTGGCGTTTGCGCAAAATTTTCAAAACAACAGTTTTGATATCTTCATCAACGTCGTCGACCTCGCCTGGACGCCGGAGCTTCACGAGCAGTTGCGGGCCATCTGTCCCGGAGCGTTCGTGCAGCTCTCGAATGACTCGGGCCGCGACATCGGCGGATTTACGCGACTGCTCCGCAATATCGATCTCGACCGCTACGACATCTTCGCTTTCTTTCACTCGAAGAAGAGTCCGCATATCGCTCCGGAGCGCGGCGATCATTGGCGCCGCACGCTTTTGCGAGCCATTGCCGGAAGTCCCGAGGTTGCCGACACATGCATCGCAATGTTCAAGGAGGATTCCCACGTCGGCATGATTGGAGCCAAGGAATGGCGTTCGTCGGACATGGGCAACAACGCGGAGCAGTATGAACGTTTGCTCGATCTCTTGGGAATCAAGGGGAAGAATCGTGTCCTGGATTATCTCAGCGGGTTTATGTTCTTGATACGACGCGACATCGTCAAGACGATCTTCGAAGTGCTCAAAGAGATCGACTGGGAGTACGGCGGAGACAACGTGTTGGATTTCCATATGGATGGTCAAATCGCCCATGGCGTCGAACGCGCGGTTCCCGCGCTGGTGCGACACATGGGCTACGAAGTCGTTTATAGGTAACGTCTATGTCGGTAACCGTAATCATCCACGAAGCGACGCGGACCGGCGCCCCGAGGATCGGGGGCTTGGTCGCAAGAGAGTTGGGGCGGCGGGAATCGGTCGACGCCATTGTCATGAAGGATGGCCCTCTCGAAGAATGGATTGTCGAATGCGCCGAAGGCGCCCCGGTCAAATTCTTCAGAGAAGACGAGTTCTTTTGGCGGGTTCCGTTTGAAGCGCGCTTGAATGCGGCGAAGGCGGCCCTCATGGAATCGGACTCGGACGTCGTCTACGTAAACTCGCTTGCGGCGTCCGTATTCGTGTTCGCCGCGAAGGCGCTGGGTCGGAAAGTCGTTCTGCACGTCCACGAGAAGGCGGCGGACATGATGAACTTGCTCCGCCATGACATCGTCAAGATGGATGCCGTCAATCTCGCCGACGGCGTCATCCTCGCCGCCGAGGAGCAGGCGGCCGACATCGCCGAGGTTTTCAAGACCGATACGGGCGGCTTCCGAAATTTCGGAATCGCGGTGGATTTCGACGCCGTGCGGACGGCCGCGCTCGAGCCGTCCAAACCCGCGCTGAACGCGCGCGAAGAAGATTTCGTCCGTCGCGATCGTCTGGTGATCGGCATGTGCGGCCATGCGTCGCTGCGCAAAGGCGTCGATACCTTCTACAGCACCGCGAAGGCCTTGCCGGAATGCGACTTCCTTTGGGTCGGCGGCTGGGGCCCCGAGGAAACCGCCGACAACGCCATCTTCGACGCGTTTGTCGAGGACAAGCTCCCCAACCTCTACGTCACCGGATCGGTCGCCAATCCCTATCCCTATCTCGCGGCTTTCGACATGTTCTTCCTGTCTTCGCGCGAAGATCCCAATCCGGTGGTGTTGGCAGAGGCGATGACGCTCGGCGTTCCCTTGCTCTGCTTTTCAGCGACAACCGGCGTCACCGATCGTCTTGGACGGAGCGGCATCCTCTGCTACGGTTCACCAAATGTCGAAGACGCGGCCCGCGTCATCAGGACGTTCACACCGGAAAAGGCCCGCAGCCCGGAATTCAAGGGTCTCGCGGATACGTTTCTTTCGGCCTTCGACCTTCGGGAAAAGATGGTGATGGTCAACGAAATGATCGCAGAGTTGCGACAGCCGAGTGTGACTTAATCTTCGATGTTGAATTCAGAGGCGATACAATGAAAGCTGTTCTACTCGCGGGCGGTCTGGGAACAAGACTGTCCGAGGAAACAAACGTTCGCCCAAAACCGATGGTCGAGATCGGCGGGCGTCCGATTCTCTGGCATATCATGAAGATCTACGCAGCGCACGGCATCAACGACTTCATCGTCTGCCTCGGCTATAAAGGATACTTCATCAAGGAATATTTCCACAACTATTTCCTGCATTCCTCCGACGTGACGTTCAAGCTCGGCAGCAACGAGATGGTGCTGCATCGCGTGGCGGCCGAGCCGTGGTCGGTGACCCTCATCGAGACGGGCGAAGACACCCAGATCGGCGGCCGCATCAAGCGGATACTGCCCTATGTCGAGGACGACGAGGCGTTCTGCCTGACCTACGGCGACGGCGTCGGCGACGTCGACGTCTCGGCCGTGATCGACCTGCACCGCAAGAGCGGGCGTCTGGCGACCGTCACGGCGACCCGCCCGCCGGGGCGCTTCGGCGCCTTGCGATTCGAAGGCGACGCCGTCACCGGCTTCCAGGAGAAGCCCGAGGGCGACGGCGGCTGGATCAACGGCGGCTTCTTCGTCGTCTCGCCGAAGGTCGGCAGCTATATCGACGGCGATTCCACGGTGTGGGAGCGCGAGCCTTTGGAGCGCCTGGCCGCGGAAGGCCAACTCGGCGTGCATTTCCACGACGGCTTCTGGCAGCCGATGGACACGTTGCGCGACCGCCATCACCTCGAAGCGCTCTGGGCCTCGGGCAAGGCGCCCTGGAAGGTCTGGTAAGCCCAACACGCCATAACGACGGAAAAAGCGACAATGAAGATTCTCATAACGGGCAACCAGGGATACATCGGCCCTGTCCTCGGCAGGCATCTGCGCCGCACCATCCCGGACGCCCATCTGATCGGCTACGACACCGGGTATTTTGCGCTTTCGACTACGAACGCGCCGGTCTGGCCCGAGCGCGTCTTCGACGAGCAGATCAACGGCGACGTTCGCGACATCACCGCCGACCTGCTGCAAGGCGTCGACGCGGTCGTCCAACTCGCGGCGATCTCCAACGACCCTATGGGCGCGACCTACGCCGAAGTCACCGACCAAGTGAACCGCGGCAGCGCCGTCCGGGTCGCCGAGCTCGCCGCCGCGGCCGGCGTCAAGCGCTTTGTGTTCGCCTCGAGCTGCTCGGTCTATGGCTTTGCCCCCGGCGGCGCGCGCACGGAGCGTGATCCGCTCAACCCGCAGACCGCCTACGCCCGCTCCAAGATCGACACCGAGCGCCAGCTCGCCGAGATGGACCTCGGCGGCATGACCACGACCTGCCTGCGCTTTGCGACCGCCTGCGGCATGTCCGACCGCCTTCGCCTCGACCTCGTTCTCAACGATTTCGTCGCCTGCGCGATCAGCACGCAGAAGATCACCGTTCTCTCCGACGGCACGCCCTGGCGCCCGCTCATCGACGTTCGCGACATGGCCCGCGCGGTGGAATGGGCGCTCACCCGATCGCCCGAGAAGGGCGGCAAGCTGCTCTCGATCAACGCCGGCAGCGACGCGTGGAACTATCAGGTGCGCGACCTCGCCGACGCCGTCGCCGCCGCGGTTCCCGGCACGACCGTCAGCATCAACCAGCAGGCCCAGCCGGACACGCGCTCCTACAAGGTCGACTTCGCGCTTTTCCGCGAGCTCGCGCCGGCGCATCAGCCGCAGATCACGCTCGCCCGGTCGATCGAAATGTTGCGCGACGGCCTGACGGCGATGGGGTTCAAGGACGCCGAATTCCGCGCTTCGCCCTTCATGCGCCTCAAGATGCTCGAAGCCCATCGCAACGCGGGACGTCTCGGGGCGGACCTGCGCTGGACCCAGAACTTCCTCGATCGGGAATGAGCCGATGAAATTCCATCCGACGCCACTCAAGGACGCGCACGTCATCGAGCTCGAGAAGCGCGGCGACGATCGCGGTTTCTTCGCCCGCATGTTCTGCGAGCGCGAATTCGGCGCAGCCGGTTGCGAGACCCGCTTCGTCAACGTCAACAACTCGCTGTCGAGCGCGAAGGGCACGCTGCGTGGCCTGCATTACCAGCTCGGCGATGCGGCGGAAGTCAAAGTCGTGCGCTGCGTGCGCGGCGCGCTGTGGGACGCGATCGTCGACATCCGGCCCGACTCGCCGACTTTCGGCAAGTGGTTCGGCGAGACCCTGACCGCGGACAACCGGCTGATGATGTATGTGCCGCGCGGCTTCGCCCACGCGATCCTGACGCTCGAGCCCGACACCGAGGCCCTCTACCTTGTTTCGTCCCATTACGCGCCCCAGGAAGAGCGCGGCGTGCGCTGGAACGATCCGCGCTTCGGGGTCGAGTGGCCGATCGCGCCGGTCGAGATCTCCGCCAAGGACGCCGCTTGGCCCGATTTCAATCCGGAGTTCCATCAGCCTGACCGCCTCAGGGGCCTGAAATGAGGGTCCTGCTCACCGGCGCCTCGTCGTTCTCGGGCCTGTGGTTCGCGCGGTCACTGGCCGCGAGCGGCGCGGAGGTGGTTGCGCCGCTCCGCGGCGCCCCCGGGACCTACGCGGGCGTGCGCGCGAAAAGGGTGGAGCGGCTTGGCCAAATCGCCGAGATCGTGCCTGATTGCGTCTTCGGCGACGAAAAATTCCTCGAGCTCGCAGGCTCGCGCGCCTTCGACGCGCTCTGTCACCACGCGGCGCAGGTCGGCGACTATCGCAGCCTCGATTTCGACGTGACCGGAGCGGTCGCCGCGAATACCCGCAACTTTCGCCCCGTTCTCGAGCGGATGCTGAAGGGGGGGCTGAAGGCGGTCGTCGCGACGGGCAGCGTGTTTGAGCAGGACGAAGGGGCGGGCAACGCGCCGATGCGCGCCTTCTCGCCCTACGGCCTCTCCAAGGGCCTGACGTGGCAGGTTCTGCGCTACTGGTGCATCGCGCTGGGGGCGCCGCTCTCCAAGTTCGTCATCGCCAATCCGTTCGGGCCGTATGAAGAGCCGCGCTTCGGCGCCTTCCTGGTCAAGACCTGGCGAGCGGGCGAGGTCGCGGAGGTGCGCACGCCGCGCTACCTGCGCGACAACATTCACGTCGACCTGCTCGGCCTGACTTATGCGAAATTCGTGCGCGAGGCGGCGGCCTCGGGGGTCGGGCGCCGGTTCGGCCCGTGCGGCTACCTGGAAACCCAGGGCGCCTTCGCCGAGCGGATGGGACGCGAGCTCGCGCCCCGACTCGGCCTCGAAGGGCGCGTGCGCCTCATGACCCAGACCGACTTCTCGGAGCCGCTCGTGCGGCTCAACACCGACGTGGTCGACCCCGCCGCCTACGGCTGGGACGAAGCGAAGGCCTGGGACGCGATGGCGGAGGCTTACAAGCAATTCTAAAAGTGCGAATTTTTCAGGACTAAAAATTAACGCGCTCCTGCTTCAAGGTTGGGATGCAGATTTTGCTCTTCCTTTCGGCTGACCTGAAGGCCACAGGCGCGACTTTTCCTGAAAGGCGAAAGGGCGTGGCGGCAATAACGTGATCGCGGACTTCGGTCTTGCGGCTTTCTCGATGCTTTCATGCAGAGCGAGTCGCTTCGCGCTTCAGCGCGCGCTGGAAAAGGGGCGGGGCCGCGCCAACAGGCGGACCCTTTGCGGAATAAGCAGAATTCCGTCGGACAATACCATCCGCGACACGCCGGACGAGGCCGATCCCGCGCTGCTGCGGCCTTGTTTCGAATGCGTCGAGACGCTGCTGGCCGAGCCCGCCCTGCGGCAGGTCGCCGGCCGGCTGGGCGGAAGGACGCCCATCGCCTGGGACGGAACGGAGCATTTGGCTTCGCAAAAGCTCGGCTGCCCGAGTTGTCAGACGCGCAAGCGCGCCAACGTCTGTGTTTCGGCGTGCAAAATTGACCCCCTGAGGGGCGTCATCGGCGTCCAAAATTGACCCCCCTATTTCCGGTTTGATCGGCTGCCCGCTTTGGCGCGAATCGGGCGGGTGGGGGAT
>CAIZGR010000509.1 GCA_903932535.1 uncultured Hyphomicrobiales bacterium | reverse complement strand
GGCCGCCGCCGCGGCCCCGGCGCAGGCGGCGCTTGTCGGCGGAGGCGTTCCACCCCTCGCGCTCGGCGTACTCGTCCCAGCCCTGCCGGCTCTTCGGCAGGCCGGGCAGCGCCAGCGCCGCCAGCTCCGCCGTGGTGAGCCAGCCGCGCCGCGCCTCTCCCGCGAGCGGGAGGCGCGGGGCGCCGGACGAGGGGACGCGCCGAGTCATGGACGTCAGGCCTTCTTGACGATCTGCGCGCCGATCTCGGCCAGGAACGTGGCCCGGGTGGTCTTGTCCGCCTTCGCCCAGGCGACGATCAGCGCGGCGCTGATCCGCGCCTGCGGGTCGGTGGTGGTCGGCTTGGCCAGCCCGATCGCGACCTTCGCCTGGACCGTGGTCTTGGCGTCGCCGGCCTTGATCGCCGCCGCCGCCTTGCGCTGCTCGGCCGGCTTCAGCTCGATGAACTGGAGCAGCTCGGTCTGGTTGGTCTCGACCGCCGAGCCGCGCAGATCGGCCGCGGCGGTCCGGTCGAGCCTGTCGGCGATCAGGAGCGCCCGAGTGATCGTGTCCTCGCTCAGCCCGAGCCGCTTGGAGGCGTTGGCGGAGAAGCGTTCGGAGAAATCAAATCCGCAAGTTGCGGAATTGATTTCAGCCTTGAACTTGTTCGATTTCCTGTCGCCGCCACGCCCTCGCGTCTGGCTGATCACCAGATAGATGCGCTTGCGCTCGGCCAGGAACAGCGCCCGGTCGAGCGGGTTCAGCTCGTGCCGCGCGAGGTTCTCGTCGATCTCGCTGAGCTTGGCTTCGTCGGCGCTCTGCTCGCGCACGATCACGTGCTCGCCGATCTTCAGCTCGGTCCAGCCGAGCATCCTGACCGCCTCGAGCCGGTGCGCCCCCTCGGTGAGCTTGTAGGGCAGGTCCGCGCCGGGGACCGGCCGCACCACGATCGGCTGCTCGAGCCGGCCCTCCTCGATCGAGGCGGCGATCAGCGCCGCGTGATCCTTGTCGACCGGCCGCAGCCGGTCGGAGTCGTCGATCTGCGCAATTTTGATTGTCATGAGAGACCTCAGGCGGCATGCTTGGAGGATGCGGGAACGACCTCGGCCGCGTGAGCATGGGACTCCTGCGGGGAACGTGAACGTGAGCGGGAGCCTTTGCCGATGCGTCGGCCGTCGGCGTCGTACCAGTGCGGCCACAGGATCGACTCGTGGACGCCGATGAACGCGGCGAGCGCCTGGTTGACCCGCCGGTGCGGCAGGATCAGCGCGCGCGACGTCTCCGACCGCGTCAGGCCGAGCGACGCCGAAAACGCGATCAGCGTCGTGCCTCTTTTTTTCACCGCGGCGACGATGTCGGCGCGGTGCCAGCCTTCCGGTTTTTCTGCTGTGCGCGGGCGTGACATTCGAGTGAGCCTGTGCGATAAATCAACCATGGTTGATTTATGCCCCGTCGCAGGGGGAGGCGTCAAGCTATTTTTCATCCGCTCAATCGTTCGGACGGCGGACCATGGGTGATATTTCGGCTAACCCCGCGTACGCCTTTGCACTCGCCCGTTTGGGCGACGTGCTGCGCGGCACCGCTCAGAGGCAGAAGATCGCGGAGGCGTCGGGTATCTCCGCCTCGACGCTGAAGGACTATTTCACCGGGCGGACGTCGCCGCCGCTCGACCGGCTGATCGCCATAGCGGACGCCGCGGGCATTCCGCCGGGGCGGTTCTTCCCGCACGATCCCCTCACTCCGGAAGAGGCGGAAAAAGCCGCGCCGGCAGAGGCCGGCCGAGCCAGGGCGTCAGGTCCGCCCCCTCTGGACGAAACGCTCCTGGCAAAGCTGTTTCGAGGCGCCCTCGAGGCCTATGGAAACCTGCCGGAACGCGAGGCCAAGGTTGTCGTCGAAGCGTTCTTTCAGAGCGCTCGAGCGCCGCGAGATCGTCCAGAAGCCCCGCCAGAGCCGGCCCCGCCGCCAGATAGGCCCGGTGCGCCAGCACCAGCTCTCGATCCTTCAAAACCGCGATGATGTCGGCGATCGTCGACCGCGCCGGCTCCTCGAGTCTTGCCCCCCCCCCCGCATAATCCATATGTGCAATTCCCGATCAGAAACACGACTCGAATCGTTTAAAAATAGTTTCAAAACCCGTAGGGTCGAGCGACAGCGTGTCGCAGGGAGAAACAGGGTCATGCGTAGGACGATGCTCGCCGCGGTCGCGGCGCTTGGCTTGGCGCCCGCCGCGGCCGATCCGCTTTCCGTCAAGCCGGCCGGCTACGGCGACTTCTTCAATGCGGCGGCCAAGACGGCCAGGCTCCCGATGCGGCTCGCCCTCGCCCGATGCGACCAAGCCGGATCGCCGTGCGTCTACCAGACGTCGACCGGCATCTATTGTTACGCCGTCGCCCGCCGGGGGCCGAATGTCGAGGAGGTTACTTGCATCCTGGCCTCGAAAGAGGGCGCGGGCGACTGGATCGCGCTCATGAATATGCTCCCGGCGCAGTTCTCGCCGACCGCCTCGGCCGATGAGCGCGGCGTCGCGGTCAAGAGCCTCCTGCGCGGCTTCGGCTCCGGCGCCGACGGAAGCAAGGGGCAGATCATGCTGCGCGGCGTGGAGTACACGCTGCAAATCGTCCCGGGAATGGGCGTATGGCTCACGGCCGACGCCCTGCCGGAGTGAGGCTCCGGCGACGGGCACCCGCCGCCCCCGGCGCAAAAACCGCTTGACTGAGGTACACGTCTAGTGTACAAGCGGGGTCATCGGAGAGCGGCCGGATCGTCCGGCCGCGGAAGACGGGAGACCTCGAGATGACCGAATTTCTGGTGACCGACCTCGCGACCGGGCAGACGTCCTGGATCGCCGCCGCCTCGAAACGGGAGGCGTGCATCGCGCACGAGAACGGGAAGCGGGCGGCGGGCGGGGCGTTCCGTCGAGACCTTCGCCCGCTGCCGGCGACGGCGAAGGCGTCGCACGACGCGCTGCGCGTTTCGGTCGGCGACAGCGCCGTGATCGGCCGCGACGAATGGGTGGTCCGGTGACCCCCTTCGCCCTGCTCGCCTCGCTCGCCGGCCTCTCCCGCGAGGAGGCCGGCGAGCTCGTCGGCTTCCCGCTCGACACGGTCAAGTCCTGGGCCGCCGGCCGGCGCCCCGCGCGTCCCGAGGCGCTCGCCGCGCTGCGCGGCCTGATCGCCGCCCAGGAGCGCGGCGCCGCCGAGGCGCTCGCAGAGATCGCGCGCGTGATCGCGGCGCAGGGGGCGCCCGATAGGATCGACATCGGATTCCCATCCGACGACCACGAGGCGCAGACGCTCGGCTTCCCGTCGGTTGGCGCGTGGGGGGCGATGGCCGCCCGCGTTCTGGCCAGATCGCCGATCCCGATCCGGCTGGTGCCCCGCGGCGCGACCCTCGCCAGCGCCGCCGCGGCCGACGCCCGCGACCGGCTTTGAAGCCGCCTCGAAGGCCGTTTTCACCTGCATGTTCGGCCCCCGGCCTCTTTTCCGTCCCGAGACGATACGGCGTTGATCGGATTGCGCTTCTCCGGCTTTTCCCCGGAGCGGCCGCCGCCCCGCCCGCTTGCATGTTCAGCCGTTCACGCCTCGGGCCGCCCTCAACGTCGTCAATGACTTAGCCGGCCGGCCACCACGCCGCCGCTCCTCGGCCTGCGCCATTTGATCTTGCGCGCCCCTCGCCCCGCCAGAGCCCGCGAAGCGCCAAATTTTTCCACTTTTTCAACCCCCTATCCCACCCCTTCCCGCACAATCCCACCCACCCCCGCCTACGCCATCTGATCTTGCGCGTCACACTTCGTGACACAGGTCGGCAAGCGCGGCAGCGCG
>CAIZGR010000508.1 GCA_903932535.1 uncultured Hyphomicrobiales bacterium | reverse complement strand
TTCTTCCGACATGCCTCTCCTCTCGGAAGCCATGTCACCCTTTTATCCGTGTCTCACTTTCGGGGTGCAGTCCAATTGCGCCACCGCGAACGGCCCGAACTGCAATTCGAATCCGAACAGCCGTTTCGCCGCCGCCGCGATCGCGGGACCGACGGCGCCTGCGCCCTGATCCGCCTCGACATTGGCGGCGATGCGCCTGAGCGCGCCGAGCAGGAACGTGCCCGTGCCGACGGCGGGATCGGCGAGCGTCACGTCGGACGAAGCGAGCCCGGCCGCGCGCTCGAACAGAGGCCCGCGCAAGGCCTGATCGACGAGGTTCACCATCGCGCTCACGACTTCCGGCGGCGTGTAGTAGGAGCCCGTGAGCTTGCGCAGGCGGTTGTCGTAGACCTCGAGAAAATGCTCGTAGAAGTAGAGCCACGCTTCCGGCTTATCCTTGCTGAGCGTCGACCAGTTCACTTCGTTCAATACGCGGGTCAGCGTTCCGAGCGACGTTTTGAGTGACTGTTGGTTGGCTTCGTCCTCGGTCAGAATGTTGAGCGCCGTGCCGATCAGCGTGTTCGTTCTCTTGAGCTTGATCGCCGCCAATTCGACGCCGTCCTTCAGCGGGATCTCAAAGGCGCGCGCCATCAGCAGGCCAAACGTCACGGCCTGCGCGTAGCCGTCGGCGAATTGCTCGTTCGTGGCGTCGGGAAACAGCAGCTTTCGCCAGTCTTCCTTCAGATGCTGGAGGCTGCCGTGGCCCGCCGCCATCTCCTCCAGAACCTCGTCGCGCAACAGACGACAGAGGCGCGCGCTGGTCTGCGCAAGCGCCTTGGCGCTGGTCGGCGGTTGCGGCGCCCAGCTCAAGAAATCCGCCACGATAGCGCGCAGCGTCTCCGGCGCTTTCAGCTTCGCGCCGGAAGTTTCGACGTCGCCATCGAGCAGGACGATTTTCCCGGCGAGTTCTCCGTCGCGCCAGAGGCTGAATCCGTTCCCATCGGTATAGACGAGGTTCGGCAAGGACTTGAGCTTGCCCCATTGCGCCTTGTCGTGCGGGTCCGAGAATTTGCGAGGGTCGCAACCTTTGCCCGGCGCCTTGACCTCGATGAAGCCGACCAGCGCGTTGGCGACGCTGACCGCATAGTCCGGCCGCGTCTGCAAATGCGACAGCGTCGTTTCGCCGACGAGCGCCAGACCGCCCGGGGCGAGGTCGTCCAGCGCGGCAAGCTCGTGGAACAGCCCTTCGAGCGGCGCCCGGAGCTGATCCTCGGGCGCCCCGGAAACAGCGGGATTGTCCAGCTTGGCCCGGGTTTCGGCGCCGAAGGCGGAGACGACGTCTGCAAAAGTCGGTTTTGGCAATGCGAGCCCCGAATCGATCGGATCGATTGTTCGACGGGAACAAGCCGCGCCGTCAAGGCGAGGGAGGCGAAAATTCCAGATTCGCGACGCTTTGTCCGCGACCGTGAGGACCGGGCGGGCTCGGCGCCGGCGTCCTGCCCAACTGCGGCCACGGTCGCAAACTGCGACATCCGCTCGACGCCGGCTCTCGATGTCCCGGCGCTCGGGACGAAAACGCGCTCCGATCGGTCGAGCCGGCGCCCCGTGGCGGCGACTTATTTTCGCTTTCCCGCTTGCCGAAGTCCACGCGGCGCCCAATCTCGATGTCCGCAACCCAGTTGGAACCGCCATGGACAAAACCCGCAACGCTCCCGTCTCCCGGCAAGGCGGCTCGGCCGGCGTCGCCGCCTTCGTCGAGGCGGCGCGGCGGACGCCCGCGCCGGCCGAGTCCGGCCGCGGGCGGCTGATCTTCGCGCTCGACGCGACCATGAGCCGCCAGCCGGCCTGGGACGCCGCGCAGCGCCTCCAGGCGCGGATGTTCGAGGTCGCGGCTCAGTTCGGCGGCCTCGAGGTCCAGCTCGTCTACTACCGGGGCCTCGGCGAGTGCCGGGCGTCGCGGTTCGTGGCCGAGGGACGCGGGCTCGCCGAGCTCATGAGCCGGATCGCGGTGCGCGGCGGAGAAACGCAGATTCGCAAGGTGCTCGCCCACGCCCGCGACGAAGGGCGCCGCGCGAAGGTCGGCGCGCTCGTCTTTGTCGGCGACGCGATGGAAGAGGACCCCGACGCGCTCGCGGCGCTCGCCGGCCAGCTCGCGCCCGAGGGCGTGAAGGCGTTCATGTTCCAGGAGGGGAACGATCCCGCGGCGCGGCGCGTGTTCTCCGAGATCGCCCGCCTCACCGGCGGGGCTTACGACTCTTTCGACTCCGGCGCGTCCGCGCGGCTCGAGGCGCTGTTGCGGGCCGCGGCGGCCTACGCCGCCTGCGGACGCAAGGCGCTCGCGCGGCAGGCCCAATCCGACGACGCCGCGCGCCTGCTGCTGTCGCAGATGCGAGGATCGTGAAACTCGCGTAACCTCTCCCCGTCTCGGGGCTTGCAGCCTGCGCGTGGGCGCGCCGCCGCCGAATGGGAGAGCCTTGGCGCCATGAATTTCGTCATCGGCCTGATCTTGCTGTTTCTGCTTCTGTCCGCGATCAAGCAGTTCGCGCGCTTGGACGCCGCCGCCGTCGCCCGCGCGGTGCGTTCGGGCGTGGGCGTCGCGGGCCTCGCCGGCGCCGTGCTGCTCCTGCTGCGCGGCCGGCTCGCCTTCGCGGCGGCGCTCGCCGGCTTGGCGGCGAGCTTCGCCGGCTGGCGGACGCTCGGCCTGGGCGGCATGACGTTCCGCCCTCCGGGCGGGGGTGGGGCGCCGCGCCCGGGGCGCGTCTCGACGGCGCGGTCGGCGCTGCTGGAGATGCGGCTCGATCACGACAGCGGCGTCATGACGGGAACCGTGCTGGCGGGCGTCTATGCCGGACGGGCGCTGGAGACGCTGTCGCGGCCCGAGCTGCTGAGCTTCTGCGCGGTCGTCCGTCGCGACGATCCCGACGGGGCGACGCTGCTAGAGACTTATCTCGACCGCCGGTTTCCCGGCTGGCGTGACGCAGAGGAGGGTCAGGCGCAGGCGGGGCGAGGCGGCGGGGTCGCCGGCGCGATGACGCGCCGCGAGGCGTACGAGACGCTGGGCCTGGAGGAGGGCGCGAGCCCCGAGGAGATCGTTCGCGCCCATCGCGCGCTGATGAAGAAGCTTCACCCAGATCGCGGCGGCTCGACCGGCCTTGCCGCGCGGGTCAACCAGGCCAAGGACGTTCTGATTCAGCGGCACGGGTAGGACGCTCCAGGATGGACGGGTGGAGGGGAAAGCCGGGTCTGGGGGCATGGGGGCGTCGTCGTCAGTCGCGGGTGGCGAAGCAGGAGAAGCCGCTGCGCTTGAGCGAGCGGCAGGCGGATTCGGCGGAGGCAGAATCGAGTCCGGCGAACTGCGCGCGGTAATAGTCGGCCTCGCCCTTGCGCACTTTCTCGGTCACGGGCTTGGCCGCGGCGAGAACGGAGCGGTCGCGCGCACGCGCCTTGTCGAGGAGCGCCGCGGCCTTGGCGGCGTTGTCGGTCGCGCCGATCTGGATCTTCCAGCCCTTTTCGCCCGGAGCGGCGTCCTCTTCGGAATCGCCGGCCGAGCGGGCGGCGACCGCCGTCTCGGACTTCGGCTTCGTCGGCGGCGTCAGGCCGGCGGCGTCCGGCCCCTTCTTCCAGCCGAGATCGGCCGGCCCGGCCTTTTTCGCCGCAGGGGCCGCGTCGGCGTCCATAGCCTCGACCGGACGGGCTGCGATCGGCCGCGGCGCCGGAGCGGCTTCGGCAGGACGCGGGCGCACGGTCTGGACGGCGGAGACGCGGAAGGCCGGCTGGTCGTCGTCCTCTGCGTTGTCGCCTTCGCCGTCCTGCGCCTCCGCCGGGCGCGCCGCCGGGAGATGCGCCGGCACGTTGGCGGCGACGACGGCCGGACGGGGGCGGGCTGAGGCCTGCGGCTGAGCGGCGGCGGGCTGGGCGGCTCGAGTCTCGGCAAGCGAGGCGTCGGCGATCCGGGTCGCGGTCCGGACCGTCGAGCATTGCGCCAGGTGATCGTCGATCAGGTTCTCCATGATCTGATCGCGCGCGGGGGCGGAGCGGCCGCCCATGACCACGGCGATGAGCGAGCGTCCGTTGCGATGGACCGAGGTCAGGAGGTTGAAGCCCGAGGCCCGGGTGTAGCCGGTCTTGATGCCGTCGACGCCCTCGACCCGGCCGAGCAGATGGTTGTGGTTGCCGATCGTCTGGCCATCGTAATCGAATTCCTCGGTGGCGAAATACTTGAAGTAGCGCGGGAAGCGATCCTCGAGCGAGCGCCCGAGGATGCTGAGGTCCCGCGCCGAGGTGATCTGCTGGTCGTTGGGAAGGCCGGAGGCGTTGCGGTAGGTCGTGTTCGCCATGCCGAGGGCGCGCGCCTTGCGCGTCATCATCTCGGCGAAGCTGCTCTCGTCGTGCCCGACCGCCTCCGCGATCGCCACCGCGATGTCGTTGGCGGAGCGGGTGACGACCGCCTTGATCGCATCGTCCACGCTGATCGTCTCGCCCGGCTCGAGGCCGAGCTTGGACGGCTCCTGCGCCGCGGCGTGCTGGGAAATCGGAATGCGCGACTGGAGCGTCAGCGCGCCCTTGTCGAGTTGCTCGAACAGCAGATAGAGCGTCATCACCTTGGTGACCGAGGCCGGGTGGCGAAGTCCGTCCGGATCGGCCGCATAGAGCGCGCGGCCGCTGTTGGCGTCGACGACGAACGCGGAAAATGTGGGCGTCGAGGGCACGCTCCCGGTGAGGCGATGCGCCGCGTCATGCCGAAGGTGGCGAGGCCCGCGGGCGTCCGCCGGCGCCGAGGCGAACGTCAGCGCCGCCGCCGTCAGCAGCGCGCCGGCGGCGGCGCGGACGATAGCACCGAGATGTGAGTCTTGATTGCGCCACGCCATGAACGCGCCCCGATTTTTGCCACGCCATCGCCGGAGACTCGTCCGGCAACACGCAAGAACGTTATGGCCACGCAGTTACGGCGGGGTTAACGGAACGCCGTCAATGTCGAGCAAGCGCGGCGCGCCCGCTCGAGGGCAGGGGCGCGGGCGCCGCGGCGCCGCCTGTGAACCTGCCACGAACCTGTTGAAAGAAAACCCGAAATCGCTTCTGCTCGGCAGCCGCGGCGGGGTCACCGCGCCGTGTTTATGTTGCAGTGCAAAAAAATCCTTGACTTTTGTGGTGCAGTGCACATAATAGGCTTCAGACGGTCGGCCGGGCGTCGTCGGACAAGCGGTCGAGGTCAAGACAGCAATCAGGAGCTCACAATGCCCGCCACGCCGGATTTCGCCGCATTCCAGGATTTCTCCAAGCAGCAGCTCGAGGCGATCACCTCCGCGTCGTCGACCTGGACCAAGGGTCTTCAGGAGCTCGCCGCCGAATCGACCGACTACTCGAAGAAGGCGTTCGCCGCGGGTTCGGCGACCTTCGAGAAGATTCTCGGCGCCAAGAGCGTCGAAGCCGCGATCCAGATTCAGACGGATTACGCCAAGCAGGCGTACGAGGGCTTCGTCGAGCAGGCGAGCAAGTTTTCGGAACTCTACGCCAAGTTCGCCCAGGACGCGATGAAGCCGGTCACTTCGGCCTACAGCAGCTTCCAGGCCAAGTAAGCGCTGCGCGAGCCGTCGCGCCCGCGAAAATCGAACCGCGTGACGAGCCGGCGCCCCTCGAACGGGGCGCCGGCTCTGTTTTTTTGTGGTTTTGCGCCGGCCCCGCGCCGAACGGGCGAGGCGGCCTGCTCGATGGGCTCGGGCTCCGGCCGCGCCGAAGCCCGCCGGCCGCAGCAATTCACGCGACGGATCGCCTTTTTTGCCGCGTCTGGCCTCTTGCGCGCGGCGCGCAAATTCGCAATTCTTCCGTCTTCGGGCGGACTGGCGGGATCGATGTCGGGCGCCCAGATAAAGTCTGGTTCGCGTGCGCTATTGAGGGTCGCGTAACAGGTGAGCAAGGAACGGGGTCATTCGTGGCAGGCGCCTCAAATCCGTTGGTCCTTCGTCTGAGAGCCGGGATGGCGCGCTTGGCGCGGTGGTTCTCCCCGGGGCTCGGCGGCGGGACTCAGACGCCTGCTCGGGCCGCCGGACCGCGGGAGCCGAAACGGGGCGGCGACAACCCGGGCGCGGGGGCTGCGGTCATAACGCGCACCCGAGCCCAGACCAAGCGCCCCAACATGTATCGCGTTCTGCTGCTGAACGACGATTACACGCCGATGGAGTTCGTGATCTCCATCCTTCAGGCGTTCTTCAACAAGGACCCGCAGGAAGCGACCCAGATCATGCTCCAGGTGCATCACAACGGCGTCGGGGAATGTGGAGTCTACACCTACGAGGTCGCCGAGACCAAGGTGTCGCAGGTGATGGATCACGCGCGGAAGAATCAGCATCCGCTGCAATGCATCATGGAAAAGAAGTGAAAGGCGCCGCATGCCGATTTTCTCCCGTACGCTCGAGAAGACCCTCCGCAAGGCCCTGTCGCTGGCGAACGAGCGCCACCACGAATATGCGACGCTCGAGCATCTGCTGCTCGCCCTGATCGACGACACCGACGCGGCGGCGGTGATGCGGGCGTGCAGCGTCGACCTCGACGTTCTGCGCAAGACGGTGGTCAACTACCTCGACACCGAGCTCGAGAATCTGGTGGTCGACAGTCAGGACGAGGCGAAGGCGACCAACGGCTTCCAGCGGGTCGTCCAGCGTGCGGCCTTCCACGTCCAGTCGTCGGGCCGCGAGCAGGTGACCGGCGCCAACGTGCTCGTCGCGATCTTCGCCGAGCGCGAGACCCACGCCGCCTTCTTCCTGCAAGAGCAGGACATGACCCGCTACGACGCGGTCAACTACATCAGCCACGGCATCGCCAAGCGCCCAGGCCATTCCGACGCCACGCGCCTGCCCAGGGGCGCGGACGAAGAGCCCGAGGCGCGGGAGCCGAAGGATGCGAAAGACGGGGGCGGGGGAGACGCCAAGAAGAAGGAAGGCGCCTTGGATGCTTATTGCGTCAACCTCAACCGCAAGGCCCGGGACGGGCGCATCGATCCCCTGATCGGCCGCGAGGCCGAGGTCCAGCGAACGATCCAGGTCCTGTGCCGCAGGCAGAAGAACAACCCGCTGCTCGTGGGCGACCCCGGCGTCGGCAAGACCGCGATCGCCGAAGGCCTCGCGCGCAAGATCGTCAATTCCGAAGTGCCCGAGGTGCTCGAGGGCGCGACCGTGTTCGCGCTCGACATGGGGGCGCTGCTCGCCGGCACCCGCTACCGCGGCGACTTCGAGGAGCGCCTGAAGCAGGTCATGAAGGAGATCGAGCAGCACAAGGACGCGATTCTGTTCATCGACGAGATTCACACCGTGATCGGCGCAGGCGCGACCTCGGGCGGCGCGATGGACGCCTCGAACCTCCTCAAGCCGGCGCTCGCGCAGGGCACCCTGCGCTGCATCGGCTCGACGACCTACAAGGAATACCGGCAGTACTTCGAGAAGGACCGCGCCCTCGTCCGCCGCTTCCAGAAGATCGACGTGAAGGAGCCGAGCGTCGCCGACGCGATCGAGATCCTCAAGGGCCTCAAGCCCTATTTCGAGGAGTTCCACAAGCTGCGCTACACCGGAGAGGCGGTGAAGGCGGCGGTGGAGCTGTCGTCGCGCTTCATCCACGACCGCAAGCTGCCCGACAAGGCGATCGACGTGATCGACGAGACGGGCGCTTCGCAGATGCTGCTGCCCGAGGCCAAGCGCAAGAAGACGATCGGAGTGAAGGAGATTGAGGCGACCATCGCGTCGATGGCGCGCATCCCGCCGAAGTCCGTGTCGAAGGACGACACCGAGGTGCTTCAGCACCTGGAAGACACGCTGAAACGCTCCGTCTACGGCCAGGACGTCGCCGTCACCGCGCTCGCCGCGGCGATCAAGCTCGCCCGCGCCGGCCTTCGCGATCCGGAAAAGCCGATCGGGTGCTACCTGTTCTCGGGGCCGACCGGCGTCGGCAAGACCGAGGCCGCGCGGCAGCTCGCCACCAGCCTCGGGCTCGAGCTGATCCGCTTCGACATGTCGGAGTACATGGAGCGCCATACCGTGTCGCGGCTGATCGGCGCGCCTCCCGGTTACGTCGGCTTCGACCAGGGCGGCCTGCTGACCGACGCGATCGACCAGCATCCGCACAGCGTTCTGCTGCTCGACGAGATCGAAAAGGCGCATCCGGACCTGTTCAACATCCTGTTGCAGGTGATGGATCACGGCAAGCTCACCGATCATTCCGGCAAGGCGATCGACTTCCGGAACGTGATCCTGATCATGACGACGAACGCCGGCGCCCAGGATCTGGCGAAGGCGGCCTTCGGCTTCCACAAGTCGACCCGGGAAGGGGACGACAAGGAGGCGATCGACCGCCTGTTCGCGCCCGAGTTCCGCAATCGTCTCGACGCGATCGTTCCGTTCGCCCGGCTGCCGGCGGAGGTGATCGCGCGCGTGGTCGACAAGTTCATCCTTCAGCTCGAGGCGCAGCTCGCCGACCGCAACGTGACGATCGAGCTGACCGACGAGGCGCGCGCTTGGCTCGTCAAGCACGGCTACGACGAGTCGATGGGGGCGCGGCCGATGGCGCGCGTGATCCAGAACCAGATCAAGACGCCGCTCGCCGACGAAGTGCTGTTCGGGAAACTGAAAAATGGCGGCGTGGTCAAGGTGGTGGTGACCGCCGACGAGACCGGCGAGAAGAAGCTCAGCTTCGTCTATCCAGAGGGGCCGGCGGCGCCGAGGATGGAGCGCGACATCATGCTCGCGGCGAAGGCGCGCGGCCGGTCGTCGCGCAAGCGGGTCGAGCCGGCGGGCGAGGAACCGGACGGCGACGGGCCGGCCGACAAGGCGCCCGAACCCGAGACGCCCTGATCCGCGAGCCATTCGAGCGCGCGCAAATCCGCCTTCCATCGGCCTGATGGAAGGCGGATGTCTTTTGCGGGAACGGGCGCTCGACGAGCGTCAGGCGAATTCGATCGGGCAAGGCCGGCGCGCCTGCGCCTGGACAAAAGAAAACCGGCGGAACGGCTTTGCGCCTTTCCGCCGGTGGATTTGTCGCGATCGTTTCGGTCAGAACTTGATGGGTCGGGCACGTTTGCAATTGTGTGTGTTAGTGCTTGGCTTTGCTTACAATTTTATAACGAGTCGGACTTGTTGTGTAAAGTCGGATTTTCGCTGGTTTGGGCGCGTGTCCTCGGTCCC
>CAIZGR010000507.1 GCA_903932535.1 uncultured Hyphomicrobiales bacterium | reverse complement strand
TTCTTGGGGTCCGGGGCGAAGCCCCGGCGACGGTTTTCCGGTTTTACACAGGTTCGTCGTCGCTCCCCATTGATCGGCCGCTCGCGGCGTGGACTCTCCCACCGAGAGGATTCGCGGAGGGATTCGAGTCTTGGCGCATAGCGGACCAGCGGACAGAACGACGAGCCCATCGCTGGAGGCTATGAACGGCTTCATCCGGTGGCTCATTCCGGCCGTCAAAAAATTCCCGAAGAGCCAGAAATTCCTGCTCGGCGACCGCATTCAAGCCACAGCGCTCGACGTGCTGGAACGGTTGATCGAGGCCACCTACACGAAGCCGCGTCAAACGCATCTGCAAGGCGCCAATCTGGGAATCGAGAAGCTCCGGCATCTCGTCCGCATCGCGGCCGACCTCCACTATCTCGATCTCAACCGCTACGAACACGCCGCGCGCGCGCTCGACGAGGTCGGGCGGCTGATCGGCGGCTGGGCGAAACGCGACCGTGCGCAAGCCGCCGTCTGAGCCGGGCGCCTTCGAGCGCATGACCAGCTTCCGCTTTCTGCGCGCGATGGCGCTTCGCGCCGCGCGCGGCAAGCGCAAGAGCCCCGGCGCCGCAGCCTTCCTGGCCGATCTCGAAACCGAGTGCCTGAGGCTCGAGCGGCAATTGCGCAGCGGCTCCTGGCGGCCCGGCCCGTATGTGGCGTTCGAAGTCCGCGAACCGAAGCCGCGCATGGTTTCCGCCGCGGCGTTCCGCGACCGCGTCGTGCACCACGCGCTGTGCGAAATCGTCGCGCCGCGCTTCGAGCGCGGCTTCGTGCTCGATTCCTACGCGAACCGGAAGGGCAAAGGCACGCATGCCGCCATCGACCGCTACGAGCGCTTTTCGCTCGCCACGGCCCATGTGCTGCGCTGCGACATTTTCCGCTATTTTCCCGCCATCGATCACCAAATTCTGAAGAGCGACATCCGGAGGCGGGTCGCCGACGAGCGGCTCCTCTCGATCGTGGACGCGATCGTCGACGGCTCCAATCCGCAGGAGCCGGTCGAGGTCCGTTTTCCCGGCGACGACCTCCTGGCGCCGATCGAACGGCGCCGCGGCTTGCCGATCGGAAATCTCACCAGCCAGTTCTTCGCCAACGTCTATCTCGATCCGCTCGATCATTTCGTCAAAGAGGTCCTGCGCACGAGGCGCTATGTCCGCTATGTCGACGATTTCGCGCTGTTCCACGACGATTGCGACGTGCTGCGGGCATGGCGGGAGCGCATCGCCGGCTTTCTGGCCGGCCGGCGGCTGTTGCTGCATCCGCGCAAGACGGCCATCGTCGCGACGGCCGAGCCCGCGCAATTCCTCGGCGTCGTGCTGTGCGGCGACGGCGGACGGCGACTGCCCGAAGACAATGTTGCCCGCTTCTCGGGGCGACTGCGGGCGATGCGCGCGCGCATCGCCGCGGGCAAGGCGGCGGCGGACGACTACGCTCCACAAATCGCAGCGTGGAGCGCGCACGCCGCGCACGGACATGCGCGCCGGTTGCGCGAAACCCTCTTCCGCGGCTGGCCTGCAAGCCGGTCGTCGAAGCCTGAAGACCCCAATCGCCCAGGCGCGCCCAGCGCGGCGGCTCTTGGAACAACAATCCCAGGAATCTGCGTTCGGCGATCCGCAACAGGAACGACCCCGGCAACAGGAACGACAATGTCGGCTTCCGTCTCTCCAGCACGCTCCCGAAAGGCCGGAGCCGCGGCGTTCAAGGACGCCGCGGGCGCGCCGGGAAGCGTCCAGGGTCTTCATGTCAGAACAGCCCCCGCACGGCGTTGGCCTTGACGGCCGCCGGCGCGGGGGCGACATCACAGGGCCAAGTCATGAAAATCGGCGACCTCCTCATCGACGAGAGCGAGATCGTCGAATCCTTCGTCCGCGCCTCCGGCCCCGGCGGGCAGAACGTCAACAAGGTCGCGAGCGCGGTCGAGCTGCGGTTCGACGCGCGCAGGAGCGCGAGCCTGCCCGACGACGTCGCCATCCGGCTGATCCGGCTCGCCGGCGCCCGGGCGACGCAGGAGGGCGTCATCGTCATCTTCGCCCAGCGTTTTTCCAGCCAGCCCCGCAACCGCGAGGACGCCCGCGCCCGGCTCGCCGACCTGATCGTGAAGGCGCAGGCGCGGGAGAAGCCGCGCCGCCCGACCAAGCCGACCCGCGCCTCGCAGGTCCGCCGGCTCGACGCCAAGAGCCGGCGCGGCGAGATCAAGGCCTTCCGCGGGCGCAGCGAAACGGATTGAGCGCCGGGGCGCAGGCATGCGATCAAGGCCGGCGCGCGCGGGAGGCGCGCGCGGTCTTCTTGCGCCGCCGTGACGGACGAGCGGGCGCCCCCGGTCTGGTCCTTGGGCCGATGGCCGCTCCGGTCGTCGCCGCGACCCCCGGATCGCAGTCCGGGGGCGGCGATCGAGGAGGCCGCAGGCCGCAGCGTTCGCCCCCGAATCGCCACGCCGCTGCGCGGCTCGCGACGACGGCGGGGGCTGGCGACGCGATCGGAGGCCGCGCTCGGGCCAAGCGCGGCTACAGGCGCGCCGCCGCCCTGCGGATTATCGGCAGCGGGGATTGGAACCGATCGGGACCGCGCCGATCGCCCGGCCGTTCATGTTGGCGACCTGTATGCACACCCCCGTCGCGGGATTGAAATAGAAGCCGTAGATCGCGGCGCCCGACACCTCGGTCCCGACGTTCCGGTAGCCGGCGGCCGCCATCGCGGCCATCACCTGCCCGGGCGCCATGCCTTTGACGTTGGGAGGCCCTGCCGGTCCGCCGCCGTTCGGCCCCCAGCCGGGTTGGCCGCCTTGCGGACCCCAGCCCGGCTCGGGCGGGCGCCCGCCGCCGTTCGGCCCCCAGCCGGGTCCGCCACCCTGGGGGCCCCAACCCGGCCCTTCCGGACGTCCGCCGCCCGGTCCGCGCTCCTGCTCGCGCTGGGCGTCGCGGCAGCCCTGCCGGTAGGCGTGGCTGTGCGCATCCTCGTCGTACCGGCCTGCGAGACAATCGTAGTAGCCGCGGTTGTATTCGCGCGGCGAGGCGGCGGCGGGCGTAGCCAGCGCCAGACACAGCGATCCCGCCGCGATTCCGATCAGGCTCTTCATGTTCTGCGCCCCTCCGTCGTCGATCCAAACCGAAAAGGGAGAAGTCATGCCGGGCCGTCGCAGTCAAGCTGGTGTTCCATCGAGGCAGCGGGGCAGGCCGGGCGAAACCGGGTCGAATCGCCGCGACCGATCGTTCGCCCCGCCGACGGATTTGGATTTCATTTCGTGCTACAGAGCACGCCCTCAATCCCGGAGACTGCGTTTTGCTTCATATCGATCTTCCCACCCAGGCCGAAATCGCGAAGCTCATCGCCTTTCGCGGCAGCCCGGCCGTTTCGATCTACCTGCCGACGACGCCGGTGACGCAGGACGCGCAGGCGGATCGGATCGCGCTGAAGAACCTGCTGAAAACCGCGCTCGCGCAGATCGAGGAGGCGGGCGCGGCCAAGCGCGACGCCGAGCCGATCCGCGACGGCGTCGAGGATCTGATCGCCGACGACGAATTCTGGGCGAAGCAGGCCCATAGCCTCGCGGTCTTCGCCGCGCCGGGCTTCCTGCGCGCCTTCCGCCTCGCCAACCGGCTCGCCAGCGCCGTCGAGGTTTCCGACCGGTTTCTGCTGACTCAGCTCATCCGTTCGGTGACCTTCTCGCATCACGCCTTCCTGCTGCCGATCAGCATCGGCGCGGCGCGGCTCGTCGAGGTGCTGCCGGACGCGCCGCCGGACGAGGTCTCCGTCCCCGGCTTGCCGAAGGGCGCGGCCGATTCGGCCGGCCGGCGCAGCCATGCGCTGAGCCAAGCCGAGCATCAGGACGGCGCGCGCTCGAACCAGACCGCCCTCTACACCCGCTATGCCCGCGCGGTCGACCAAGCGCTCCGGCCCGTCCTCGCCGGACAGGATCGGCCGCTGATCGTGGTCGCGGCGGAGCCCTTGGCGTCGATCTTCCGCTCCGTGTGCAGCTATCCCCACCTCGCCGCCGAGACGATCGCGCTCAGCGCCGATCAAACGCCCGATCACGAGCTCGCCGCCGCCGCGCGGCCGCTGCTCGATAAGATCCACGCCGAGGAGGTCGCGGCGCTGCACGCGCTCTACGCCAAGCGGGCGGGGCAGGGGCGCACCACCGCCGACGTCGCCCAGGCGGCGCGGGCGGCGACCTTCGGCGCGATCGACACGCTGATCATCGACATGGACGCGGACATCCCCGGCTTTGTCGACGAGGAGACCGGCGCGGTGACCTTCGACGCGAAGGCGGACGCGGTGAACGACGACGTCACCGACGAGCTCGCCCGCCGGGCCTTTCTCTCGGGCGCCCGCGGGGTCGCCGCGCGCCGGGCGGATAGGCCGGACGGGGCGGCGCTGGCGGCGATTCTGCGCTACGCC
>CAIZGR010000506.1 GCA_903932535.1 uncultured Hyphomicrobiales bacterium | reverse complement strand
GCGGCGACGGCGGCGGCGGATTCGTCAAGATCGTCGAGCGGCTGAATTTCTGAGGACCAGACCATGACTGCATCGAACTTTTCCGCTTGCTTCGAGGAAATGGAGAAATTCGAGGGGTTTCACCAATTCAGCAACAATCCGCATGATCCGGGCGGCGCGACCGAAAGTGGCCTCACACAGCGGAGCTATGACGCGTGGCGCCGGAAACAGGGCCTCCCGATCCGCTCCGTCCGCGTCGTGACAGACGACGAATTGCAGGCGATCTATCGAAGTGAATATTGGACACAGGTTCGGGGGGATGAGCTTTATCCCGGCCTCGATCTGGTTCTGTTTGACACGGCGGTCAATGAAGGCGCGGTACAGGCGACGCGCGACCTGCAACGGGCCTTGGGCGTCTCGGTTGACGGCGTCTTTGGCCTTGAAACGCTTGGGGCAATCCAGAATTACGGCGACAAGTCCGGCCTCATCCATGCGGTTTGCGCTCGGCGAATGTCGTTCTGGCGCTCGCTGAAGACTTGGGTGTATTTCGGCAAGGGCTGGGCGGCGCGCGGGGAGGATATCGAAGCGCGCGCTATCGCGATGCTGAAGACGGCCTGACATGACCGAAGCCGAAACCATCGCGGCGCTCGTCGAAACGCTGCGCAACGCGCGCCTCCTGCTCAAGATCAAGCGCGATGACGATATCGCGCTCCTTCAGATAGCGAAGATTGACGCGGTCTTGGCGGAATTCTCGCCCGCGCCGGTTCCTGTCCACAAGCCGGAATTCCCGCCGATCGACCCCTAGTGATCTCACTGCACGCCTGAGTGTGGACAGTAGAGCCTTTCGCGCGGGTTCGAAGCGCCGACCTTCTGGCCGGCGACCACCACCCGTCCCGCGCGAGGTCCGCCGCCCGGGTGTCTTCCTCCACCCGGGCAGGGATGACTTCCTGAGGACCCGACGCGCGGCGGCATCCGCGCATCCCCGAGGAAAATCTCATGACCGACCCTGCAACCGCAGTCGCGGCGGCGCCGATCGTCGCCTGGCTGCAGCCGTACATCTTGGCCCTCGTCGCGGCGGCTATCCCCGCTCTCGGCACCGTCGTCTTTGCGGGCCTCAAGGGCGTTGGGATCGCAGTAGCCTCCGCCTACCAGACGCAGATCGAGGCGGCCTGCGCGAACGAGGCCGGCAAACTCGTCGCGGCCGCGCTCGACAATCTCGCCGGCAAGTCGATCACCGTATCGTCGCCGGGCGTCGCCGCCGCGGCCAACGCGATCGTCAAGGCGTCGTCGCCGGTGCTGTCCAAGGCCGTCGCCGCGACCGGTCTCACGCCGGAACTCGCGGCCTCGATCATCGTCGGGCAGATCGGTCGGCTCCAGGCGCAGATGAGTCCCGTTCCACCCGCGGCGAAGCCGTAACCGGCACACCACACCGAGGAACCCACCATGAACCGAATCGTCATTCTCGGAGCGCTCCTGCTCGCACTGCCCATCCCGCTCGCCGGCTGCGCGTCGAAGGACAGCACGGGGTCTGCCCCGAAGGTCACCATCTCGGCAGTCAAGGCGGATGCCAAGACCGCCGTGACGTCGTTCTGTACGGACGATCTGTCGCCGGCATCTCTGGTCGTCGAGCACCTCAATGAGCAGGTCCAGAAGGACTTCGCGACCGTCAGCGCGGCCTGCGCCGATATCGGCAACGGCAAGTCCATCAACTGGGTCACGGCCGGCGTCGCCGTGTTCGACCTCTACGAGGGCATCAAGGCCGTCTACCCGAAGGCGCTACCGTGAGGGTGGCCGACTGGCTCAGCCAAATCGCCCCGTGGATGACGCAGCCCGTCTCCACGGGGTATCCTCCCGCCGTCAAGATCGGCAGGGCCACACTCACTGGCGCCGACGTCCGCGCGCTGTACGCCGTCGCCTCGCACCTCGTGACGCGAACGGCGAATGTGCAGGACGCCGAGGTCGTCGCTGATCTCGTCATCGACACGGCGCTGTCCGCGGAGGGGCCTCTTGTCGCCGCCATCGCGGCGCCGGCAGCGGAAGCGCTCGCGGCAGCGATCATCGAAGGCATCGCGTCGGGGCGAATCAGAGCGGCGGCACTGCCGATCGCTGAGGCGCAAACCCACGAGGGGAGGGGCGGGCGTAGGGGGTGATGTGCAGACCGGGGCGGGATTCGAACCCGCGAGGGATAGCCGGCGTTCCCTAGCCCTCAAAGCCACCTTCAACCGCTCAGTCACCCGAGCCTGCCAATCCATCATAGCGAGCCGGCGGACGGGCGGCAACCCGCCGCCGGCTCTAGGAAGCCACACGATCGGTTGAGGATCGCAGGACCGCCATACGGGCATTCTCGCGACCGGAGGACGATTCGACAAGACCCGCCATGGCGCGAGGGCGAAAGGACGCGATGACGGAAGAGCGTGAACTGATGATGTGGGCGGCAAACCGATTCGCCGACCGCTACCTGATCGGGTGCTTCGCGCTCTCGGCGCTCGTGCACGCGGTATTCCCAGCCGAACTCGCCGTCATGGCGGCAGGGTTCGCCTACACCTGCACGCTGGCCAAGGCCTACGAGGATCGGGTCGCCTGGGTGCGACGGTTCGGGGTCGCGCGGATCCTCTTCTTCGTGGCGCTCATGATCGGCGCCGCGGCGATCGTGGCCGTCATCTTCCGGGGAGCGGCGCAATGACCTTCGACGACGCGAAACTCGGTGCCGAGCGCGCCTTCGCCACCACGGTCGGCAAGGCGCTGGTGGGCGCCGCGATCACAGCTGTCCTGATGACGATCGTCGCCCTCGCGGGGTGGACGCTCAACGCCGTCGAGAAAAACGGCGAGCAGGAGAGCAAGCTCGAGGGCGAGTTCCACACCCTGATCGGCAGCATCGCCGAATTCCAGCATCAGATCGAAGGCCGGATCGCAATCGACGAGGCCCAGACGGCGCAGATCTCCGACATCCGGATCGACCTGAAGGGCGTCGCCGTCGAGTTGCACGCGCTCGAGCAAGCGTTTCGGGACCACGTCCACGACGACGAGGCCCCAGCCAGGAAGAAGCCCACAGGCAACTGACCGACGCCACACACCTATTCGCGCCCCCGCTCGGCTTCGGCCGGGCGGGGGCTTTTCGTCGTTTCTGGGCCTGAGAAATGGGCGCGTCTGCGGCGGAACGCGATTCGCATAATGGCGATTATGGAATTTCGGGACCGATCTTAACCATCATCCCAGAGCGCCGGCGGGGCTTGCTGTTGCCGGCTGTGGGTTTCCTCGGTACGCTGCCGAGTTACCCGCGTGAGTCGCGGTTCTCTCACAGGAGATGCAGGAGCCAGAAACAGAAAACCCGCCTCGAAGGGCGGGCCCGGCGAACCGGAAATTCTGTGGTGGTGATCGAGTTCTCGCAAAACCGATCCTTCCACAAAACCCAGACCCGACGCAAGTCCTTTTTCAGGACGGGCGGAGTTTTGCCCGAAAACGCCGTCGCCTCCCTTCCGAGCGGTCCCGCAACCCGGAACCGAAGGAGGGGCCATTGCGCCTCGTTGCCACCATCGATCGCCAACTGCGAGGCCTGCCACGCCGCGCAGAAGCCCGCAGGCGGGCGCTTTACGCCAGACGCGCCAACGCAGGGGCGAGTACGCCCCCTCCCCTCCCTGCCCCGCCGCGCGCGCCCAGCGTGCTCGAAGGACGGGAGGCCCGGATCGTCCTCACGGCGATCGAGCGCCACGAGACCAAGGCGTGGCTGCGCGACCAGCGCTGGCGCGGCGCGGTCACCGCGGCCGCCCTCATCGTCGGCCTCTACCTCCTCGACGTGCGGCTCAACATGCAGACCGGCGAACTCGCCGTCGGCTTTGCGCGAATCGCCGCGGACAACGGGTGCTCGCCGACGACCGCCCAGGCTGCGATCCGCCAACTGGAGGCGATCGGGTTCCTCTCCGTCCAGAAGCGCTGGAGGATGGGCGTCGACCGCAAGGGGGCGCGCCGGCCGATCTCTGTGGCCAACGCCTACGCGATCGCGCCTCGCAAGCCACCTGCCCTGCCCCCGAGGCGCCCCGCCCCGGATGCCAGTTCCCGGCAACGAACCTTGAGTCCCTACATGAAGAGGGAGGAATCCCCTGCCCTACTGTCCTCTGTGGCGCGTCTTGGCGCGCTGATCGCCCGCAGGAACACGCCAGGCTGACGCTGCGGACCTGATTGACAGCACGAATCGCGAGACTCAGGATCGATCCGGGGAGACCGGAGGCCAGAGTGCGCGACGACAGCACCACCAAAGACGACCGCCTTTCGGTCGTCGTCGAGAGGATAGACCCAGCGAAGAACGCCTATCGCTACTACGTCATGAGCGTGCAGCCGAACCTCTTCGGCGAGCAGAGCCTTGTCCGTGAGTGGGGCAGGATCGGGACGCGAGGCGGCCAGCACGCCGTCGAACTCCACCATGACACAGGGTCGGCGCAGGTCTCTCTGGAGACGTGGCTACGGCGGAAGCAGCGCAAGGGATACGCGTGAACCCAAAGCCATCAGGTCTTCCGATAGGAGACCGCTAGAGGGGGGATAGACCATCGTCGGGTTCACGCCCTGTTAATGGTTCCGGAGTAATTCGTAGGGCAGGCCTGCACGAAAGGACGCCCCATGCCGGTCATCTCCGTGACTTCTCCAAAGGGAGGGGTAGGCAAAACGACCACGGCCACTCTGCTCTCGACGATTCTGGCCGAGCGTGGGATCAGCGTCATCCTGATCGACGCCGACCCGAACGGAGCCGTCTCGCTCTGGGCAGCGCGAGGTGCCGGCGTTCCGAAGAATCTCCAGGTCGTTCCAGCTGGCGCCCCCAATGAGTTCGTCCGCCAGATCGACGCCTCCGCGGCGACGGCCGCCTACGTGGTCGTGGACCTCGAGGGCAGGGCCGGGCAGATGGCGGCTTACGCCACGGCCCTCTCCGATTTCGTGATCATCCCCACGCAGGGGTCTCAACTGGACGCCGAGCAGACGGTCCGGCACATCCAGTTGATCAAGGACCAAGAGCGCGTCTCGCGCCGGCGTATCCCCTTTGCCGTCATCTTCACCCGTACGAGCGCCGCTGTTCGACCGACAGGGCAGGCGTTCATCCAAGCCTCCTTTGCGGAGGACGGCATCCCGACCTTCGCGACGCAGATCGCCGACAGGGAGGCCTACCGGGCGATCTTCAGCTTCGGCGGGACACTGGCGGGCCTGAAGGACAGCGGTGCGCGCGTCGGAAAGCTGTCGAGCGCCATTGAGAACGCGGACGCCTTCGTCGACGAGCTCCTGCAGCAGGTGGCGGCATGAGCCAGAACCCGGAGCGCGCACGGCCGTCCGATCGGCTCAACGTCGCGGGGATGCGCGAGGTCCTGACGGCCCACGGCTACAGCGAGCCGTTTACGGCAGCCCCGGCGCCGTCCCCTCTACTTGGCCCGTGGAGGACCGGCAGGACCCAGCAGTTCAACATGAAGGCCAGCCCAGACACGGTCCAGCGGTTCGCCGCAATATGCCGGGCCTACAACTGGCCGTCCGGCCTGACGCTCCAGCACGCCGTGCTGGCGCTCGAGGAAAAGTTGGCCCAGGTCAGGCTGACGAAGGGGAGAGATCTGGAGCCGTGAGTGAGGGGCAGAACTACCCCGTTCGCTTCCCTGTGAGCATCTCGGCCGCAGCCACCAGTCCCTCCAAAGCCGCGGCGTAGCCGTCCCGGTAGGACCCAGTCGGCGGCGGCTCATCGAAGGATCGACGCCACTCATCTTCTGTCATCGACCACCCTGCCGGGGCCCACTTCGCGAACGCGATCACAGCGTCGGCGCACGCCTCGTCGGCGCTGTCGCGGGCAGCGTCGACGGCACCTTCAAATTCTGGCTGCGGCTCGTTCAACACGGCGCAGCCTCGCTGACGTCTGACCAGTGTGCGACCCTGATCTGGTCCTCACCGTCGTAGACGAAACGGACGTTCTGGTAGGGCTGGGGAGGGCGGGCGTAGGTCTGCCCGATCCCTTGGTAGTGGACGCGCGTTGCCGCGCGCCCGAGGACCACGATGCGGTCTCCGGAACCGCAGGAATTTGGGACAACACTGACTTTCGCCCGCCGCAAAAACTCAAGGAACGTCGCGTCCTGCCAGGCCTCGTGGAAGTCGATCCATGCGCTGTAGCGAGCCTTGCTGGTGGATCTGGCGCAGTAGAGGCCGGGCTCGCGGCCGTCGACGCTGATGGCGTAGGTGCGGATCGGGCGCGTGGTCATGGCGTGTCCTTCCCTCGGGCCGCTTTGGTCTGCCCCGCCTCGATCATCCGATCAGCCTCGCTTTCATCATCGTCTCTGGGTGGGGATGTCGGCAGTTTCCGACCCGGGTGCTTCACTTTGACGTGCGTGCGCGCCGATGCGGCGTCGTCGAACCTCCTGCTGCAGTAGGGGCATTTCATGGCGTGCCCTTCCAGCGCTTCTCAGCAACGGCCTTCGCAGCCTTGTGGCCGGCGGCTTCTTCCCGGGCCAGGATGTCCGCGCGGATTTCATCTCGGGTCCGCAGCGGCGGGATGTCGCGCCGTGCGACGATCAGCACAAGCGCGCCAGTTAACGCGGTCCCTACCGCGAGTGCCGCGAAAAACCCCGACCACCACCCGATGTTAAATCCGATCGTCGTAGCGGCGCTGATCTCGGAATAGGTCGGCATGGTCACTTCCCCTTCCGCGCTGCGCTCTCACGCGCTTCCGCCCGATCAAGGCGCTCGATCTCGGCGAGGCCAAGGGCGATCCCGCGCACCAGGTCTTCGCGGCGCGTCTTCGGGTTCCACCTCCAGCCGCGCGGCCACAGATCGCTGTAGACGGCGATAGGCTCGTGATCCCGCCCGGCGAGCGTATCGGCTCGGTAAGCGCGGGTGGTGGCGATGTAGCATGCTCCGGCGTCCGCCAGTTCGCCGTGCCAATGCTCGTCATCGTGCGCCTCCGTCCAGCCCTCGGCGGACCGCTGCCGCTCGCGCTCGGCGAGGGCGTCTGTGGCGGCTTTGGTCAGATCCATGGTCACTTCCCCTTCCGTGCTGCGATGGCGTCGATTGCCCCGCAAATTCTTTTCGCGATGGCGTCCGAAACGTGACCTCGCACGACCGTTTTGCATTCCGCCCGCCCGGCGTCCTTGCCCTGAAGGAATGCGACGCGCTCTGCGGCAACAGGATCGGCCACGCCGCGGGCGAACTCGTCTCTGAGCCACCCGCACACGTCAGAGACGGCCGTCCCGTACACGCCGGATACGGTCATTTCTTCGCGCCACGACTCGGACGGTTGAAATCTTTCCGGCTGCGCGTACCAGTCGATAATCGCCACGATCTCGCGGGTGCGCGCATCGACGGCGGCGGCGAGGGCGGTTTCGATGTCGTCTGCGCACTCGGCTTCGGTCTTTTTGAAAATCCAGTACGCGGATTCTCCCGGACGCGGGCACAGGGCGTATCCTCTGGCGTCTTCGGCGATCTTACGCGCCGTCTCGCGATGGTCAGTCATGGCTGGCGTCCTTCTGAGGCGTGCGCTGGCCAACGGCGGTCGGAAGATCGAGTGCGCCGTCTCGTCTGCCGCGCCTGAAATCCCAATCCTCCGTTCGGTCGCAAACGACTGCCGGCGGCTCTGGCGCGGCGGGGGCGGCGATGGGGAGGGTCGCTACCCAATGACCCCATCCGTCCACGACCGCCTGTTTGGCCTCCTCGATAGTGTTCCTCGTGGCGCGCCGGCCGTCCGGCCAAGTGACGCGATGATAGGACAACCCGTGCGGGTTGATGCGATGGATTCTAACCCTCCCACGCGGAGTATCGGCGACGAGTCCGTTGGCTTTCGGGCGCCACGCAAGCGGAGGAACGGTCACGTTTGGATTATTGTCCCATACGTATCCGCAAGCAGGACATGGCTCCGGCTCGACCGCAGCGGGGGCGGTCCCCGATCCCCCGCACTCCCGGCAATAGGCGCTCGTCACGCCACGGGATTGGCAGCGCGGGCAGGGCGCAGACGCTTCAGTTTTTTGGTCAAAAGCGACACCACGCTTCAGTCGATCATCGGGTGAAGTGGGGGCGGTCCCGGCGAGGGCTATGCGGGTCATCGCCCGCCACGCCGCCGTCATCGCCGACAAACCGATCGCGCCTTTGCTTTTGGCGTCCTTCCATGCGGCCAAGCCGGTCTCGACAATATCGACCTCCTTTTGGTCGACGGCGTCGATAGGGCGCGGCCTGGTCGCGGCCCCGGAGAGCGCGGCGTCGATGGCGTCGATCACCGCGTCGTAGCGGGAAAGGTTCGTCAGATCATCCGCGCAATCGCTGGCGTCACGGTCTTCGACGACGATTCCGCGCGCCTTCATCAGCGCCTCGCGAAGCCGGGCGGCTTCGTCGCTCGTCGCGTTTCGTGCGGCCCTGTACGCCTCTGCCGTCAGGCGGCTCTCCGCCTCCTGATGCGCGAGGATGACGGCAGCGTGGTCGTGCGCCTGCTCGGATAGGATGTGGCGGGCGCGCTTGGCGTCGGCCAGTTCTTGCGTCAGTCGGGCGACCTCGGCGCGGAGGGCGGTGATCTGGCCGCGCATCCGGCACCACAGGTCTTTGCCGCGTGAAATGAGGCCGCGCGCGCCACTCAACTCGCGCTCGGCTTTCTCGGCGCGCACGCGGAGTGCGTAATTCTCATTCCCGGACCGGATTGAAGCGGCGCGGTGATTATCGGCGTCGTGTTCCGCCCGCTCGCGCGCAACTCTGGACGCAACGAGACGTCCTTCCGCGTCCTCAGCCTGCGCCGTGATGGCGTCGATGCTTTCACCGAGGATGCGGGCGCGTCTTCGTGTTCCGGGGGAACGTGGGTCGGACGTAGTGGTAGTGCCGGCAGGTAGTCGGGGAGGCCAACAGGAAACCACCTCCGCGATCGCGGCATCGGCGGCGACGGCGCTCGGGTTCACCTCGAAGGCGCGGCACCAATCGACGTCGAGGGTGAAGGGCCAGCAGGCCCTCCCGTCGCGCTCGTCGGGTCTCGGAGGCAGGACCCGGCAGACGCCGTCGTCGCCGTTCCCGCTGCCGCTCTGGATTGAGGAGTCCCACCAGCGGCATAACTCGCAGGTCTTCTCGGCCATCACGCGGCCTCTCCGGCGCTGTAGTCCTCGACGATCGTCGAGTCGTCCGGGCCGCGGCGGTCCTCGGGGTTGACGGAGATCTGCGGGGCTTCCGGGTCGGCGTCATGGATGACCGACTTCAGGACGCAGCCATGCGCGTCGACGACGACATCGGCCGCAGCAACCACGGCGGAGTGCCCGCGCGGCACCGCAGCCTCAGCCGCGATCTCCGCCTTCGTCCGGCGCGTGCGCTTCGTCTCGCCCTTCGCGATCCGCGCGCGCTGAAGCGCGATCCCGACGTCCTCGAGCGCGGTGGCGAGTTCGGTGTCGGCCGGCGGACGCTCGTCGATCGGAACCTCGTAGATGCCGATGGCGCGCTCGATCTCGTCTGCGGTGAGGCCGGCGATCCTGACGTGCGCGAGCGTCGCCTCGTGCTTGCGGCAGGCGCCCTCGGTGTCGAAGACCTCGCCGTCGAAGGCGACGTATTTGGTTTCAACTTTCACTTCGCTTCTCCTGGTTTGGACTCTGGCTGTCTGTCGACGATCCAGACGTGCTCGGCGGATGGGCGCAGCCGCCACGCGGCGGCCATGCCCTCGGCCCCAGCAAGGTCGTTCGACCACCCGATCGTTCGGCGCACGTCTATGGCGTCGTCTTCGTCGCGATAACGGACCTCGTAGCGCTGGCCCTTGTCGCCGATCCTGTGCGGGGGCAGCGTCATCGCGCCGCCTCCGCATCGCTCTTGCTGGCTGCGAGCGCGTCGCGCCCGGCGTCTGTGATGCGGACCCAGAGCGCCCCGACATCCGTCCGGTACTGCTCGATCAAATCGGTGCTGGAAAGCGCGTCGAACCCGACGATGTCGACGTCGCGGTAGCGCATCGGCGCCAGATCCAGCGCCTCCAGCGTGCGCCTGACGGCGGCTTTGACCCGGGCCGCCTGGGGGAGTGCGCGGCTCATTGCGGTGCCGACTTCGGCCTCGCACTCCGGGCACGGTTCCGAAAGCCACTCCAGCCAGCGGTCGAGGTCGGCGCGCGTCTGGAAGAACCTCCAGTCCTCCCCGTCATCCGGGTCGCCCATCGCGAAGGCGGAGACCAACTCGAACCCCGCAACTCCGATCCTGGGGTCGACGTCCATCTTCACCAGGAAGTGCCCCGGCGTCGGCTCCTCGACGACCTCTCCTGCAAAGGTGAATTCTTCGGTCCTGCGCGAGAAGAACATTCCAACCAAACCCATCTTCAGCCCTCCGAAAACGTAAAGCCGCGCTCTGCGGCGAGTTTGTACGCAAGTTCGATTATGCAGGACGCCTCCACTACGGATGGCGCGTCGTTCTTCTCGAACAGGATGTAGGCGGTGCCCTCTTCGACCCCGGGCACGATATCTGCGGCGCGCACGGCCGCCAGAAAGACGCGCTGCCACTCCCTCGCGGTAAGCCTCCGGCCGTACCAGTCGACCCGGCGCGCAAGTTCCTCGAGCATGATCCGCATGCGGACCAGGTGGGGAGCGGAGGCCTCCGGGTCCTCGAACGTGATCCGGCCGCCGTCTGGCATACCGCGCACCAGCGCGGCGATCTCGGCGCGCGTGTCCGCGCGGATGGTGCGGGTGATGCGCATCAGCACACCACCGTGACGCGCTCGGCGGCGCGGGTAACCGCAGTGTAGAGGTGGTTCGCTCGGTGCTCCCGGAAGGCGCCGCTCTCGTCGAAGACGAGGACGTCAGGCCACTGCGACCCCTGCGCCTTGTGGACCGTGAGGGCGTATCCGTAGAAGAACTGCTGGAGGCCACGCATGTCGTCGTAACTGAGGTCCTCCTCTCCCCCCTCGAAGAACTCGCGCCGCACGACAATCCGGGTCGACTTGGTTTCTGGGGCGGCGTCCTCGGGAAGGACGTGCATGGCGACCTTGTCCGCAGCCGGTCGCTTGACCTTCTTCGCGACCGTCCAGAGCCCGCCGTTCAGGAGGCGCTTCTCTCTGTCGTTCTTGAGGCACACCAACTTGTCGCCCTCGACCGGCAGCGGGCTTGGACGTTCGAGCAACTGGCGCATCCGCGCGTTGTAGGCGCGCCGCGTCTTGTTCATGCCGACCAGGATCTGGCTGGCTGACATGACCTCTTCTGGGGTGAGATCCTCTCGGCTGATGACGCGGCTCTCGCCGTAGGTCCCGCGCTCCAGTCGGCCGCCCTCGCGGATGATCATCGACATCCGGATGATCGGGTTGTCGCGGGCCTGCCTGTGGACCTCCGTCAGCATGTAGTCGGGGTCAGCGTTGATGAAGTAGCCGGCCCCGCTGACCGGCGGAAGTTGGGCGGGATCTCCAATGACCAGGACCTTGGTCCCGAAGGACAGGAGGTCGCGCGCGAGTTCCTCGTTGACCATCGAGACCTCATCGATCACGACCAGTTCGGCGCCGGCGACCTCACTGTCCCGGTTAAGGCGGAACTTCGGCTCCCAACTGTCGTTATTCTCGTCCACGCGGTAGATTAGGGAATGAATCGTCCTGGCGTCCGTGCAGCCCTTCTTGCGCATCATCAGCGCGGCCTTTCCGGTGAAGGCACCGAACAAGACGGCGCCGCGGACGTGGTTCGTGAGTTCGACCGCGAGCGTCGTCTTGCCGGAACCGGCGTAGCCGAAGAGTCGGAACACCTGCGGCCCGTTCCGGTCGCGCAGCCATGCCCGCACGGCCTTGATGGCTTCCTGCTGCTGGCCAGACCATTCGCGCATCATGGCGCCCTCGATCGCCGGCAAGTCGAGGAGACGACAATGGCGGCGGCCATCAGGGCGCACCCGATCACCCATGCCCAGAAGCCGCCGCCCCACATATTGGTGCCGAGAGCGAAGGCGATCGCCGCCAGGACAGCGAGAGTCGTCGCGAAAGAAATGCGCATGGTGCCTCCTTAAGAAGTCGCCCCGATCTTCGGCTCGGGGCCACACCGGCGGGCTACCGCCCTCGGTTCACCAACTTCCGTCGGACGAGATGTCGAGGACGGTCGACGTGTCGATGTCCTGGCCGCGGATCACATGGTCGTGCCCGTCGGACGACGTCGCATGGATGCCGGACTTGCAGGCGCCGTGGCCGACGTCGAATTTGACGACCGCCATCTTCCCGGCGGGGATGATGCCTCGCGGAACCGCGACCGGCCGGTGCCCGAAGAACCCCTCGCATGCGATCCCTACGATCGGCGACTTCGTCATGTTGAAGACGCAGACGTCGGGCGTCCCGGTCAGGGCGTCGCAAGCGACGAAGTTGTGGATGTCCTCGGCATAGGCCGGCGCCATCATGAGCACCGCGAGCGGCGCGAGCGTCAGGAGTTTCATATTGGTCTTCCTCAGGTGAATGCGCCGGACGCCGCCGGCGCTCGGGGTTACGCCGCGGCCTTCTGGACCGGGACCTTCTCCAGCAGGTCGGCGATCGTGACGCGCGAGAGGTAGGTCTCGGCCGCGTTCGCCGCGTGCTGGAACGTCGCGAAGACGGCGGCCACCTCAGGCAGATCGGCCTCCGGGATCTCGTCGTCCTGCGCCTGCTTGAGCGCCGTATAGATGGCGTGCACCGTGAGGGACTTCGCCGGCTTCCCGAGCGCGTAGCCTCCGAAAGGACCACGGACGCTCTTCAGAATCCCCGCGCTGCGGAGGATCTGGAACTGGAGCTCGAGGCCTCGCGGCGCCAGACCGAGACGGACGGACAGGCTTTTTGCCCCGACCGGGCCCGCCGACTTTTCGTCTCGCTCGACGCGGGCGATCTCGACGATCGCGGCGACGGCATATTGCTTGTGGTCCATGTGCTCTGGTTCCTTCTGGTTCAGGATTCGACCGGCTTGCCGGCTTGCTTGGCGACCTCGCGCCAGCGGTCGTGGAACTCGGGTGTGATCAGCGCGACCTCGGACCCGGTGAGGTCCTCGATCCAGTCCTTGACGCCGCCGTAGCCCTCGCGCGCCGCGACCTTCTCGCCGACAGCCAAGAGGTCGGCCGCCTTGGCGCGCTTGTCGTCGGCGCCCGCCTTGCCCTTGGCGGGCTCGGCCTTGGTGGTGGACGCGGGGGCCGTCTGGGAGGACGTGGAAGCCCCCGCGTCGTTGGCGTCAGGCCTGCCAAGGTCCCCTGACGCCGGCTCCGACTTGCGATCGTCGGAGGGTTCCGTGGTGGCGGACACGATCTCGCCTGTCTCGTTGTCGATCGTGTCCGTGTTCGCCGGAGACGAGTCGCCGCCGGCGATCATGTCGAACTGGCCCGCGATGCTGAGCCGCGCGCGGTTCGGCTCCGGAGGCGGCAGCGCCTCCGCGGCGGTCGGGAGGTCGTCGCCCTTTAGCAGCAACTCGCGGATGTCCGACGACAGCGGAAGCACCTTGGCGTGGCGATGCCCGACCGTCTTCTTGGCCATCTCGCCCGGCGACGATGCCCACGGGGTCGACTTGATCTTCTTCGCGGCGAATGCCTGCCACGCCGTCGAGAAGTTGTCCCGGATCTCGTAGATCTCATCGACGCCCATGATCTCGCGGCTCTTCGAGCCGTCCTTCAGCGTCGCGATCGAGTAGGCGGCGACGAGGGCGCCGCGGTTCGTCAGCGCGGGCTTGTGCCGGATGAAAGGGTTGTCGCCCTTCTCGTACTCGAACTCGTCGTTGGCGTAGACGGCGTCGACGTCCCAGGTGCTGATCAAGCCGGCGTTTTGAGCCTTTTTCCGAACACCGGCGATCATCGGCTGCCATGCAGCCATCTTGCCCTTAGGGCTCCAGCGGACGACGATCGCGCCTTCCTTGCCGTCCGGCAGCAACCCGTCCTGTGCGGCCTGAAGGCACGCCTTCCAGACCGACCGGCGGTCGACCTCGAGAAGCTCCGGATTCCCCTGGATTGCCGTCATTGCGACCCTCCCGAACTTCTCCTTGGAGATGTGCGCGGGGAGCGCGTTCTGGATCTCGGGCAGCATCGCCCCGAGTTCGGTCCTGAGGACGGTCAGCGCGCCGCCGCCTCGGGGCGCCTGCTGCGATGTGCCTGCGTTGCTCATGGGTTCTCCTGTGGGTTAGAGCGCGGCGCGCCGCGCGATCTCGGTCTTGACTGTAAATTTGACATCCGGCTCGAAGTCCTGCTTCGAAGCCCAATCGAGATACCCGTCCGGGAT
Source organism: uncultured Hyphomicrobiales bacterium (assembly GCA_903932535.1). GTDB lineage: Bacteria > Pseudomonadota > Alphaproteobacteria > Rhizobiales > Beijerinckiaceae > Roseiarcus. The sequence continues at coordinate 23,189 of CAIZGR010000506.1, read as the reverse complement.
CTCAGTCCAAAGCTCGTTGAAGTGCTTCCCGAACGGGACCCTCTTCAGCACCACTGCTTTGCGGCTCAACTTCAAGAGGTCGTCGACGCTGCGCTCTTCTAGCAGGCGCGTGAGGATATGCGCCGTCATCCACACATCGAAGCCGGCGCGATGCGGGGCAGGGGCGCCGAGGCCGCGCTTGAAGCCGAGGTAGTAAAAAAGCGCGCCATTACTGAACGATGGCGCGTCAGGGAAGACGTGCATCGAGCACCGCCATGTGCAGATCCACCGCTTGACGGCCAGAGGCGGAAGGAACGGCTTATCGAACTTTGCGTTGTGGGCTGCTACAACATCGACGGTCGTCTCCCACAGGGGGAGAACCTCGCCGATCGCGTCGCCGAGCCACGGCGCGCCGGAGACATCTTCGTCGCAAATATGATGGACGCCACTCGCCTCCGGCGGAATCGGGCGCTGCGGGTTCACGAAGGACGACACAGGGGCTCCGACGCGCCACTGCACCAGCCCGGTCGTCGGGTCGGCGACGACCCCTGTGACCTCAACTGCCGCTAGTTCGACGACACGGTCCGTCTCCAGAAGGCCTGTCGTCTCGACGTCGACGACGTGGATGAGCGCGGGCTTGGTCATCGGTACGTCGCCTTCACCGTCTGCTCAATGCGGGCACCGGCGATCGTGGTGATCCCCTGCCGGACAGCGAAGCGGATCGCCGCCTCGACGGCGTCGCGCTTCAGGTACGGCCGGAGCAGATCGAGGGGCACCGCTTGGAAATCGGTGATCTCGATGAACTCCCACTTCTCCTGCGCCGACGACGTCAGCCCGGTGTCGATGGTGGTGCGAACGAGGGAGGCAGCGCTGGCTTGGGCCTGCGCCTCGGCCTCCGCAGCGCGCGTTGCCGCCTCCTCCGCCTTCGCGGCGTGCGCGCCGGCGTTCTTGATGCGCCCGGCTTCCTCGGCCTTGCGGGCAGCCTCGATGCGGGCGGCCTCTTCCTTGCGCGCCCTCTCAGCGGCGGCCGCGGCCTCGGCACGCGCCTTGGCGACCTGCTCCGCGGCGTGGTCGTCGGAGACCTTCTGGAACGCCGACAGGATGCGCCCTAGGCGCCCGCTCGGCGGCTTCTTGACCGTCTGGCCGAACGTGGACTCGAAGAACGAGTCGACCTCCCGGCCGGCGGCCAGGTGCGGCTCCTTCGCGTCGGTCCGGGTCGACTCCACAGTGCGGCCCAGCGCGCGCGCGTCGAGCACGATCTTGCCGATGACGGCGAGATCCTCGGGCGTCTTGATCTTGCGCGGCGCGACGTCCGCCCGCTTGGCGAGCGCCTCGAGGTCGGCCCGGAGGGCTGCGGTGTCCTCAGAAAGGGCTTCGGAGATCAGGTGCTGGGAGTTGTCCCCGATCTGCGGAGGCTTGGCGGCGACGTTCATTGCGGTCTCCTTGAATGGTGATAGTTCGGCTCGTCTTGCCGTGGGCGGTTCTGCGGACCTTGGCGGCGACAACGCGGCCGTCGCCGACGCTGCCGTAGGCGGCGTCTTGCAGGAGGTGGATAAACTCGGCGTCGATCGCCCGGCGCTCCTTGGTGGCCGCGGCGCCGTCGGATTCACGGGCCTGCAGCTCGAGGCGACGCGCCAGCAACTCGCGAACCCGGTTGTTCCCCGTGAGGTCCTTCATCAGGCCCTCGTCGGCGTTCGGGTAGAGCGCGCGGATCGTGCGCCCGTCGCGGTCGTCGCCGTAGGCTGTGACCGGCGGCGGATCGTCGCGCTCGATGCGCGACCACATCGCGAGGGACTCGCGGCGCAGCCGGTTCATCAGGCCCATGTGGAGCGGGACCTCGATCAGGTCGAAATCCAACCCGTGCCCGACGCGAAGGACGCCGACCATCGCTCCTGAGGCGCCGGTGAGAGTCGCTTCCGTGACCGCCTGCATGCTGATCCAGAGCGGCGGCGTGATGGTCCCGTCCTGCTGCCATTTCTGGCGGAAGACCATCGGCTCCGCCGATTTGATCTGTATGATAAAGAAGCCCGGGCGACCGGGGATCAGCACGAAGACGTCCGGCGTGCAGCCGACACGGTTCGCCGCCTCCCGGTAGTACCAGTCGACCGGATAGAGGATGGTCCAGTCTGGATGACGTCGGCGGATCAACTCGACCGCGACCGGCTCCAGCAGCGTGCCGCGCTCCATCGCCGCCGTCTCTTCGGCGTCAGGCTTGACCTTGCCGGACTTCTCCGCCCAGACGGAAAACGGCGAAGCGAAGTCGTGCACGTCCACTAGGGCGCCGACGATCGACGCTGTGATGTCGCGCTGGCGCATCCGCTTCCACGCCGCGCGGTCGCTGGCCCGCCAGCGCTCCACGCCGGCCGGCAGGACTGCCGCCATCGCTTCGAGGGAGACGAGGCTCACGCGCGCTTCTCCTTCGCCGGGGCCTCGGGCTCGAGCTCGACGCCGAACAGCCCCAAGGTGTTGAGGATCATCCGCTCCTCGGTATCGAGGAGCGCGGAGACCTCGCGGTTCACGACCCGTGAGACCTCGAGGTAGAGCCCGTCGACGGCGATGCGGATGCCCTTCGGGTCCGCAAGGTAGAACTCGCGGAACGAACGCAGGCGCTCCAACCGGTCGAGGTAGACCGCCGCCTCTTTGACGCGGGAGGACTTCACCGCCGGATCTCCCCGCTCAGCGCGGCGCGCATCTTGGCGTCCCGGTCGTCGACCATGGCGAGGCACTCCGCGGCCGTGATCTCGCGCCGGTCGAAGAACGACCGGACGATCCCGACGATGATGGCCCGCCACCAGATCCAGGTCGCCGGGGTCGGCTGATTGACGGGGCGCTTCATGCGGCACTCCTTCGGAGGCGGGTCTCGGTGGTGATCTCGTCGAGGGCGTCCCCGACGTCGGCGGTGAGGAACCCCCACCTCAGCAGAGCCAGCAGGACGGCCGCTGGGTCGCTGAGGTTGGTCCCGTGGGGGATTGCGGCCGCGGCCAGGTGCACGAGGCCCCAGCGGTCGGCGCTGGCCGCCTGAGCGAGCGTGACGCGCCGGTCGACCCGGGCGGCGATGTCGCGGACAGCGGCCGTCACGGTGCCCACCCCATCGCTGCGATGAAGGTCACGAACGCGGCGAGGCACGCGATCTCGAACGCCTCGTAGGCGAAGCGGCCGGTCATCGGTCGTCCCTCCGGTCCCGCGCGTCGTCCGGGTCCTCCTCGTGGGGGACTGCCTCGAGCAGTTCGGCTTCGTCGACGTTCTGGGCGATCCAGTCGGTCAGCCACATCGGGGGGCTGAGGATCAGGTTGGCGTCCGCAGCAGCGCCATCGATCAGGAGTCTGACCACCTCGACGTCCTCGACGCCTTCCCCGTGGCCTGGCGTGCCGCCGCAGGAGTAGGTCGGCCCGGTCTCGGGCTCGGCCGGGACGTAAGTGAACCGGATCTCGGCGATCAGGTTCAATTCGTTCCCGCCGAGGCTGATGGACGGGTGCACCTTCGTGGTGAACTGGCCGGTCATGCCCGCGCCCTCCAAGCCCGAGCCTGCGCCTGAGCGCGCTCAAAGGCGCTCGCGGCGCGCATCCGAGCGACTCGAGCCCACCGGCCAAGGGACGGCAGCGTCAGCGCCCCAGCGCCGCCCTGAGAGGCCGCGTAGCCGTGCCGGCAATCGTTCACGATTGCTTCTGCGAGGTCTTCCATCGCCTCGTCGGTGAGTGCCGAGAACCGCGGCTTCTTGGCGACCAGGCGGCGGACAGCTGCGTCGACCGTCTTGTCGTCGAACGATCCGATGACGCGCTCAAGGCGCTCCCTGCGGGACATGGCCATCATGCGGCCCTCCCAGAGAACCAGATGGCAGCGTCAGCCATATCGGCGGCGATCGCGTCCTCGACCCGGCGGGCCCGGCGCTTGTCGGCGCGGAGCGCCTGCTCGATGGCGTAGGGCTGAATTCCGCCCAGAAGAACCGCTTCGCCATCATCGTCGGTTGCTCTGGTGTCGACGACGCGGTCAACGGACCAACTCCGGACGCCGTCGTAGCTGACCTCGGCGGTCAGGTCGACGAGCAGCGCGCCGACACTAACCTCCTCGAATTGGATTGAAATTTGGTTGCCCACTGGATGCTCCTTGGCAGGAAGGTCGCATGTCCAATGTACCATATACGACGACGGATGCAAGCGCTTTGTTGCCCTCAGCGAACTTTTCTTTGCTGTGACGTCTACGCCGGTGGCGCGGCGTCCGATGCGCGCCACGGGACGTCTGCGATCGTCGATCTACGGGATGCTGCGTTGGGGTCGGTGCCAGGACAGCGCACCCGGCACCGGCGAGGGAGAGACCGAATTTGGGATGGGTGCGATTCTCTGCGAGCGACAGCCTGCCCTCGCGTGCGGATAGATAGAACACCAAAACTGCGCGTGCGTGCGCCCGCGCGATCTCTAGCGGGTTCCCGCGCGCGCTACACGCGGGGGTGGATTTCGGGTGTTTCTAGCCTCGGGATGGTGCGGCAACGGCGCGGCGCCATAGGGCGCGATGGTGGCTTGACGTCCGTCAACAAACCGTTACGTTCCATCAGCCGTTATCCGCTGTTTACCAGCGCCCGGCAGTGCGGCCGGGGTGCTTTCCGGCGAGAAGCGTCGGGGCGATGATCAACGTCGTAGGGGCGATAAAGGCTAGACTCCGCAAGATCGAGACGGGCATCTGCCTGCTCTATGGGCCGGCGCTGGCTCAAAAAATTGATGATCTGTCATCGTGCGAGGCCCTTTTGAAAGGGGTCGCGCCCGGAGGGTTCAGCCCCTGCCCGGGAAACGCGATAGTCGCGCCGAAAAGAGCGGCGCACTGGTACCAAGACCCCATGAAAATCTGGGTGGGCGGCCCCGGCAAGGAGCAGTTCCTGCCTCGGTTCTTCGGCGACTACCCGGCCGACGCCGACGACGGCGTGGATGACGCCGACGAATCGGTTCCCGGGTATGCCGTGACCACCACCTAGCGGCCCTGCGGCTCCCGGGTCAGCACTCGGGTGAGCGTCGCGGCGAGCGCCCGGGGGTCCGAACGCGCGTCGTCTCCAGTTCTGGCCGCATCGATGAGCGCGTCGACCAGATTTGCAGCCATTGATCGGGTCATGACTGCCGGCCGGATCTCCAGCGCGGTGGCCATCATTTCCGAAAGCGCCCGAAGGTCGACCTGGAGGGGCGCTGCCTGCTGCTCGGCGGGCAAAGGGTGTCCTGCGATCTCCGCGATCGCCAGCATCTCGTCGGCGAGCAGCGTCCTCGTGCCCTTCGCGAGTTTGTTGACCTGAGCGCGATCGAGCTTGCTCCCGATACGGTCGCTCACCTGTCGCGCGAGTTCCGCCTGCGTAAGCCCTGATTTCTTAAGGGCTTCCCTAATCCAGATTTCAAACATGCCAGACGGTACACCATCAACCGCATGCTGTCTGTTGCTGTTTGGTGCTGAAATCTTCGCAAAATCGTAGACAGGGGGCTTGACACCCTCGTAGCTGTGTAGGCTACACGTAGACCTCATGGAACCTGCCTCCACGGTAATCGAGTTGCTCGGAGGCGCCTCCAAGGTCGCCGCCATCTGCGGAATCCATCGAACAAAAGTATGCCTCTGGCGACGCCCCAAAACCGTCCCCGGAGGGACTGGCGGTCGCATTCCGCAAGACCGCCACCGGGCGATCCTGCGCGCGGCACAGGAACAGGGAGTCGCCGCGATAACGGCGGAGTCCCTGCTCCCTCCGGAGCCTGACACTCGTGTCGACGTGCCGGTTATCGGCGCGTCGGCGGATGGATCCCAAGGCAGCCCTCAGCGGGTGATTTGGGATGGGAATCATTATCCGCGCAATCGGGGTTGTAGTCAATAGTAACACTGCGCGTAGCCAGCATGCCCTGCCCTCGGAGGACCACGATGAGCGTTTGGACGGAGGATCGGGTTGGTCGCCTGCGCGACCTCTACAGGGAAGGGAAAACGGCGACACAGATAGCCGCCGATCTTGGTGGAGGGATCACGCGAAACTCCGTGATCGGAAAGATCGAGCGGCTAAGGTTGCGCTCGGGGTCCACTGTCGCAGCACCTGTGGCGCAACGCCCAGTCCCCGCCGTGTCCAAGGGGCTCGTCCCGGCTGTTGTCGTGGAGACGATGCCCGCCGCCGCCGCGCCTGTCACGATGGACGGCCTCACCGAGTTTTCCTGCCGCTGGCCGCTCGGAGATCCGCGAAGCGCGGACTTCCACTTCTGCGGCGCCCGCAAGGGCAGCGACGCGGGCCCGTACTGCGCTGGCCGCGCGGCCTTGGCGCGTCAGACCCCCGCTGCGTACGGCGCCGATAGGCGCGCCGAGGGGCGCCAGCCTGGAGTCCGGCGATGACGCCCCAGCACGAGCGCATCGTGCATGCCGCCCGGGAGACGGCGTTCAACCTCGTCCGGAGCGCGAGCCTGGTCCCGTGCGGGGTCTGCCCCCGCGAGGTGATGCGCGCCATCGTTCTCGGAGCGGCTGAGGCCGGCGTCGCCCTGCTGGGCGGCCGCGAGACCTTCGACACCCTCCAGCCGATCCTCGACGGCATCTGTGACCAAGCGATCGCCGCATCGGCGACGGCCAGCCCGAAAGGCACACGAGCATGAGCGAACCCAACGAAGGCGCGAGTAACGCCATCAACCCCAAGGTGATCCAGGGATACTTCCGACTCGCCAGAGACAAACTCGGCGAACTCGAGAGCCTGAAGGGCACCTACATGGCGGACTGCAAGGTCCTCCGCGAGGACCTCAAGGACATCAAGGGCCGCGCCAAGGAAAGCGGCATCCCGCTGAAGGTCTTCAACGCCGGCCTGAAGCGGATCGCCCTCGAGGCCGCGATCGAGAAGATCCCGGCCAACCTCGATGAGGACGACGCGGACCTTTACGACATGACGCTCGACGCGGTCCTCGGCGACTACGTCGGCACCCCGCTCGGGCAGGCTGCTGTGGCGGCCGAGGCGGCGAATAACGACTCGCCGAAGACCATGGGGCAGAAGCGCGCCGCCGCACGGTCTGCAGCGGCCGACAGCCTCACGGAAGACGACGCCGACGCGAAGGCTGCTGCGTCGAACGCCGCGGCGCTGACCAACGGCATCAGCAAACTGAACTGAGGGACGGAAATGCTCACGCACATAAATCTTCTCGGGCTCAAGGTCACCGACTGCGTGACCGGGTTCTCAGGCGTCGTCACGTCGGTTTCGTTCGACCTTTATGGCTGCATTCAGTCCGTCGTCACACCGCCCGTGACCCTGGACGGCAAGAACGAGGACGCACGTTGGTTTGACGTCGCGCGCCTCACCATTCTCGACGAGGTGCCGGTGATGCCTCGTCCGGATTTCGTGTCCGTTCACGGCCCCGAGCGTAAGCCGGCGCCGTCGACCCATCCGGCGCGCTGAGGGCACCATGACCGCGCCCCACATCTTGGCTCTCGACGTCTCGAAGACCCGCACCGGGGTCGCTGAGGGCGCTGTTGGGTCTGTCCCCCGCGCCTACAGCATCGTTGGGCAAGGCAGCGACGACGTCGGAGCCATGATGAACCTGGGGCACTGGCTTCTCGACAAGATCAAAGCCGATCGCCCGGATTGGATCTTCTTTGAGGCGGCTCTCGACGCCGGAGCCTTCCAGCCGATCGTCGACTGGGAGGGGCGGACGACGCGGTCGCAGCGCGACCCCCACACGACGGTCATCCTCGCAAAGATGGTCGGCATCGTCGAGTTCATCGCGGGGATGAAGTCGATCCCCGCCCGCCCGGTCAACGCCAGGACCGCGCGCGTCTCGTTCTTCGGCAAGGGCAACGGCAACCTGAAGCGTGAAGAGGCCAAGGCGCGCGCTTTGGAGACATGCCGCCTTTTGGGCTGGCCGGCGGCCAACGACGACGAAGCCGACGCGATGGGGATTTGGCACCACGCATGCACGGTGGTGAAGCCAGATGACGCTGCGATCATCACGCCTATGATGAACCTCAAGGCCGCGACGCAGGCATCGGTGGTCCTGGCAGAGCGTGAGCGGAAACGAAAGGCGCGGAATCGCCAAACCGCGCCGGCGGAAGGGCCGAAGGCGGCCGATGTCTTCGGGCAGTCCCCACTCAAGATCAAGCCGCAGCGCGGCTGGACCAGTAGGGGGCGGCGCCGATGACCGCGCTCCCCTCCGCAGAAGCCCTTAAGACCATGCGCGGCTCCGCCGTGCTGGCGCTTTGCCTCGAAGCCCTCCGTGACGAGGCGGACTGGATCCGCCAGTCGCAGGAGGCCCTCATCAAGGCCGGGCACCGTGTCGACTGGGACGCGGGCAGGGCGCGCTCGCATCACTGCCTATCCGCGGTCGCCGCGATCGTCGAGCGCTGGGTCGCGGACGCCAAGCGCGCGCAGGAAGCGAAGAAGCACCCGCACTCGCTGATCCTGGACTCCGCGGACATCGCGCGGGCCGCACTGATCGGAGAACTCCTGCGCGAGGTGCCAGCGCCTGCACGAACCCCTTCGGAGGACGAAGATGCCGCCGCTTGACCCAGAAGCACCTGCCGAGATCGACGACATCACAGCGAAAGCGCTGGAGATTTCAAAGGCGATCAAGCAGGCGATCACGCGGAGCCTGCCCCCTGATCTCGCAGAGGCGCGCGCGGAGCATTTCCGGCGCAAGCGCGAGACCGCCCGCGCCAGGTGGGAGGAGAAGCGCGTGAAGCGCGTGGCCTTCGCCAAGAGCGTCCACGAGAGGCTGCTCGACGGCTACACGCAAGGCGAGATCGTCCGCTCGACGGGCTACGACAAGGGCCGGGTCAGCGTGGCTGTCGCGCAGTTCTGGTCGCTGCCAAAGCCGGCCCGGGACAACCGCTACATCGTGATCCAGATCTCGCCGAGCGAGATCGCGGCGCTCGATGATCTCGCCGCCGACATGCTGCTTTCGCGCCGAAGCGCGCTTGAGAAGATCGCGACCGCCGCTCTGGAAGAGGGCGCCGCCGTCGCCCGGAGAACCCTGCAGGTCCGGAGGCGCGAACAATGAGCGAGCGCGAGCGGCTCCCGGACCGGCGCGTTGGCGTCACCTTCACCTTCGACCATGCGTACCCTGGCGCATTCCCCATGACGTTCACGGCGACCACGGGGCACTACCCGTCGCTGGACGAAACGAGGCTGGGCCGTATCGGCGAGGTCTTCCTGAGCCTCGTCAACGACACGGACAAGCGCGTCAACGTCGATATGCACGACGCGTCGGTCATCCTTTCCTTCGCCCTCCAGCACGGGGCCGACCTCGAAGAGATCGGCAAGGCCTGCCTGAGGGGCGAGGACGGCGTCCCGCACGGGTGGGTCGGCGCCTTCATCGACGCTTTCGTGGGCGCCTTTGGCGGTCCTGAGCAGCCCCCATCCGGTTCGCTTCCGCCTGTCGAGGGGACCGGGGTGTTCGACCGCGACAAGACGACGGACGAACACATCGACGATATGCGGAGGCTCGCGTGACCATTCTCGACCAAGCGATCAAGTCCGCTGCGGAGCAGTTCGCCCACGTCTTCGTCGAGACTGTGCGGCGGGAACTTCTAAGCAAGGCCTCCATCGAGGCGTTCCGCGCAGCGATGGCCGGGGCCCCCATGCCGGCTCCGGGCGGAGGCTCTACGTCCCGCGACTTCTTCTTCAAAGGCGATCGCGTGCGCCTGTCCGCATCAGGCATCAGGAGACTGCGCAAGTCTCATGGCGCCTGCGCGGACTTCCGAGGCACCGTCGTCTCGGTCAACAAGAACGGCCCCAGGGTGCGGTGGGACGGCGAGAAGGTCTCATCCGAGGTCGTCCCGTCGGGGCTCGAACTCATCGACGAGGTCGACGCTGTCCTCGACGGGTTCACGGAGCAGGCGCCTGATGGCGCCGAGTTCCTGCCGCCTGAGCCGGTTGCCGAGGTCGCGCCGCAACCGGAACCGAAATCCGAGCCGGTTTGTCAACCGGCCGAACCAACTTGCGCCGTCGAGGCTGCTCCTCCCCAGCCGGGACCTGCGACGGTCGTACCGCCTTCACCGAGTAGCGCGGGCAAGGAAGACTCGGTTGCTCCGGTCGGCGGCGTCCTGAGGGGATCGCCGACCACAACATCGTTGCAGGGATCCGATGGGAGCAAGATCCCTGCGCCTCTCAAGCGAGTCCGGCTGTCGGAAGAGGGCCTGAAGACCCTGTTCCTCGGCGCCAAGGGCCGTGAGGAGAAGACCGGGACCGTCGTCATCGACGTGCCGGGCCGGTCCACGGTCAAGGTCGCCTGGGACGGGTCACCGCCGATGACGGTCCACCGGGACTTTGTCGAGCCCGCTGAAGGAAGGGAGTCCAATGAAGGAACAATTTCTGAAGGACCTGAAGGCCGCCGCGGAGGCGATGGATCTGATCAGCACGCCGTCGATCCGCGAACAGCAACTCGTGTTCGCGGAGATGACGATCGAGGAACGGGTCTCGGCGGTCGGGCTGATCACGAGGCTGGCGGCGAGCATCGGCTGCCTGAGCGCAGCGTCGTTTTGGGCGGATCCTCCCCGAGTGAACTGACGCCCGAGCGTTCGGAGCCGACGGCCCGGATCGTCTCCGCCGATCGCGTCAAGGCGTGGGGACTGGGCAAGTCGGACGCCCCCGAGGCTGTAGCGCCGGTGCCGAAGCCAGCGGCCCCTGCGCTCAAGCCGTCACCTGCAGCCAAGGCGCTCGCGTCGGTTCAGCGCGCCAGAGTGCCGACGCCGGCCCCTGAGGCCCCCCGCCCGCGCACAGGGGCCCCGCGCGTCGTCGACATCACCATCCCCGGCGCGCGCCCGCCCCGCGTCAACGGCGGCTCCGCGCTGCTTCCTGCGACCGTGCACTTCAAGCCCGATCCGCCGGCGGAGAAGCGGGGCGTGACCCTCTTGCCGGCAGAGTTCTACGGCGACCCCCCAAAGGACAGGTCTGCGCTCGACCAACGGCGCGCCGAAGAGGCGGCGCGCGCGGCCAAGGGAGGGCGGATCTGATGGGCGCGTGGCCCTTCGACCCCCTGCGGATGTTCTCCTACGACGTCGTCATGGTTGACCCTCCGTGGCCGTGGGCGACCTACTCGGAAAAGGGGCAGGAAAAATCGCCAGAGGCCCAGTACAAGACGATGGGCTGGCTGGAGATCGAGGCGCTGCCCGTCGGCGATCTTCTGGCACCGGCCGGCGTCCTGTTCCTGTGGTGCGCTTGGCCGCTTATCGATCGGCAGGCCGCGGCCATGCGCCGCTGGGGCGTCGAGCCCAAGAGCGGCGGATCGTGGATCAAGCGCACGCCGGCCGGGAAGATCCGCTGGGGTACAGGCTACCTCCTGCGCAGCGGTTGTGAGCCGTTCTTGCTTGGAACGCTGCCGGGCTCGGGCTGGCGCGCGCCGTCAGAACTGAACCTGATCGAGGCTTTGGACGGAGCGCTTGACGGCGTGGCCCGCGAGCACTCCCGCAAGCCGGATGAGGCCTATGCACTGATCGAGCGCGTCGCCCCCGGAAAGCGCTACTGCGAGGTCTTCTCCCGCACCAACCGGCCAAGTTGGGATTGCTGGGGCGACGAGTCCGGCAAGTTCGACGGAGCCGCCGCATGACCGCGGGCCGCTTCACCGAGGTCGAAGAGGCCCGCCGCATGCGCGCCGCCGGCCTCACCCTCCGCGAGATCGCCGCGATCTACGGGTTCTCGACGACCACGATTTCTGACGCGATTTCGGACAAGACGCGGGGGCAGGAGCAGGCGTCGGCGCCGGGATGGACTGCACGTTCTTTTCCAGGTGGCAGAAGCGCCCGCCCCGCAAGGTCCTCAATGAGGCCGCGGTCGACCAGATCATCCGTGAGCGCCGCGGCGACATCCCGCTCGCCGAACTCATGGCGCTGGTGACGGCATGAAGGCCGTGGACCTCTTCTGCGGCGCTGGTGGGGTGACGTCTGGCCTCTATGCGGCAGGCTTCACCTTGGTCGACGGCGTCGATCTCGCGCCGCAGCCGCGCTGGCACGGCGCCATGTTTCACCAGTGCGAAGCCCTCGACTGGTTCGATCGAGTCGGCAGGCACATCGACTACGACCTCTTGTGGGCGAGTCCTCCCTGCTTCCCGGCGGGAACGCCAGTCGTAACCGCCAGAGGCATCATCGAGATCGAGTCTGTCCGCGAAGACGATCTCGTCCTGACCCATAGGGGACGGTGGCGGAAGGTCACCGCAACGATGCAGCGCATCGCGCAGGTATGGAAGGGGGCGTCGTATTTGCAGGCTACGGAGGATCATCGGTTCTACACCCGTTCGCGTGTCGGTATCCGAGAGCTTTCTCCGCCGGGCTGGGAACCCTTCCGAGATATCGGAGGCCAATACCTCGCCGTGCCGTCATCTTCTGAGCTATTGCCAGAGTCGTCCGAGGGGAAGGGGACTGCGTTCTGGTGGATGGTGGGCCGGTGGCTCGGAGATGGGTGGCTGCGCCTCGTCGAACCAAAGGACGGGAGGGCGCGCGGCGACGTCATAATCTGCTGCGCGAAACGGGAACGCGACGGCCTTCTCACCCGCCTCTCTGAAACCGGGTCTTGGCGCGCAGAAGAGCAGCGCACGACAGTCAGGATCACTCATCACAATGTGGAGATTGCCCGCTGGTTGCACACCAACTTTCGCGGTGGGGCCTTCCAAAAAACGATCCCTGGGTGGGCGCTTGGACTCCCCGATGAAGAGCGCCGCGCTCTGCTGGAAGGATATCTCTCAGCGGACGGACATAAGCTGAAGCGCCCCCCGAACGGGCGGCGCGCAACAACAGTGTCCCCCTGCTTGGCTATTTCCGTGAGGCTGCTTGCGGCGTCGTGCGGCTTCTCTACCAGCGTCTTCGTGACGAAGACTAAGCGGACAACGTCTATCGAGGGACGCGAAGTCAACCAGCATGATTTGTGGGGCGTCCAGATCGTTGGTGGAGACGGTGCTCGAAAATATGCCGTCGCTGATGGTGCCCATGTCTGGCAGTACCTTCGGGCGAGATCAGCGCCGAAGCCGGGGATCTATCAGCCGGTCTTCGACCTGACGGTTGACGAGGACCATTCATTCGTCGCTTGGGGCTACGTCGTCCACAATTGCCAGGGCTATTCGATCATGCGCCATGCGCCAGGCGCCAAGGGCGCGCCCCGCCTGATCGGCCAGGTGCGCGAGGCGTTCCGCGCGACGGGAAAGCCCTACGTCATCGAGAACGTCGAAGAGGCGCGCTCGGAGATGATCAACCCGATCTGCCTTTGCGGGTCGATGTTCAATCTGGGCGCGCAGGGCTGCCAACTTCGGCGCCATCGGCTTTTCGAATGCAACTTCCCCGTCGTCCAGCCGGCGTGCCGGCACGACAGCCGGCCGGTCATCGGGATCTACGGCGGACACGCCCGGAAGCGCGCCGCGAGCGCCGGCGGCCGCGGGACCAAGGACGTCTGGGAGGGTGGCCACAAGGCGGCTGCGTCCGAGGCGATGGGCATTTCCTGGATGACGATGTCCGAGATTTCGGAAGCTATCCCGCCCGCCTTCGCAACCTACATCGGGCTCGCTGCCCGCCAGCACATCATGACGCAGAGGCGCGCTGCATGAGCAACTTCATCGAGCGCAGCGTCGAGGCCGCGATCCACGAACTCCGCGACTCCGGCATGAGCATGAACGCGATCGCGCGGCGGCTCGAGATCTGCCGGGGGACCGTCGCGCGCTATCTCCGCAATGAGACGTCAGTGCCGGAGTGCGCATGCGGGAGGCCGGTCGATCACCGAGGCACCTGCGACGCCCGCTACGAGGCCAGTTCTGTCCGGCAGGCCGTCATGCCGAAGATGTGGGCGGCGCGCGCCGCGTCCAGAGCGGCCGCACGAGGCGAGCAGTGAGCGACCTCTGGGAGCGCCTCGCCGCATCCACGCCGAACGACCGCACCGCGGCGACCGTGACCTCGGAGAGCCGGGACACGCCCGAGGAGCGCGGTTACACGCGGCCGCACTGGAAGGCGCCGCCGGCCATGATGGCTCCGACCAAGCCGATGCTCCTGGACCCGACCTTCCGAGACCTCACGGGCACGGCGCCCGGTCGGTTCGTGGTGCTGGGGATCCTCGTCGTTCCCCGGGGCCACAGAGGGCCTCAGCAATGGGTCCTGCGCTGCGCCTGCGGGGACTACGAGACCCGGCGGGCGAAGGCGATCCTCCATCCCGAGGGTCGGCCTGACCGCTGCGAGGACTGCGAGCGGCTCGAGGCGCTGCGCCGGCGCGAGACCGACAAGGCGATGGGCCGGGCCAGCCGCGTCACGATCGAGGAAGTCGTCGAGCGCATCAAGGCGAAGGGGCAGCGTCCATGAGCGACGTCCGAATCCACTGCTGCGTGCCGTTCTGCAACCGCACCCACAAGCCCAAGGGGATCGGCGCCGAATGGATCTGCGCTGAGCATTGGCGGCTGGTCGGGAAGCGCACCCGGAAACTGCTGCACGCCTATCACCGCCGCGTCCGACGGCTCGCCAACGAGTTCGACCCGAAGGGCAAGGGCGTCATCGATCTCACGGTCCGCGCCGAGCGGGTCTGGGAGCGCTGCAAGAGGGAAGCGATCGAGGGGGCGGCGGGGCTATGAGGCGCAATCCAGAAGGCCCGAAGTTCGCGCGAGAGACCGACCTTTGCGCCGCGTTCATCGCGGCTATCGATGAGAGGCGGTGGACCTGCTACGGGGAGACCGCAGGCTGGGACATCCTTGCTGTCCGGAAGGACGATGGTGCCCAAGTCGGCATCGAGGCGAAGCTCCGCCTGAACCCTGAGGTCGTCGCGCAGGCTCTGCCGCACAAGCGGTACAGCGATGAGGGGCCGGACTATCGCGCTGTTCTCGTCCCTGCCGGCGGGGCGCCAAACAACCTTCACCCGATCTGTGCCGCGCTCGGCGTCACGGTCCTGACCTATGTCGGGGAGCAGAACGGGACGCGTTCGCGGGGCCGCCTCTTCCACCCGCGCCTTCCCGATGAAGGTGTCGACCCGGAGTACGACTGGCACCAGTGGGCGCCGCTGCGCCGTTGCCGGCTGCCTGATTACGTCCCGGACGTCGCGGCTGGGTCATCGGCTCCGATCGCCCTGACGCAGTGGAAGATCCAGGCGATCAAACTCGCAGTCGTGCTCGAGGAGCGCCCGCTGACGCGCGCCGACTTCAAGGCCGCGAAGGTCTCGATCTACCGCTGGATCGACCCGTCCGGCGGGTGGCTCAAGTCGGTGGAGCGCGGCGTCTACGCCAAGGGCGACAGGTTCCCTGACTTCGCGGCACAGCATCCCCGGAACTACGCCGAGATCAAGGCCGACAAAACGCAATGGATGTGGGCGTCTCCGAAACAGGGGGCGCTGCTATGAACGCGCACACGCCGAATCCTCGCGTCCAGGAATGGATCGACCGGGCCAAGGACGCCAATATCCTTGACGTCGCGGAAAAGGCTGGGGCCATCCTGAAGAGGTCCGGCCCGGAAAATACAGGGCCGTGCCCGTCCTGCGGCGGCACCGACCGATTCTCCGTCAACACGGTCAAGCGGACGTGGAACTGCCGCGGCGGGATGGACGAGAAACTGTCCGGCAAGAGCGTCATCGACCTCTACATGCACGCGCAACAGCCGATCTCATTCCTCGACGCCGTGGAAGCGATCACTGGCGAGGCGAAGCCGGACGGCATCCGCGAGGAGCCTCCGGAGGAGCGGCAGGAGCGCGAGGCGCGCGCCGCCAAGCAGCGGGCCAAGAACGAAGCCAAGCGCGAGCAGGAGGCCAAAGCCGAGGAAGCCAAGCACCTCCGCGACGAAGCCACGATCGCCGACATCCTCGCGCGCGCGGTCCCGATCCTCGGCACCCACGGCGCCGCCTACCTCCATGACGGGCGCAAGTTGGAGCTCAGGAAGAAGTTCCTGCGCGACATCCTGTTCGTGAAGGACCTCGACTACTGGGGCTTCCCCGACGCGACGTCCGCCGACAAGCGGCGCCTAGGGACTTTCCCGGCCGTCGTCGCCGTGATCCGGGACGTCGTCGGCAATGTGATCGGCATCTCGGCGACCGTCCTCGATCCCGTCGAGCCAAAGAAGTGGGTGCCGCCGTGGGAGGCGCACCTCCCCAAGAAGGAGCGCCGCAACGACCCCACGAAGATCCGGGGCGACAAGAAAGGCGGCATGATCCGGCTGGGCGAGATCGGCCCGAAACTCGCTGTTGGCGAGGGCTTTATCAACGTGCTGGCCTGGCACCAACTCGGGTTCGGCGAGGACGACACCAGCCTCGCCGCCGCGGTCGACCTCTACAACCTGTCCGGCAAATGGGTCGGCACACAGGAACACCCGACGCGCAAGAATCCAGAGACCGGGAAGCCGACACCCATTCCATCAGGAATCCCCGACACCGGGCCCGACGGCCACGGCGCCATCCTCCCGGCCTGGGTCAAGGACGTCACGATGATCGGGGATGGCGACTCCGAGCGCATCGCGACTCGGCGCGCGATGGTCACGGGCTACCGACGCTGGCGCGACGAGGGTCGCGCGGTCCGCGTGCACATGGCGCCTGAGCCGTTCGACTTCGCGGACGTCCTGACGAGGCACCTCGCCGGCGACGATGTCCAAGGGCTGCGCGCATGACCGACGTCGTCGACGCGCCAGCCGCCGACCGGCCTCCGATCGTCATCGAGCCCGAGATGTCGGGGGAGGAGTTTGAGGCGAGTGTGGACCGAAAGTGCTCCCTCCCTTGGGCGTCAAAGTTCGGAGCCCTCTTCCTCGATCAGTTGGACGAGCCCGGGCGCGAGTTCGAATTCCTGATCGACGGGTTCTTCAGCATCGGCGACCGGTCGGTCGTCGGAGGGAAGTCGCAGAGCGGGAAGTCGTTTCTGGCCATCCACGCAGGCATGTGCATCGCGACCGGGATGGATTTCTTCGGTGCCAAGGTCAAGCAAGGGCTTGTCATCTACCAGGCGGGGGAGGGCGCGAGGGGCGTCAAGAAGCGCCTGCGGGCATGGCGCAAGCACCACGAGGTCAAGTACGGGCGCGACACTCCATTCGTCCTCCTTCAGTCCCCGGTCGACCTCTGGCGCGCGGACGGAGACACAAGCCCATTGATCGCCGAGATCAAGGCGATCGCCGCCATGTTTCCTTGGATCCCCCTCCGCATGATCGTGATCGACACGCTCGCGACAGCGACCGGCGGCGCTGACGAGAACTCCGGTAAAGACATGGGGCTCGTCATGCAGAACGTCGCCAAGATCAGCGCAGCGACCGGAGCGCACGTCTGCCTCGTCCACCACATGAACGCCGGCGGCGAGAAACTCCGCGGCCACACCTCCGTCTACGCCAATATCGATCAGGTCATCCTCGTCACCAGAGACGAGAAGACGAAGGTCCGGACGGCTGTTCTCGACAAGCAAAAGGACGGCGAGAGCGGCCAGCGATTCCAGTTCGAACTGATGTCGGTCGAACTCGGCGCCGGCAAGGACGGGAAGCAGATCACGTCCTGCGTCTGCCTGCCCGTCGGGGAGAAGGAAGCGATCCGCCGCGTCGAGGAGAACAAGGGCTTCGCGCTCGACCGCGACGAGTCGATCTTCATGCGCGCCTACTTCGCCGCCGAGAAGCAGTTCGGCCAGCCGGTTCCGGTGGAGATGGACCTCCCAGCGACGGTCCGGTCGATTGTCTCCTACACCGAGGTCAAGCGCGCCTACGTCACGATGAACCCTTCCGACGCGCTGCCTGAGGACGCCGCGACGGAAGAAGAGAAGGCCGTTGCGCTGGAACGTCACCGTGAGGCGCTGAAGAAGTCCCTGCAACGCCTCCGCAAGAAGCTCCAGGGGTTCGGCGTGATCGGCATCCGAGAGGACAAGATCTGGTGGGCGGGGAAGATCCTGCGTGGGTTCCCGCAGACCCGCCCGCCAGAAGAGGCGACCCACGCCGATGATGGCCGAAGCGAGCCCGATTCCGGCATTCCGTTTTGAGGGAGAGAAGACGCCGTGTCCCGATTGTCCCCGTCCTGTCCCCCGCATGCTGTCCCCGCATTGTCCCCATCGCGTCCCTGTGTAGGGGGTAAGGTCTGGACCCCAGTTCTCGTCCAGACACGCCTCGTCGAAGGCTTCGATGTCCTGCGCAGGCAGCCCGCCAGCATCGGCCCGCGCGGCTATGCCGGCTACTGGCCGCAGATGCTCGACACGCTCGAGATCGACCCCCAACTGGCCGCGGCCGCGCGCGTCGACATCGAGGCATTCAAGGAACTCAAGGCGCGGCGCTTAGAGATCGAAGGCATCAAGGAGGCCAGGGCAGACCAGCAGCGCGAGGCCGCCAACAGGAACGCGCTGAGCCCACGCCCGACGCCGATTGAGACCAGCATGGCGGAGGAGGCGCTTGGGTGGCCGCTGCGCTACCTGCAGGACGAGCCCATGCAGGCCGACGCTTTGCTCCTGTGGAGTTGGTGCGGAGCACACGACTATTCGATGGCCCGCGCCCTCCGGGAGCGCGTCGAGCGCGCCGAGGAACTGATCCAGCAGCGCTACGCCAGCGGGTCGTTCGACGTCTGCGACGATCGCCACGAGGAGAAACGGCGCGAGGAGCAGCACGACAAGCGGGTCGCGAAGGAGCTCAACGAGCGCGGCAAGGCGGTGGCGCCGAAGGTGGAGCGGCGGCGGTCGGAGGAGTTCGAGCGGCTGCAGGCGGACATCGTGGCGCAGGCGGTGGGCTGGGCGAACGAGCGCCTTGGCAGCGCGCGCGACCAACAGCACGCGGACGCGATCAAGGCGAACGCCGCGATCGGCGCCCGCCGCGACATCGAGGCGGGGGCGAAGAAAATCAGGGTGCGCCCGCAAGATGTTCTTCCCGGGAAGGTCTTCAGCCGTAGTTGGCTCGACGTCATGCGGCACGTCGGCGCGGCCGCGATCGCCGCAGCGCTCACCAAAGATGGAGTCGAAGTGAGATGAACCTGAAATTTCTTCTGGTGGCTGGGTATGCCGCAACGATCCCTGCCGCAAACTATCTCATCGGCCACGTGGGCTCGGTCTGCGTCCCGGGCCGTGCCTGATCCCCGTCGCCCCCGGCCTCATGGCCCCGTCAGGCGTTCTGATGATCGGTGCGGCTCTTGTGCTGCGCGACATGGTGCAGCGCGCCTACGGCCCGGCGGTGTCCGTCGCGTGCATCGTTGCGGGCGCGCTCCTTTCATTCTTCGTAGCTCCCCCTGCGCTCGCTGCCGCGTCGGCGGGCGCGTTCCTGTTCAGCGAGTTGGTGGACTTCGCCGTCTACACGCCGGTCGCTCGGCGCTCGTTTGCGCTCGCGGTCCTAGCGTCTTGCACGGCGGGCGCGCTCGCGGACTCGGCCCTGTTCCTGTGGCTGGCGTTCGGAAGTCTTGCCTTCATCTGGGGGCAGTTCGTCGGGAAACTCTATGCGGCCATCGCCTTCCTCGCTTGGAGAGGGCTGCGCCCGTGATTCATTACCACGGCACGCCGATCACGCCGACTGCGCTACTTCGGGAGCAACTTGCGGGGCGGCACTTCTGCGTGCCGTTCCCAGCCCCGTACCAAGCGCGCCTCTGCCACGACATCGGCCAGTCGGTGATGCTGGACAACGGAGCATTCTCGACCTGGAAACGCGGGCACAAGGCGGACTGGCCGGCGTTCTACGCGTGGGCCGAAGAGTGGCTCGCCTTCCCGACGACGTGGGCGGTGGTCCCGGACGTGATCGACGCTGGGCCGGACGCGCAGGACGCCCTGCTCGCGCAATGGCCGTTCGGCGCCAAGGGATCACCGGTGTGGCACATGGACGAGCCTATCGACCGGCTCGTCCGCCTTCTCGACGCGTGGCCGAGGGTCTGCATCGGGTCGACCAACCAGTTCGACCCCCCCTATCGCCGGCGTGGCGCCGTCGGATGGACGCTGCGTGGAGCGCAATCACGAAGCGGCATCGGTTCCTCCCGTGGGTTCACATGCTCCGGGGGGCTGCAGTGCAGCGGGAAGGAATGGCCCTTCGGGAGTGTCGACTCGACCGATATCGCGCGCAACCACAACCGGGCGGCGCGACGGGCAGGCGAGATGGCCGCCGAGTGGGCCAGAGCGCCCAGCGAGCGCCCAGGTCTCATGGCGGCCCGGTGGGACGCGATGCAGTGCCCTGGCGTCTGGGCCGGGCACGTTGAGCAATTTGATCTGCTGGAGGTTCGATGACCGGCTCCTGCGCGAAACAGGTCGTCCGCGCGACCATTGTGACCCCCGACGGCCAGCGCTTCGTCGGTGAGAACGACTGCCGGACTCCGCAGCAGGAGTGCCCGCGCGGCGATCTGCAACCAGACCGGCCATGCCGAGGTTAACGCGATCCGGCGCGCCGGCGCTGAGGCCCGGGGCGCGACGCTGTACCTCGAAGGGCACGTCGCAGCCTGCCCGGACTGCACGGCCGCATGCGCCGCCGCTGGGATCGCCGAGATCCGGGTCGAGGCGCCGCCGAGTCTTTCGTCACTGGAGAGCCAAGATGTCTGAGCCTTCGACCTTAAGCGGGGCATTCGACGCGGGCGAGGCCGCTTTCCGGGCAGGGAAGGGCGCGATCGAGAACCCGTACTTTGCTGACTTCGCGAAGGTCAAAGCCTTCGACGCGTGGTCCGACGGCTGGGTCACAGCAATGGTGGGCAGCCTCCCCGCAGCGCAGCGCCGGGAAGCCTTCAAGACTTGGCGGGAGAGCCACCCGCACACGTTCCGCGGAATCACAGCCAGTTGGGCAGCAAGGAGATGATGATGACGGTATGCAAAGGGAGTTGGGGGATCGGCTCCGCGTGCGGGAAGTGCCAGCGCTGCGCCGATACAGCACCGGCGTTCATCGCGAAACAGAAGGCCCGCATCGCGGAACTCGAGCGCCAGAACAGCGACCTGCAGGCGGCGAACAATCGCTACCGCGACAGGGCGCTCGCCGCGGAGCGCTCCTGCTTCAAGGACATCGCGACCGACCTCGGCCTAAACTTTTACCAGGGCCGCGCCGCGACGACCGCGATGTACCCGGGGCCGGGGACGTTTCTCGGCCTCACCTACTGCGCCCTGAAGCTGGCAGGGGAGGCTGGGGAGGTCTCGGAGAAGCTCGGCAAGGTCATCCGCGACGACGCCAGCGTGGTGTCCGGTGCCAAGCGCGCCGAGTTCGCCAAGGAACTTGGAGACGTCCTCTGGTACGTGGCCATGGCCTCCAAGGAACTCGGCTACTCCCTGAGCGAAGTGGCCGACATCAACCTCACCAAGTTGGCGGACCGCAAGGAGCGCGGCGTCCTGCACGGATCGGGGGACAACCGATGAAGCCCTTTGGCATCTACGACACGCGGCGTTCCGAACTCGTCCATATCGGGCTCTACGCGAGCGCTGACGACTGTTGGTCGATCTTTCTTGGCTGGCCGCATCTTGATGAGATCAAGGCCGCCAAGGCGCGCGGGCTCACCTGCCTGCTTTTGACGTGCACCTATGATCCGAGGAGACCGCAGTGACCAGAAGAATCCGCCGATGGGGCGACAACGACCGCCACTTTGGGCCGTTCACCTATTCCGCCGACAGCCGCTCGCGCCTGTTCGGAGTCATGCTCGGCTCCGGGGGTGGTGACGACTATCCCGGCGCCTTCATCCGCTTCCACGCTTTCACCCATACCCTGATCTTGGAGATCCCGGCGATCCTCAAGCCGGCTCGGGTCTGGGTCGATAAGACGCCATCGCTCGGATATTGGGGCCAGTACGCCCGGCAGTATGGGTTCACTGCGACCGAAGGCGCCCTGCATGTGCACTACGGCCCCCAGACCAATGACAGCACGACGGACCATTCGCGCTGCCTGTTCATCCCGTGGACGCAGTGGCGGCACGTTCGGACAAGCCTCTACGGCATCGACGGGGGGCACGTCTGGACGGCCTCGGGCGCTCGAAAGGGCGACGGCTTCGCTCGCTGGGAGGAGACGCGGAAAGCGCGCGACGCCTGCCCGGCGGCCAAGTTCGAGTTCGACGATTTCGACGGCGAGCGCATCACCGTAGCGACCCGGATCGAGGAGCGCGAGTGGCTGGCTGGAACCGGGTGGTTCCGGTGGCTGTCCATCTTCAGGAAGCCGAAGGTCTCGAGGTCGCTCGATCTCGCCTTCCTGAAGGAGACCGGCCCAAAGAAGGGCTCGTGGAAGGGCGGAACCGTAGGGCACAGCATCGAGATGCTGCCCGGGGAACTCCACGAGGCTGCGTTCCGGCGCTACTGCGCAGGGCGCGCGATGACGTTTGTCGGGAGGATCGCATGACCGAAGCCAGCCCCACCGTCCGCCACATCGTCGGGCCGACGATCCTCCTGCACGGCGGAACCTATTTCGATTTCCTCGATCCCGAGAATTCGGAATTCACCATCGACGACATCGCGCACGCCTTATCGATGCTTTGCCGCTTCAATGGCCAGTGCGGACGCTTCTATTCGATTGCCGAGCACAGCGTCTATGTGAGCCGGTTCGTTCCGCCAGAACTCGCCTTTGCCGGCCTGATGCACGACGCCGCCGAAGCGTTTATCGGCGACGTGAGCCGTCCGCTGAAGGACCTCCTGCCGGAGTATCGCGCCATCGAGCGACACGTTGAAGCGGCTGTCCTTGGTCGGTTCGGCCTGCCGGCCACGATGCATCCGGCGGTCAAGGAAATCGACATCGCCATGCTCGCGACCGAGCAGCGCCAACTGATGCGCAACCGCGACGATTGGGACTACACGCGCGGGCGGAAGCCTCTCCCGGTCACGATCGCCGGGTGGTCGCCGGAGGAGGCGAAGGATGCGTTCCTTGCGCGGTTCTCCGATCTCTCTGGGAGGGCCGCGGCATGACCGAAGCCCACCACATCGCGCAGCAGGAGCGCACGGACGCTAAGGTCGAGGAGATGCGCGCCAAGTGCGAGGCGATCGCACGGGGCCTGCGCGACCGGGCCGCCAAGGGCGGCTGCGGCTACTGCATGGGAGACGACATCGTGTCCGAGATCGCCGCCCTCGCCCCCAAGCCCGGGAGCGTCCCATGAGCGGCCGCTTCATCACCATCGAAGGCGGCGAGGGCTCCGGCAAATCGTCCCAGGCGCTCAGCCTCGCCAAGCGCCTCAGCGCCGCCGGCATCGATGTCGTGCGTACCCGGGAGCCGGGAGGGTCGCCCTTTGCCGAGACCCTGCGCGACATCATCCTGTCCGGCGCCGTCAAGAGCGCGCGGAACGTGTCAACGACAATGAGACGCCTGGGTTGGGAATTTAGGCTTGGATTTCAGGCTTGATTTGGGGCGGATTGATCCAGACGGCGGTTGGCTTACTCGGCGGCGAGGGGATGTTTTTCACGAAGCGGTTCGGGTTG
>CAIZGR010000505.1 GCA_903932535.1 uncultured Hyphomicrobiales bacterium | reverse complement strand
TCCTCGGCGGCGCCGGCGCCCTGGCGATCGAGGCCGAGGACGGGCCGCGCGTCTACACGCTCCGCGACGCCGGCGAGCCCTATCGCGC
Organism: uncultured Hyphomicrobiales bacterium; assembly: GCA_903932535.1. Taxonomy (GTDB): domain Bacteria; phylum Pseudomonadota; class Alphaproteobacteria; order Rhizobiales; family Beijerinckiaceae; genus Roseiarcus. The sequence goes on along the minus strand of CAIZGR010000505.1, from coordinate 16,229 downwards.
GCTCGTCGAACCCATGCCGGGCGCGGCGACCGTGCTCGACGCCGAGCATACTGTCCTCTACTGCAACGGCGCGCTGGCGCGGATGCTCGGCCGCGGCGAGCTGGCCTGCCTCGACTTCCTCGATCTCGTGGCCCCGGCGCAGCGCGGCCTCGCAAGAGCGCTGCTGGCCGCCGGGCTCGAGGCGCAAGCCGCGGCCGAACTGGCGTTGATCGCCGCCGACGGCGCGCCGTCGCGCGTGCGCGCCTCCGTCGGCCCGATCGCCTTCGACGGCCGGCCCTGCGTCGCCCTGGTGGTGACGGCGCTGGACGACATCGAAGCGCTGAAGATCGCTTCGGCTGACTTGCGGGAAAGCGAAAGGCGCTTTCAGACCGCGTTGGCCAACTCGCCGGTTACGGTGTTCGAAAACGATTCCGAGCTGCGCTACACCTGGATCTATAACTCAAACCTGGGCTTCAAAGCCGAAGACGCTATTGGAAAGACCGATACGGAGATCCTGGATCCGCGTTGCGCGGCGGAAGTGACCGCGATCAAGCGCCGGGCGATCGAGACCGGGCTTCCGTCTCGCCAGGAAGTGGCGGCGGCGGTTCCCGGCGAGCCGCTGCGCTACTTCGACCTCTATGTCGAACCGCGTCATGACCAGTCCGGCGCGGTCGTGGGTGTGTCGTGCGCTGCGACCGACATCGACGCCCTCAAGTGGACTCAGGGGGCGGTGGCCGCCGCGAAGGCGGAAGCGGAGCGCGCCAACCTCGCCAAATCCAAGTTTCTCGCCTCGGTAAGCCACGACCTCCGCCAGCCGGCGCAGTCGCTGGTGCTGCTGCTGAGCCTCCTGCGGCGCAAGACCGCCGGCGATTCCGGGCTCGTCGAGATCGTGCGCGCGATGGAGTCGGCGGTCGGTGGGCTGAACGTCCTGCTCACCGGCATTCTCGACATTTCCCGACTCGACTCGGGCGTGGTGGCGCCCGAGATGCAACCCGTCGACCTGGGGCCGCTGATCGAGCAGATAGGAGAGGAGTATCGCGAGCGGGCGTCGAAAAAGGGGCTGAGGCTGCGCGCCGCGCCGCGCGCCGTCTGGGCGAGCAGCGATCCCGCGCTGCTGGAGCGCGCGCTGCGCAGTCTCGTGGAGAACGCGTTGACTTATACCCGCAAGGGGGGACTCCTCATCGGCGCGAGAATTCGCGGGGAGCGCGCCCGCATCGACGTCGTCGACACCGGAATCGGCGTCCCGGCCGATCAACTCCAGCATATTTTCAATGAATTATACCAGGTCGACAACCCCGGCCGCGTCCCGGAACAGGGACTGGGCCTCGGTCTCGCCATCGCTTCCCGCATCGCCGCCCTGTTGGGCGGCGAGGTGCAGGTGGCCTCGCGGGTGGGGCGGGGCTCGCGCTTTTCGCTGCTGTTGCCGTTGGACCGCGACGAGATTGCGACCGCCCCGCCGGAGCCGGAGTCCGGCGGATTTCGCGGCCGTGTGCTCCTCATCGAGGACAACACGATCGTGCGTTTCAGCGTCGCGAGCCTCTTGGAAGCGTGGGGTTGCGCGGCGATCTCCGCTGCGAGCGGCGAGGAGGCCCTGGACCGCGCCGCGGCGGAGGACTGGCGGTTCGACGCCGTCATCGCCGATTATCGGCTCGGCGGACCCCTTTCGGGGGTCGCCGCCGCAAAGGAGATCGAGCGTCGCGCCGGCCGGGCCGTGCCCACGATCGTGCTGACCGGGGACACCGCCATGGAGCGTATTTCGGAAATGAACGCCAGCGGATACGTCGTCCTGCACAAGCCGGTCGATGCGAAAAGCCTGCGAGGCGCGCTGGAGCGCCTGCTGGGCGGCCGCTAGGACGCGCGCCATCCCAGCGCCGCGCGGGGCGCCGCCGCCGCTGTCGCAGCGCTGTCACATGGGTGCTTGAAAGGATTCCTCGAAGGGTCCAAGGCGGTCCGACCGCCGACGAGGGAAGCAACGATGAGCCGGAGCAAGGACAGCGCACAAAGCGCGATGCAGGATCGCATCAACGCCGAGATCCAGGACAACCTCGACGAGGACCTCGAGCTCGAGCTCGAGGACAGCGATCTCGACGATCTCCTCGCCGAGGGCCACGAGGTCTCCGAGAAGCACGCCTTCCCGCGCAAGCTCTATTTCACCGAGCTTCTGCGGCTCCAGCGCGAGCTGATCAAGTTTCAGGACTGGGTGGTGGCCAACAAGCTCAAGGTCGTCGTCCTGTTCGAGGGGCGCGACTCGGCGGGCAAGGGCGGGGCGATCAAGCGCATCACCCAGCGCCTCAACCCGCGCGTCTGCCGCACCGTCGCCCTGCCCGCCCCGGGCGAGCGCGAGCGTTCGCAATGGTATTTCCAGCGCTACGTGCCCCACCTGCCGGCCGGCGGCGAAATCGTGCTGTTCGACCGCTCCTGGTACAATCGCGCCGGCGTCGAGCGCGTCATGGGCTTCTGCACCGACGAGGAATACGAGGACTTCTTCCGGTCCGTGCCGGAATTCGAGAAGCTTCTGGTGCGCTCGGGCATCGTGCTGGTGAAATACTGGTTCTCGATCTCGGACGAGGAGCAGAACCTGCGCTTCCGCATGCGCATCGACGATCCGCTCAAGCAGTGGAAGCTCTCGCCGATGGACCTCGAATCCCGCCGCCGCTGGGAGGCGTATACCAAGGCGAAGGAAGTGATGTTCGAGCGCACGCACATCCCCGAGGCGCCGTGGTACGTGATCGAAGCGGTGGAAAAGAAACGTGCGCGGCTCAACTGCATCGCCCACCTGCTCACCCGCATCCCGTACCAGGAAGTGCCGCACGAAAAGCCGGTCCTGCCCGCGCGCGTCCATAACCCCGATTACCGCCGCGAAGAGATCCCGGCGGACATGTACGTGCCGGACATCTACGCCGGCGTCGCGCCGCCGCCGGAGCGGTGAAGCGGGCCTCGGGGGAGGGCCGGCGCGCGCAAAGATTCATCGAGGGGACGGCGTCTCGCCGTCCCCTCGAGCGCGAAAAGCGCTCCCTCCGTTCGGACGCTGCGATTTCCAGCGGACCGGAGAGACGGCTCGGCCCGGGATTACGGTGAGGCTTCCTTCAAATCCCTATTTCAATTCGCGGACTGCTGCGACCGCCGGGTTCCTGGAGCCGTTGCAAAATCGACGCGATCGTCCGGGCCGCGCCGGGGTCGCGGAGACGGGCGCCGGCGCCCGCCCGGTTAGGGCGCCAAATCCCTACATTGGCTGGGGCGAAGTCGAGGCTGGCGCCACGATTCGTCTTAGAACACTGAAATCATTTCTGATTTTTTCTCCTCGCGAAAACTCGATCCTGGCCCCGGTCTTGCAACGTATGGCGCGCCGGAGGGCGACAGCCTGATCCGGTGAACTGACAAGCATCGTGTTCCTCCCGAAGGAGAACGTTATGGCCCGCCTACAGAAGTCAACCGACTCGTCCAGCCTCGCCGAAGTCGTCGACCGCATCCTCGACAAGGGCATCGTGATCGACGCTTGGGTCAAGGTGTCGCTGGTTGGCATCGAGCTGATCACCATCGAAGCCCGCGTGGTCGTGGCGTCGGTCGAGACTTATCTGAAGTATGCCGAAGCGGTTGGCCTGACGGCCTCTGCGGCAGCCCCGGCGTAATCGATACGCTCTTGCATTCCTCTTTCGGGGGGCGAGCCTCGCGGCTCGCGCTCCCGGAGGAGGGGCAACCTGCAACCGGGGAAAAAGAGATGGCCGGCGTGGCGGAAGGCTTGGCTCGCGTGGCGAGCGATATTGCTGCGGACCGTCGCGCTCGGGGCAAGCTCGCGACGGAAATCAAGGCCGCCGCCAACGAACGCCGGAGCGATGTCGAGTCGTTTCTGAAGAACACGAATTCAGCGCGCGGCGAGGCGGCGCGACAGCAGGCGGCGGAAGCCGAGCAGACGACCCTCCGTCGTCAGACCGAGATCAAGGCGCGGTTGGATGACTTCGCCGGCGAACGCGACGCGCGTCAGCGAGAGCGTCGTGAACAGGTCGCGGCGCAGCGCAAAGAGGCGGCGGCGTTCAAGAGGGATCTCACCAACGGCGTCGATGCGTTCCGAGACAAGCTCTCCCGGCACGGGCGCGACCGCGCCGCCGAAATTCGAAGCAGCCTCTGCGCTTACGCTCAGGATCGCGCTGACGGGACCGCTATCTGGAGAGGAGCCCTTTGAGGGAGCCTGCCCGGAAACGAGCGCCGACAGCCGCTCCCGAAGGCTTCGGCGGGTAAGGCCGTCCCAGGGTGGACGCGCCTGCCGCAATTTAGCGAGTCGCGTTACAACTGCGTTATATCCCCAATCGTTTCGCTCCCAATGAGCGGCCACGCCGCGGCGCTTTGCGAGGCCGCGCTCAGCGAGCGCGGCTATTGGCTCTCGATCCGCTTCTCCAGCGCGTGTCGTCGAGGCCGCCGCGCCCAGCGAGACGCCGCCGTCCCTTCCATTCACTCTCCGGCGACCCGCGCGCGCCCCTCCTGCTCGCGCATGATGTCGCGCAGGCGCAGGAGCTGCGTCTCGAGCGCGTCGAGATCCGCGTCCTCGAGGCGCCCGAGGGTCGAAGCGAGCCACTTGTGCTGCACCGCGATCGCCTTCTCGGCCATCGCCCGGCCGGCGCCGGTGAGGTGGATGGAATATTGCCGGCGGTCGGAGGCGAGCGACCGGCGCTCGACGAAGCCCGCCGCCTCCAGCCGGTCGAGCAGGCCGGAGATGTTGCCTTTGGTCACGTAGAGGCGCTTGGCGAGCTCCTGCTGGTTGACCCCCTCCTGCTCGCTCAGCGTCGTCAGCACGTCGCACTGGGGAATCGACACGCCGATCATCCTCAGACGGTCGCCTACGGCCGACTGCATCCGCGCCTCGAGGCGAATGAGGCGCAGCCAGACGCGCATGGCGCGCTCGGGATTGGGGCGGTTCGGCATCGGCGTCCTCTCTCATCCCGCGTCCGGTTGCGCACGCCTGGCGGCCGGCGCGGGCGGGCCGGGGCGCGCTTGCCCCGGCGTTCCGCGCCATAGTATAGACATGAACAATCCGGGCGCAGCGATCAAGCCGCCGCGCTCGCAACATCGGGAGGATTGGACATGTTCGGACGGATGCAGGACTGGCCCCTGCTGATGCACAAGGTGGTCGACTTCGCGGCCATCCAGTTTCCGACGCAGGAGGTGGTCTCTCGCACCGTCGAAGGTCCGATGCACAGGACCAATTACGCCGAAATCCGCGAGCGGACCCTCAAGGTCGCCAAAAGGCTCGAGCGCGAGGGGATCCGGCTCGGCGACCGCGTGGCGACGCTGGCCTGGAACGGCTACCGCCACCTCGAGGCGTGGTACGGGATCACCGGCCTCGGCGCGATCTACCACACCGTCAATCCGCGCCTCTTCCCCGAGCAGATCGCCTGGATCATCAACAACGCCGAAGACCGGATCGTCATGACCGATCTGACCTTCGTGCCCCTGCTCGAGGCGATCGCCGGCCATCTGCCGAGCGTCGAGCGCTACATCATCCTGACCGACGCGGCCCATATGCCGGCGACCAAGCTCCGGAACGCGGTTCCCTACGAGGAATGGCTCGCCGAGGCGGACAGCGACTTCCGCTGGCGCGAATTCGACGAGCGCACGGCGGCCGGGCTCTGCTACACCTCCGGCACCACAGGCAATCCCAAGGGCGTGCTCTATTCGCACCGCTCCAACATCCTCCATTCGATGATGGCGACGGGGCCGGAAGTCCTGACGGCGAACGCCTACGACTCGGTCCTGCCGGTCGTGCCGATGTTTCACGCCAACTCCTGGGGTTTGGCGCTCTCCTGCCTGATGCGCGGGGCGCGCATGGTGATGCCGGGCGCGAAGCTCGACGGCGCGTCGGTCTACGACATCATCGAGACCGAAAAGGTCACGATGACCGCGGCCGTGCCGACGGTCTGGCTCGGACTGCTCCAATATCTGCAAAGGGAAGGCAAGAGGCTTTCGACGCTGAAATTCGTCGGCATCGGCGGCTCGGCTTGCCCGCCCGAGATGATCCGCGCCTTCGAGGACGATTACGGCGTCGAGGTCCGCCACGCGTGGGGGATGACGGAGATGAGCCCGATCGGCTCGGCCGGCGCGCTGAAGCCCAACCAGGTCGGCCTCTCCCATCAGGAGAAGCTCGCCATCCAGGCCAAACAGGGCTGGGCGCCGTTCGGCGTCGAGATGAAGATCGTCGACGACGAGAACAACACGCTGCCATGGGACGGCAAGCGCTTCGGCCGGCTGAAGGTGCGGGGCTTCGCGGTCGTGGAGACCTATTTCCGCGACGAGGGCGGCAAAATCCTCGACGACGAGGGCTTCTTCGACACCGGCGATGTCGCCACCATCGACCCGAACGGCTTCATGCAGATCACCGACCGGGCCAAGGACGTCATCAAGTCGGGCGGCGAATGGATCTCGACCATCGACATCGAGAATCTCGCCGTCGGGCACCCCGACGTCGCCGAGGCCGCGGTGATCGGCGTCCACCACGCCAAGTGGGACGAGCGGCCGCTGCTGGTCGTCGTGCCGAAGGAGGGCCGTGAACCGAAGACCGAGGAGATCCTCGAGTTCCTCAAGCCCAAGATCGCCAAGTGGTGGATGCCCGACGACATGCAGGTCGTGCACGAGATCCCGCATACCGCGACCGGCAAGATCAACAAGCTGAAGCTGCGCGAAAACTTCAAGGGCTACAAGCTGCCGACCGAGTGAGCGCAGGCGTGCTGGACCGCGCCGTCGATGGGCTCGAGGATCGCCTGCCGGTTCGGCGCGGCGGGCGTGGGGTTGGCGCCGCCGCGGCTTTTTACCCTGCGGTCGCACGCTTTCTCCTTGCGCAGGGCGGGAGCTTGGACTATACGGCGCTCATCAACTTCTCATAGCCCTCCATCAGTTCGATGGAGGGAAGGTTTGAGAGTGGGCCCCGGCCGGGACCCGCTCTTTTTTATTTTCCGCGAGGTCCATGGTCGATCTGTCGCCTTCCCAAACCGCCGGCGCTCCCGAAGCGATCGACGAGCCGCGCCTGATCGAGGACGCAGGGGCCGCGCTGCGCATAGGGCGGGTCGCCGCGCCTGTGCTGCGCGATCTCGGCCTCCGGCTCGTGCGGGTGAAGATTTCTGCCGCCGCCGGCGCGACGGTGCAGGTCATGGCCGAGCGGCCGGACGGGACGATGACGATCGAGGACTGCGAGCGCGCGAGCGAGGCGCTGTCGCCGGTTTTCGACGCCGAGGACATTATGACGCAGGCTTATCGGCTCGAACTTTCGTCGCCCGGGATCGACCGCCCGCTGGTGCGCCGCACGGATTTCGAACGCGCCGCCGGGCACGAGGCGAAAATCGAGATGGCGACGCCGGTGGACGGCCGCAAGCGGTTCCGCGGCCGGATCGAGGCGACGAACGCAGGCCCCGACGGGCCGTCGGTCAGGCTCCTCGTCGTCGCCGACGACAAGAGCGAGCAGGCGGTCGACCTGCCCGTCGCGGCGATGGGCGACGCCCGGCTCGTGCTGACCGAGGACCTGATCCGGGCGACGCTGCGGCGGGAGAAGGCCGCGCTGAAGGAGGCGAAGCGCCCGCCGGGCGCGGAGCGGAATCTCAAACCCAAGCTCAAGCTCAAGCCGAGCGCGAACGTGAAGCGCGAAGCCGCGGTCCGCGGCGCGGACGAAAAGCCGACCGGGCCTGACGAAGGAGACAGCCATGGCCGTTAGCGCCAACCGACTCGAACTCTTGCAGATCGTCGACGCGGTCGCGCGCGAGAAGTCGATCGACCGTGCGATCGTGCTCGCCTCGATGGAAGACGCGATGCAGAAGGCCGCGCGCTCGCGCTACGGGCAGGAGACGGAGGTCCGCGCCGAAATCAACGCGAAGACCGGCGAGATCCGCTTCTCGCGCCTCCTGCTGGTGGTGGACCAGGTCGAGAACGACGCCACCCAGATCACGCTCGCCGACGCCCAGAAGAAGAACCCCTCCGCGCAGATCGGCGACTGGATCTCCGAGTCGCTGCCGCCTTTCGATTACGGCCGCATTCCCGCGCAGGCCTCCAAGCAGGTGCTGGTCCAGAAGATCCGCGAGGCCGAGCGCGACAAGCAATATGAAGTGTTCAAGGACCGCATCGGCGAGATCATCAACGGTCAGGTCAAGCGCGTCGAATACGGCAACGTCGTGGTCGATCTCGGCGGGGCGGGCGGCGAAGCGGTCGTGCGCCGCGACGAGATGATCCCGCGCGAGATGTTCCGCCCCGGCGACCGCATCCGCGCCTTCGTCTACGACGTGCGGCGCGAGGCGCGCGGGCCGCAGATCTTCCTGTCCCGCACCCATCCGCAGTTCACCGCGAAGCTCTTCACCCAGGAGGTGCCGGAAATCTACGACGGCATCGTCGAGGTGAGGGCGGTCGCGCGCGACCCGGGCTCGCGCGCCAAGATCGCCGTGACCTCCAACGATTCCTCGATCGATCCGGTCGGCGCGTGCGTCGGCATGCGCGGCTCGCGCGTGCAGGCGGTGGTCAACGAGCTGCAGGGCGAGAAGATCGACATCATTCCCTGGTCGCCCGACGCCGCGACCTTCATCGTCAACGCGCTTCAGCCCGCGGAGGTGATGAAGGTGGTGCTCGACGAGGATTCGACCCGGATCGAGGTCGTCGTCCCCGACGACCAGCTTTCGCTCGCGATCGGGCGGCGCGGACAGAACGTCCGCCTCGCTTCCCAGCTCACCGGATGGGACATCGACATTCTGACGGAGGCCGAGGAGTCGGAGCGCCGCCAGAAGGAGTTCGTCGAGCGAACCGCCCAGTTCATGGACGCGCTCGACGTCGACGAGACGGTCGCGCAGCTCCTGGCCTCCGAAGGCTTCCGCACCGTCGAGGAAATCGCTTACGTGGAGATTCGCGAGCTCGCCACGATCGAGGGATTCGACGAGGAGACGGCGGCCGAAATTCAGACACGCGCCCTCAATCATCTCGCCGCGATTGAGGCCGAGCTTGACGAGCGGCGCAAGGAGCTCGGCGTGGCCGACGAACTGAAAGACATCGAAGGCCTGACCACGGCGATGCTGGTCAAGCTCGGCGAGAACGGCGTCAAGACGCTCGAGGATCTCGCCGATTGCGCGAGCGACGACCTCGTCGGCTGGACCGAAGGCGAGCAGGCCAAGTCCGGCTATCTCAGCGGCTACGACGTGACCCGGGCGCAGGCCGACGCGATGATCCTCGACGCGCGCGTCCGCGCCGGCTGGATCGACGCGCCCGAGCCCGCGGCGCCGGGCGAGGCCGGCGGCGAGGAAGGCGAGGCGGCCTGACGGACCCCGAGAGCAGCCGATTGAGAGCCGAGGCGCAGGACGAGGACGGCGGGTCGGAGCGGACCTGCATCGCGACGGGGGCCAAGGGGCCGCCCGAGGCGATGCTGCGCTTTGCGCTCGCCCCGGACGGATCGGTCACGCCCGACATCCGCCGCAGGCTGCCGGGCCGCGGGGTGTGGACGAGCCTCAGCGCCGAGGCGGTTCGCCGCGCGGCGGTGAAAGGCGCGTTCGCCCGCGCCTTCCGCGCCAAGGCGGAAGCGCGCGCCGACCTCGCCGAGGCTGTGGACGGGCTTCTCGAGCGCGACGCGCTTCAGTCGCTGTCGATGGCCAACAAGGCGGGTTGTGTGGTCGCCGGCGCGTTCAAGGTCGACGCGGCGATCGGGGAGGGCGCGGTGGCCGGCCTGATCGAGGCGTCGGACGGGGCCGCCGACGGCGTCGCCAAGCGCGAGCAGGCCCTAAGGCGGCGGCTCGGCGCGGCTGCGGAAGCGGTCGCGCGCATCAATCTTTTTTCTTCGTGTCAATTGGGTTTGGCATTGGGGAAGCCAAATGTGATACATGCTGCGATAAAATCCGGCGCGGCGACCTCGGCCTTCCTGGCGCGGGCAGAGCGTCTACGTCGTTTTCGCGCAGGCACGGCGGACGCGACTTCGAGAACCGGCGGCGGCGGCGCCTCGCCCGGCTGCGCGGCGGCGTACGGCGGGGCGGACGAATTGGCTGAGAAGCCAACCATTAGGAATGGGCATGAACGAAACGAGCAATAGCGATAAGCCGACCGGCGCCGCGCCGCCGAAAGCGACCCTTCACCTGAAGCGTCCGGTCGAGCAGGGCACCGTGCGCCAGAGCTTTTCCCACGGGCGCAGCAAGGCTGTCGTGGTCGAGAAGGTGAAGCGACGGGTCCTCGGTCCCGGCGAGACGGCGCCGCCCGCCGCCGCCCCCAGCCCGCCCCCGGCGCCGGCGCCGAAGCCGGCGGTTTCGCTCGCGCCCGGCAGGGGCGGGCAGGGGCGTCCGGGCGGACCGCCGCCGCACAAGACCGGCGTCGTGCTGCCGACGCTCAGCGCCGAGCAGCGGGAGGCGCGCGCCCGGGCTCTGCTCGACGCGAGGGCCCGCGAGGAGGAGGACCGCCGCCGCCAGGAGGCCGAGGCCGAGGCGCGCCGCGAGCGCGAGGCGCGCGAACGCGCCGAACGCGAGGCCGCCGAAGCGCGCAAGCGCGAGGAGGAGTTCCGCCGCGCCCAGGAAGCCGCGATCAAGCGTCAGACGGAGGAAGAGGCGCGCCGCCGCCTCGCCGGGGAGCCTGCGCCGCCGCCCGCGCCCGCCGCGCCGCGTAGGCCGCCGCCGCCCCAGCCGCAGTTTCAGCCCCAGCCCCAGCCGTCGGGAACCGCGCCTGCGGCTGCGTCCCCGGCTGCGCCCAAGCCCCCGGCCGCGCCCAGGGCCGCCCCTGCGGGCAAGCCGGCGACGGAGGGGGAGTCCCGCGCCGCCAAGCGCCCGGCCCTCGGCCCGATCCTGCCGCAGAAGGTGAATTTGCCCGCGGCGCGCCCGACGCGCGGCGCCGACCAGCGCAACCGCGGCCGCCTGACGGTCGCCACCGCGACCTCGGCGGAGGAGGAGCGCACCCGTTCGGTCGCCTCTTTCCGGCGGCGCACCCAGCGCCTCAAGGGCGGAGGGATGCAGGACCATAAGGAGAAGATCGCGCGCGAGATCGTCCTGCCCGAAGCGATCACCATTCAGGAGCTCGCGGCCCGCATGTCGGAGCGCGCGGTCGACGTGATCAAGCTTCTGATGCGCCAGGGGCGCATGGTCACGCTGACCGACGTGCTCGACGCCGACACGGCCGAGCTGGTCGCCGAGGAACTGGGCCACACGGTCAAGCGCGTCGCCGACTCGGACGTGGAAGACGGCCTGTTCGACACGCCGGACGAGGAAGGCGCCCCGGTTGCGCGCCCGCCGATCGTGACGATCATGGGCCATGTCGACCACGGCAAGACGTCGCTGCTCGACGCCATCCGCCACGCCGACGTGGTGGCGGGCGAGGCCGGCGGCATTACACAGCACATCGGAGCCTATCAGGTCGTCGCGCCGGGCGGCGAGGCGATCACCTTCATCGACACGCCCGGCCACGCGGCCTTCACCGCGATGCGCGCCCGCGGCGCGAAGGTGACGGACATCGTGATTCTGGTGGTGGCGGCCGACGACGGCGTCATGCCGCAGACCATCGAAGCGATCCGGCACGCCAAGGCGGCCGGCGCACCGATCATCGTGGCCGTCAACAAGATCGACAAGCCCGAGGCCGATCCGCAGCGCGTGATGCAGGAGTTGCTGCAATACGACGTTCAGGTCGAGGCGTTCGGCGGCGACACGCTGGCGGTCGAGGTCTCGGCGACCAAGCAGATCAATCTCGACAAGCTCCTCGAGGCGATCGCCCTCCAGGCCGAGCTGCTCGACCTGGTCGCCGACCCGGAGCGCGGCGCCGAAGGCACGGTGATCGAAGCCAGGCTCGATCGGGGTCGCGGTCCGGTCGCCACAGTGCTCGTGCAGCGCGGCACCTTGAGCGTCGGCGACCTCGTGGTCGCGGGCTCGGCCTGGGGCCGCGTCCGCGCGCTCATCAACGACAAGGGGCAGGCCGTGGCCGAAGCGCCGCCGTCGATGCCGGTCGAAGTGCTCGGTTTTTCGGGCGCGCCCGAGGCGGGCGATCGGGTCGCCGTCGTCGAGTCGGAAGCCCGTGCGCGCGAGATCACCGAATATCGCGAGCGCATGAAGCGGGAGAAGGCCGCGGCGCGCGGCCCCGCGGTGCGCACCTCGCTCTCCGACATGATGAGCAACCTCAAGGCTACCGGGCGGAAAGAGCTGCCCGTCGTGGTCAAGGGCGACGTCCAGGGCTCGGTCGAGGCGATCACCGCCGCGGTCGAGAAGCTCGGCAACGAAGAGGTGACGGCGCGGGTCATCCATGGCGGCGTCGGCGGCGTCACGGAGTCGGACGTCACGCTGGCGGAGGCGTCCAAGGCGGTCATCCTCGGCTTCAACGTGCGCGCCCACAAGGAGGCTCGCGAGCTCGCCGAGCAGGGCGGCATCGAGATCCGCTATTACAACATCATCTACAATCTGGTGGACGACGTGAAGGCGGCGCTCTCGGGCATGCTGTCGCCGACGATGCGCGAGACCATGCTCGGCAACGCACAGATCCTCGAGATCTTCCACATCTCGAAGGTCGGCAGCGTCGCCGGCTGCCGGGTCACCGACGGCATCGTCCAGCGCGGCGCGCATGTCCGGCTCATCCGCGACAACGTCGTCGTCCACGAGGGCAAGCTGTCGACGCTCACGCGCTTCAAGGACGAAGTCGGCCAAGTTCAGGCGGGTCAGGATTGCGGCATGGCCTTCGAGAACTACCAGGACATGCGGGTCGGCGACGTCATCGAGTGCTACAACGTCGAGGAAATCCGCCGCACGCTGTAAAGGCGCGCGGCCGGGGGCCTGAGGTCATGAGGGCGAACGTCACGCGCGCCGCCGAGGGTTTCGACCGCCGTGCTTTCACGGTGGACGAGATCCTGCGCATGCAGGACGCCGGGATCATCTCGGAAGACGAGAATTTCGAGCTGATCGAAGGCGAGATCGTCCCGATGCAGGCCAAGACCCATGTCCATGAGCTGATCAAGTCGGCGCTGAACCTGGGCGTCGCGCGCGCCCTACCGGACAAGCTCTGGCTCGGCGTCGAAAGCTCCATCTATCTGAGCCCCAACACTTTTGTGGAGCCCGATCTCGTCGTCTACCCGCGAGGGTTGACGCTTGAAACGGTCAAGGGCGCCGACATTCTGCTGGCGATCGAGGTCGCGCTGACGAGCCTCGCCTACGATCGTGGACTCAAGGCGCGCCTGTATGCGCGCCATGGGGTCAACGAACTATGGGTCGTCGACGCGGCGCGCCGGACGACCTTCATCCATAGCGGCCCCGCGGGCGAAAGTTGGCGATCGATCGTCGAGCGCGCGCCGGACGAGGCGCTGACCTTCGCGGCCCTGCCCGGCTTCTCGGTCCGGCTCGCGGCGATCTGACCCCCGTCTGACCGGCCGCCGGCGCGGTCCGGCGTCAATCCCCCTTCCTTTTGCGTGCGCTGAAGCGTCAGGTTCGATCCGATGTCCCGATCCTCTCCCCGGTCCCCCACCCCGACCCATCGCCTCGAGCGGGTCAGCGAACTGATCCGCCACGCCCTGGCCGAGATTCTGGCCCGCGGCGACGTGCTCGACGAGACCCTCGAGCGCCATCCCGTCACCGTGCACGCGGTGCGCATGTCGCCCGACCTCAAGCACGCCGCGGTCTCGGTGATGCCGCTCGGCGGCCGCGACGCGGTCGCGACCATCGACGCGCTGAACCGCCACAAGAAGGAGCTGAGGACGCTGATCGCGCACAGGATCAACCTCAAATTCGCCCCGGACCTGCGCTTTGCGCTCGAATCGAGCTTCGACGCGCAGGCGCGCATCGACGCGCTGCTGAAGTCGCCGGAGGTCGCGCGCGACCTCGCGCCGCGCGACGAGAACGAGGGGGACGAGCCTTGACCGACGAAACGCTGGAAGAAGCCCGGCCCGTCCCCGAGCGGGGGAGCCGCGGTCGCGGCCGGGCGCCGCAGAAGCGCTCGACCCGCGTCGAGGTCACCGGCTGGATCAACCTCGACAAGCCGGTCGGCATCACCTCGACCCAAGCGGTCGGCCGCCTCAAGTTCCTGTTCAACGCCAAGAAGGCGGGGCACGCCGGCACGCTCGATCCGCTCGCCTCCGGCGTCCTTCCGGTCGCGTTCGGCGAGGCGACCAAGACGGTTCCGATCGTCCAGGACGGCGCCAAGGCCTACCGGTTCCGGGTGCGCTGGGGCGAGGAGAGCGCGACCGACGACGCGGAGGGGGAGATCGTCGCCCGCTCCGGCACGCGTCCGAGCCCGGCCGAGATCGAGGCGATGCTGCCGCGCTTCACCGGCCTCATCGAGCAGACGCCGCCGACCTTTTCCGCCATCAAGATCGACGGCGCGCGCGCCTACGATCTGGCGCGCGAGGGCGAAACCTTCGAAATCGCCGCTCGGCCCATCCACGTCTATCGCCTCGCGCTCATGGAGGCCGAGGCCGACACCGCGATCCTCGAAGCCGAGTGCGGCAAGGGCGCCTATGTCCGGGCGATCGCGCGCGATCTCGGCCGGGCGCTCGGCTGCTACGGGCACGTGATCGAGCTGAGGCGCACGCGGGTCGGACCGTTTTGCGCAGATACGGGCGTCCCGCTCGACCGGCTGCCCGACGACGCCGAGCTGATGGCGCGTGCGATGCTGCCGCTGCAGGCGGGCCTCCACGAGCTCCCGGCGCTTCCGGTCGATCGCAGCGGCGCGGCGATTCTCAAGCGCGGACAGGCGCTGCTGGTGCGCGGGGCCGCCGCGCCCGAGGGGCCGGCGTGGGCGTCCTGCTTCGGCGCGCCGATCGCGTTCGGCGTGATCGAGGGCGGCTATTTCGTCTCGACCCGCGTGTTCAACCTGAGGGGGTAGCCGGCTGGCGCTCCCGGTTCGGATCGGCGACCGGAGGCCCGGAGTCATTCCGGGGCGCACGGTCCCCTTCCGGCTCGTGCGGAGATTGCGCTCTGCGACCGTCCGCCCCTCGCGGACGGTCGCAGAGCGCCTGCCGGCGCGGCCTGGATGGCTGGGCCGCGCCCCGGCCATGACGGCAAAAGGTGTACTGCGACGCTTCAGGAAACCGGCTGCGTTCCTCTCCATTCCCACCCGCGTCATGGCCGGGCTCGACCCGGCCATCTACGCTGGCGCCGAAGGCGCCTCATGCTCTGGCTCGTTCAACGCCATTCCCGGCTTGCGACGTCCGCTCCATATCGATTCCCGACGCTCTGCCGCTCACGACAATCAACGGTTCCGGCCGCCCCCGCCCGCTACTTCCATGCGTCGAACGCCTTCGCCAGCATCGCCTCGCCCTCGGCCGACTTCTGGAAGACGAGCTTGGCGATGCGGTTGTCGTTGAGCAGCAGCGGGAAATCGAACCAAGCGCGGGTGCGCATGAGGTCGAGGTTGCGCGCGGCGTCCTGTTCGCCCTTCGCCAAAGCGAACAGGAAGTAGTCGTCGCCGATCTTGACCTTGACGCTGGTGAGCGCTTCGGAGGCCGTCGAGTCGAGCTTGCGCATCTGCGGCAGGCCGACGTCCTTGAAGCCGTTGAACGGCGCGCCGTCCTGGAAGGTGAACTTGAGGTCGATGGTGTGCGTGGCCTCGAGCGTCGGGTCGGCGTTCTTTCTCAGGATCATCGCGGCGTGCATCTTGAGGTCTGGGATGTCGGCGTCGGCTTCGACCGCGATCGGCTGGCCCTGCGGCGCGGGGATGGTCGACCAGACGGTCGAGCCGAGATTAACCACTGGCTTTTGCGGGTTGTCGGCCGAGGCGATCAGCATCGCCGCCCGCGCCGCGCTCGGCAACGGTCCCGGAATCCGGGCCTGCTGCGGCGCGGCGCTTTGGTTCGCAGGTGGGGACGCCTGCGGCTGTCCGGGGCTCGGCGAGGCGGCGCCGCCTTCGGCGGACGACTGCGCGCGCTGGGCGATCTTGGCGGGCGCCTGGGCTTCCGGCGCCGATCCCGCCGGCGGATTGATCGCCAGATCCTGCGGCTTCTGCCGCATCAGGATCGCGGCGACCGCGACCGAGAGCACGATTCCGAGCACGACCGCGAGGATGGCCCAAGGCCACGTTCCTCGTCCCTCGCCGGCGGACGAGGGCGCGGTCGGGCGCTGGCCTTCCGCTTCCGGGCGGCCGGGCGCGAGGCGTTCCCCGTCGGGCGGCGCCACGGCCGCCGCGGCGGGACCGGCGTGCTCGTCCGACAGGGCGGAAACGACCGGCGGGGCGTCCGGCGCCTCGACGAGGGTCGCCGGGTCGCTCGGCGCGACGGCGGCGACGTCCGGGGCTGCGCCTCCTCCGTCCGCCTGTTCGGCTGTCACCGGCGGAGCGGCGCCGGCGCCGGCCTCGGC
>CAIZGR010000504.1 GCA_903932535.1 uncultured Hyphomicrobiales bacterium | reverse complement strand
CTATTGCCGCGCCCATGTGAAAATCCCGGCCCCGATTCGTGTTTCGAGACCAGGAATCGCACAATCCAGAGCTCTTGGGAATCCAGCTGTCCAAAATGTGAATCAGCCAATCCGAGGATTGGTATTACATGCGAAAATCCTCTCCGAGATAGAAGCGACGCACGTCCGCATGCGCGACGATCGCGTCCGGCGGTCCCTCCGTCAGCACATGACCGCTGTGGATGATGTAGGCTCTGTCGATCAGGCCGAGCGTCTCCCGCACGTTGTGGTCGGTGATCAGCACGCCGATGCCGCGCCCCTTGAGGTGCCGGACCAGATCCTGAATGTCGCCGACCGCGATCGGGTCGATGCCGGCGAACGGCTCGTCGAGCAGCATGAACGACGGTTTGCCCGCAAGCGCCCGCGCGATCTCGCAGCGGCGCCGCTCTCCTCCGGAAAGCGCGATCGAGGGCGCCTTCCTGAGCCGCGCGATGTCGAACTCGTCGAGAAGCGATTCGAGGATCGCCTCGCGCGCGGCGCGGTCGCGCTCGGTGACCTCGAGCACGGCGCGGATGTTGTCCTCGACATTCAGGCCGCGGAAAATCGACGCCTCCTGCGGCAGATAGCCGACGCCGAGCCGCGCCCTCTGAAACATCGGCAACGCCGTCACATCGTGCCCGTCGAGCTCGATCGTCCCTTTGTCCGGCGTGACGAGCCCCATGATCATATAAAAAACGGTGGTCTTTCCTGCGCCGTTCGGACCCAGCAGTCCGACCGCCTCGCCACGGCGCACGGATAGGCTGACATCCTGAACCACCATCCGGCCTCGGTACCCCTTTCCGAGATGGTGGACCGCAAGCAAACCCTGCCTCTCCCCAGCCTCCAGCGCGGCGGCGCCGGCCGCCGGGCCGCGCCTCCTCGCCGGAAACCATCGGGACCGAGGGGCCGACGCATTCTCGCGCAAGACGTCATCGGTCACGGCACGGCGCTTTCGTTGGTTTCACGGGCGGTTGAACGGCTGCGGCATGCGCAGCGCCTACTTCGGCTTCGCGGGTTCGGCGCTGTTGGCCGGCGTGAACTGGCCGTGCACGCGCCCCGCTTTGGCGCCATTGGTGTCGATCGTGGCCTGGCCGCTCTTCAGGTCGTAGGTCAGCTTGTCGCCCTTCGTGACGTTCTGGCCGTCGCTCAGGGTGACGTGGCCGATCAGGAACACCTTGTCTTCGAGCTTGTCGTAGGTTCCGTTGTCGCCGGTCGCGACCTGGGTCTTGGACACCACCGTCACCGGACCCGCCGCCTCGAGCCGCTTGATGCCGGAGTTCTCCGAGGGCGCTTGCTGCGCGTCGGCCGGCGAAACCGCGGCCTGCTTGTCCGCGGCCTGAGGGCTTGCGCCCGGCGTGGGGGAGCGGTCGAGGTAGACCGTCATCACCGAGCAGGTCATTTTCGTGTCGCCCTGGATCACCACGACGTTGCCGGAGTAGATGGCCTTCTGCTCCTTGTCGAAATAGACCAGCTTGTCGGCGTCGATCGAGATGGGCTCCTTCGAACTCGTTCCCGGCAGAATCTGGACGGGGCTCGCGGTTTGCGGCGGGGGACTGGCCGGCTTGGCCGGCTTGGTCGCCGCTCCGGCGCACGGAGCGCCGAACGCCAAAGCAAGCGCCAGGGCGCGCGTCCCGGCCAGGAGGGCGCGAGAATCGATCATGGATTTGTCCCCTTTGTCTGAGCTTCGAGAGGGACGTCGCCCTGAGGAATGATGGTCGTCCGGACCCGGCCTTCGAAGATCAGCTCTTGCCCGTTGTTCTGCGCCGTCGCGCGGTCGGCGGAAACGGTCGTGTCCGCGCCGATGTGAACCTCGACCGGCTCGGCGCTTTGATAGAGACCGGTCTTGAAATCGATGTCCACGCTGCGCAACCGCACGTCGAAGCGGGCGCTTTCGATTTTCACGTTGCCGGTCATCTTCATACGTTCGGCGACGCTGTCGTAGACGCCGGCGTCGGCGGTCAGTCGCGTCGTCTCGCCCCCGGCGGTCCCCATGTCCCCGACGAGATTCTCGAGTTCCGCCACGGTCGGGTGCTTCACGTCCTGGAGCGCGCGTTCCGCGGTCAGGACATAAGGCTGTCCGTCGCTGCGGAACCCCGCCAGCCTCGGCTTGGCCATCGCGATCCTGGTTCCGTCGACGGACAGGGCCGAGAAGCTCAACGAGCCGGACTTCGGTCCGAACGGGTCGAAGACGACGATCACGACCATCCCCACCAGGGCGCCGAAGACGGCGACCAGGATCGCCTTGCGCAAGAACCGGACGCGGCGCGAACGCCGTCTGGCCGCCGCGAACAGCCGCTCGCGATCCGGCGGCGGCGAAATCGCGACGCGCAGCGCTTCCGCTCGCGCCTCGGCGATCGCCGCACGCTGCATGCTGTCGGCGCCCGCCGTCATCGCGCTGTCTCGAGCCTCATCGTTCGTAATTTGCCTAGCACAAGACGCGGAAGAAAACGAATTCGGTGGCAAAGTTAGGGCGGCGCCCGCCGAGGTCGCCAGGACCGCCCGCCTTCCCGCATCCCCGGGTTTCCAGCCTCCGCGACGAAGGCGCAGACCGAGCGATTCGGCTGCGCCGCTACCGGACGCTCACGGTCGTCTCGACCGGCCCCGAGCCGCCCGTCATCGTGAGCCGGAGAGAGACGGGAAGCGCCGCATCCTTCGGCCTCTCGCGCAGCGAGATGGCGAAGCAATCCTGCTCCGGATCGCCGGGCGCCGGCGCAGCGGTGACCCACCAGCCGTCCGGCGGCTCCACGAACAGGTCGCGCGCAGCGCCGGCCGCATGGGTTGCGCACAGTCTCCATCCGGCCGCCGCATCGCCCGTCAGCGCGCCGAACGCTTCCGGCGCCACCAGACGGGGCGCCGCGGCCAGGGCCGATGCGACCATCGCCGCGTAAGGCGAAGCCGCGCCGGGCAGGGTCAGCCTGAAGTCCCCCCGGGCCGGCAGGCAGAGCTTCTCGCAGACTGCGTAATTGACGCTCAAGGCGAGCGTAACCGGCTTGCCCGGATCGCGCGGCTCGACCTTCAGCGGGATTACGACGCCGGCGTCGTATCCGAACGCCTCGCCGCCGTCCGCCTCCTTGATCCGCTTCGGGGCCGGGAACGACACCTCGACCTCGGCGACGTTGTCCGACCTCGAAAAATCGAAGGCCGGCGGCACGCCCGCGTCGCCCGGATTGCGCCAATAGGTGATCGCGCCCGGGGCGAGCCTGATCTCGAAACCCGCGAGCGCGCCGCCGGCGGCGACCATGCGCGCTTCGGACTTGGCCGCGCGCGCCCACTCGGTCGAAAAAGCGTCGGCCGCGGTCGCCGGCGCGCTCGACGCGACCAGCGCAGCCGCCAGCGCGAAAGGGCGGCGCCTGCGTCCGCCCGCATTCTCCATCGATCCAGCCTGCGTCATCACGTTTCTATACCCCCGCCGGGAATTCGATTACCATTCTGCCGCCATACGTCATGGGCCGGGCGCTAACCCGGAGGCGCGAATGAAACGGGCAGATCCTCCGCCGCCGACCAGTCTGGAAGGCCAGTTCCTGATCGCAATGCCCTCGCTGCGAGAGGAGCCGTTCGCGCGTTCGGTCGTTTATGTCTGCGCCCATCGCGACGACGGCGCGATGGGGCTCATCATCAACCAGCGCGCCAGCGAGATCGATTTCGCCCAGTTGCTGACGCAGCTCGGCATCGTGCCGGCGGAGCCCGCGATCCGTTTGCCGCGGCAGGCGGAGACCGTTCGCGTGGTGCGTGGCGGGCCGGTCGAGACGGGCCGCGGCTTCGTTCTCCACTCCGCCGACTACGGCGCGACCGATTCGACCGTCAAGATCGCCGACGACGTCTGCCTCACCGCGACCATCGACATCCTGCGCGCCATCGCCAACGGCGCGGGCCCCGCGCGCGCGGTGCTGGCGCTCGGCTACGCCGGGTGGAGCTCGGGCCAGCTCGAGAGCGAGATTTTGGCCAACGGCTGGCTGACCTGCCCGGCCGATCCGGCCCTCATCTTCGACGCCGACGACGGCAGCAAATATGATCGGGCGCTCGCCAAGCTCGGCGTCCACGTGGGGATGTTGTCGTCCGACGCCGGTCACGCCTGAGCCATCGCCCGCACGCCGGCCTCCGCCGAGACCTCGAACGTTTCGGCCCGCCCCGAAAGACCCGCGAACGCGGCCGGGTCGGCGCCGCTCAGAAACACCTGACCGCCGAGGCGCTCCAACGCGTCGAACAAGGCCGCCCGGCGGCGCGGATCGAAATGCGCCGCGATTTCGTCGAGGAGCGCGATCGGAACGATGCCGGACATCTCCGCCACGAGGCGCGCATGGGCGAGCGCCAAGCCGACCAGCAGCGCCTTCTGTTCTCCGGTCGACGCGCTGGCGGCCGGCGCGTCCTTGGGTCCGTGCCGGACGGCGAGATCGCCGACATGCGGGCCGATCAGCGTCCGGCCGGCGGCGGCGTCGCGTCCGCGGTTGTCGCGGAGCAGCGCCCGGTAGTGCTCCTCGGCGTCGAGCGCCGGACCGCTCGCGACGAGCGCCTCGATCGCGCCTTCGAGCGCCAGACGCGCCCAGGGAAAGGGCGAAGCGTCGTCGCGCTCGGCCGCGATCAGAGCCTCGAGCCGGCTCACGCATTCGAGCCGCGCGGCCGCGATCGCGACGCCCAGCTCGGCCGCCTCGCGCTCGACCGCATCCAGCCAAGCGGCGTTGCGCCGGTCCTCCTCGAGCAGCCGGTTGCGCCCGCGTAGCGCCCGCTCGAAGGCGTTGACCCGCGCGCCGTGGCCGGGGTCGATCGCCAGCACGAACCGGTCGAGGAAGCGCCGCCGCTCGCTCGCCGGCCCCGAGAAGAGCTGATCCATCGCGGGCGTCAGCCAGACGACCCGGACGTGGTCGCTGAAGGCGCGGGACGAGGAGACGGGAGCGCGATCGATCCGGTTCCTGCGCTCGGCGCCGCCGTTCCCGTCGGCCGGACTCCAGCCGCAGCCGAGTTGACGGATCTCGCCGTCCTCCTCGACCTCGATGGAGAGCGCGAATCCGCCTCCCCCGCCGCGGCGCGCGCATTCGGCGAGGTCGGCGCGCCGCAGCCCCCGCCCGGGCGCCAGCAAGGACAAAGCCTCGAGGAGATTGGTCTTGCCCGCGCCGTTCTCGCCGCATAGGACGACCAGACGGCCGCCGATCGTGAGATCGAGCGCCGGGTAAGAGCGGAAATCCCGCAGCATGAGGCGCCGCACGTTCGGGCGCCGCGGTGCGGAAGTCATACCGTCGGGGCTGGCCATGGCGGTGGCATTTGCCACGCCGGGCGCAAGCGGGGAAGCGGAAAGGGCGGATCGGATGAAACCTCTCGACGTTCTCATGCCCGCGGCCGGAATGGGCACGGTCGCCGAGGTGGTCGCCGAGCGGCTTCCACTTCACCGTCTGTGGCTGGAGCCGGACCCCGAGGCGTGGCTCGCCGAGCACGGCCCCTCGATCCGCGCCGTCGCCTCGGCCGGGCTGAAGGGCGCGATCGACGAAACCCTCATGCGCCGGCTGCCCAATCTCGAGATCGTGGCGAGCTACGGGGTGGGCTACGACCATGTCGACGCGCGATGGGCGGGCGCGCATGGGATCATCGTCACCCATACGCCGGGCGTGCTCGACGACGAAGTCGCCGACATCGCGATGGCGCTGACGATCATGGCCGTGCGCCAGCTTCCGCAGGCCGAGCGCTACCTGCGCGCGGGGCAATGGCCGAAGGCCGCCTATCCGCTGACCGCGTCGCTGCGCGGGCGCACGGTGGGAATTCTCGGTCTCGGGCGAATCGGCAAGGCCATCGCGCGGCGCGCCGAAGCGTTCGGGCTCGATGTGGCTTATTGCGGTCGCCGCGCGCAGCCCGGCGTTCCCTATCGGTACTTCGCGTCGCTGACCGCGATGGCGGAGGCCTGCGACATCCTGATGGTCACGGCGCCGGGCGGGCCGGAGACGCGGCGCATCGTCGACGCCGAGGTCCTGCGCGCCCTGGGGCCGGACGGCGTGCTCGTCAATGTCGCCCGCGGCTCGCTGGTCGACGAGCCGGCGCTGATCGAGGCGCTGCGGAGCGGCGCGATCCTGGCGGCCGGCCTCGACGTGTTCGAGAACGAGCCGAACGTTCCGGCGGAGCTTCTCGCGCTCGACAACGCCGTGCTCCTGCCCCATGTCGGCTCGGCTTCGCTCCGGACGCGGCGGGCCATGGCCCAGTGCGTCCTCGACAATCTGCTCGCCTTTGCGGAAGGCAGGCCGCCGCTGACCCCGGTGCCGGAGACGCCGTGGCGCGGCGCGTGGGACGGGAGCGGCGCCAAGCGTGCGGGGCGGACAGGCTCGCCTTGATCGTCGCCGTCGTGGAGGTCGTGAAGGGCGCCTGGGATCTGCCCGCCGACTGCAACGAAGGCGAGCTTTTCCCCTACGCCGGGCAGCTTTGCGATCGGGCGCTCGAGGCGAAGGTCGAGAGCCGCTTTGCGGCTTCCTCGAGGACGTCCAGGCGAAGAGCCTCGAAATGCCGGCGTCCGACGCCTATCGGGCGATCGTCGATCGCGCCGCCGAACTGGCGAGCGCGTCGGCTGCGCTCGCGCGCCCCCGATAGAGCGCGAGGGTGGCGATGAGGCCGCAGAGCGCGGCGAAGCTCATCCAAAAGCCCGGCGCCGCCTTGTCGCCGGTTTTCTCGATGAGGAAGGTCGAGATCGCCAGCGACGACCCGCCGAGCGTGGTGGCGAGGCTGTAGGCGAGCGAGAAGCCGGCCGTGCGCACCGTCGCCGGCACGATCTCGGTCAGCGCCACCACCATCGCGCCGTTGTAGCCGGCGTAGAGGAACGACAGCCACAGCTCGACCGCCATCGTGCGGCCGAAGCTCGGCGCCGCGACGAGCCAGGCGAGCGCGGGATAGGCCGTCAGCAGCGCAAGCAGGGTGAAAAAGACGAGGATGGGCTTTCGCCCGATCCGGTCGGACAGCGCGCCGGACAGGGGGAGCCAGACGAAATTCGACCCGGCGATCGCCATGGTCGCGAGCAGCGCGTCGGACTCGCTGAGCTTCAGCACATTGCGGGCGAAAGTCGGGGTGTAGACGGTGATCAGGTAGAACGACACCGTCGTCATGACGACCATCGCAACGCCGCCGAGCACCACGGCCCAATTGGCGGCGAGCGTCTCGTAGATCTGCGCCAGCGTGGGGTGGACCTTGCGCGCGGCGAATTCGGCCGTCTCTTCCAGCGAACGCCGGATGACATAAATGAACGGGACGATTGCGCAGCCGATGAAAAACGGGATGCGCCAGCCCCACGCGTCGACCGTCGCAGGCGCCATCAGATTGGCGATGGCGAAGCCGATGAGCGCGGCGCAGACGACGGCGACCTGCTGGCTCGCCGACTGCCAACTCACGGTGAAGCCCTTGTGTCCGGGCGCCGCCATTTCTGCGAGGTAGACGGACACGCCGCCGAGCTCGACGCCGGCCGAGAAGCCCTGCAACAGCCGCCCGAGCACGACGAGCAGCGGCGCCGCCACGCCGATCGTCGCGTAGGACGGCACGAAGGCGATCAGAACCGTGCCGCAGGCCATGATCGACAGCGTAACGATCAGGCCTTTCCTCCGCCCGATGCGGTCGATGTAGGGGCCGAGGACGAGCGCGCCGATCGGGCGCATGGCGAAACCCGCGGCGAAGCTCAGGAACGTCGCCATCAGCGAGGCGTAAGGGTCGTCGCTCGGAAAGAAGGCGCGCGCGATCGGCCGGGCGTAGATGCCGAAGAGGAAGAAATCGTACATCTCGAGGAAGTTGCCGCTCGTGACGCGCAGGACCGTCTTGATCTTGTCGAAGCGGGCGCCGTCCATCGTGTCCTCCCCATGCCTCCGCCCTCGAGGCGGCGGCTTGCCGGCGTCTCCCGGCGTCGCTCGATGCTAATCGCGTCGATCGGTCTCATGCAAATCGGCGGCGGCGAAACGGGCCGCGGCGCGCCCGGCTGCGGCGCCGGTCGAGAAGCAGGCTTGCAGCAGATACCCGCCCGTCGGCGCCTCCCAGTCGATCATCTCGCCGGCGACGAAGACGCCGGGGCGCCGAATCGCCATGGAATCGGGGTCGATCGCGCTCCAGGCGACGCCGCCGGCGGTCGAGATCGCCCGCGCGATCGGCGCCGTCCCGATCAGGCGAATAGCGCAATGCTTCGCCCGCCGGGCCAGGCCCTCCGCGTCCGCCGGAAGCGTTCCGGCCTCGCGCATCAGCGCCGCGGCGACCGGCGGCAGCCCGGCCTTGCGCAGGACGGTCGAGACGGATTCGCCGGGCTTGCGGACGAGCCGTTGGGCGAGCGCGCCCTCCTCCACGTCGGGGCGGAAATCGATGGCGAGCGTCGTCCCGCCCTCGGCGGCGACGGCTTCGCGCAGCCGCGCCGAAAGGCCATAGATCGCGCCGCCTTCGAGGCCGGTCTCGGTGACCATCGCTTCGCCCCGCACGCGCGCCTCGCCGTGACTCAGGGCGACGGTCTTCAGCGGCGCTCCGGCGAATTTCGCGCGCACGATCTCCGACCAGGCGACCCGGAAGCCGCAGTTCGCCGGCTTCAATGGCGAAACGTCGACGCCGGCCTCGCGGAACGCTTCGACCCAGCCGCCGTCGGACCCGAGCCGCGGCCAGGAGGCGCCGCCGAGCGCGAAGACGGCGGCGCCGGCTTCCACGGTTTCCTCGCCGCCGGGCGAGACGAAGCGCAGCGCGCCCCCCGCGCCGAAGCCGGCGAAGCGGGAACGGGACTTCAGGACGACGCCCAGACCGTCGAGCCGTCTCAGCCACGCGCGCAACAGCGGCGTCGCCTTGAAGCTCTTCGGGAACACCCGGCCGCTGCTGCCGACGAACGTCTCCTCGCCGAGCTCGGCCGCCCAGCGCCGCAGCGCCTCGGGCGGAAAGGCCTCGATCGCCGGCCGCAGGCGTTCCGCCGCCTCGCCGTAGCGAGTCAGCAAAGTCGGAAGCGGCTCGGAGTGGGTGAGGTTCAAGCCGCCGCGCCCCGCGAGCAGAAACTTGCGCGCCGGGCTCGCGCTGGCGTCGTGCACGACGACGCGCCGGCCAGACCGCGCGATCGTCTCGGCCGCCATCAGGCCGGCCGGCCCCGCCCCGACCACGACCACAGCCTTATCGCGCGAACTGTCCGCCGCCATCCCGTCCGCCTTTTCCGCGTCAGCCGAAAATTCTAGCATGCCCGCTCGTTGATGCGATCCGCTGGAGAGCCCCCATGGCCGACGCCGCCGACTTTCGCCGCATCGCGCTGTCGTTCGACGGCGCGGCGGAATACCCGCATTTCGACCGCCGCGCCTTCAAGGCGCGCGTCACCTTCGCAACCCTCGCGCCGGACGAACGGACCGCCAACTTCAAGTTCAGCGCCGACGAGCAGGCGTTGAAATGCGCCGTCGCGCCGGACGCGTTCTCGCCGATCGACAACGCCTGGGGCCGGCAGGGCTGGACCTGCGCGACGCTGGCGGCGCTGTCCGAGGACGAGCTTCGGGCGGCGCCCGCGATAGCCTGGCACCATGGAGCGGCGAGGCCGAACCGGCGCGGCGCCCGGAAAGCGTGACTACGGTCCGTCAAGACCACGGCCCGGCCAGCGTCTCGCTCGCCGCCCAGAGCGTTTTCGCCGCCGCGTCGTCGCGCGCGGCGGCAGACGGCTCGACGGCCTTGCGGCTCACGAAATAGGCCCCGGTCACGCCGGCGACCTCGGGGGACGAGGCGAGATAGACGAGCGTGTCGGCGCCCTCGTCGGGCTTGGTCAGGAACGGCCGGACCAGCGGCATGAGGCGGCTCGTCCAGCCGCCCGAGCCCGAGCCGAACCGGGTGGCGACGACGCCGGGATGGAAGCAATCGACCGCGACGCCGGCGCCGGCGAGGCGCCGCGCCGCCTCTCGCGTGAAAAGGATGTTGGCGAGCTTAGAGCGGCTATAGGCGCGCCAGCCGTTGTAGCCCTTCGCGCCCTGCAGGTCGGAAAAGTCGAGCGTCGCCCTCAAGTGGGCGGCGGAGGCGGTCGACACGACGCGGGCGGGCGCGGAGGCGGCGAGCCGCCCGCCGAGCGCCGCCGTCATCACGAAATAGGCCATGTGATTGAGGGCGAAGGTCATTTCGAGACCCTCGGCCGTCACCCGGCGGTCGGCGAACATCGCCCCCGCGTTGTTGACGAGGACGTCGATCCGCGGCTCGCTGCTCGCGATCTGGAGCCCGGCGCGGCGCGTGTCGGCCATGCTGGAGAGGTCGGCCAGATGCACGCCGTGCCCAAGCCGGGGCGCTACGCGCTCGAGTCTGTCGAGTGTCGCCTGCGCTCGCCCGGCGTCGCGCGCCACCAGCACGATCCGCGCGCCCATGCGGGCGAGCGCGAGCGCGGCTGCTTGCCCGATTCCCGACGTCGCGCCGGTCGCGACCACGGTCTTGCCCTTCATGCGTTCGTTCCTTTCCGCCTGCGCCCCCTCGGGGCGGAGAAACCGCGTCCGCTCGCGCTCAGCCCGTCCCCGCCTCGAGCCCCCGCTTGCGGAACAGCGCCGCAGGCGAAGGCGCGCGTCCGCGGAAGGCGCGATAGGCCTCCTCGTAGTCGCGGCTGCCACCGGCCGCGTAGACGAAGTCTTGCAGGCGGCGGGCGACCGCCGGATCGAAGATGTCGCCGGCCTCCTCGAAGGCCTCGAACCCGTCGGCGTCGAGAATCTCGGACCAGAGATAGCTGTAATAGGCCGAGGAATAGCCGCCCGAGAAGATGTGCTGGAAATGCGGCGTGCGATGGCGCGGCGTGATCGCCTCCGGCATGCCGATGCGCGCGAGCTCCGCCCGCTCGAACGCGGCCACGTCGACCTCGTCCGGCGATGGATCGAGATGCAGCGCGAGATCGACCAGCGCCGAGGCGGTGTATTCGACGGTCGCGAAACCCTGGTTGAAGCGCCGCGCGGCAAGGAGCTTGTCGAGCAACGCCTCGGGCATCGGCTCGCCCGTCCGGTAGTGGACCGCAAAACGCCGGAGCATTTCCGGCTGTTCGAGCCAGTGCTCGTAGAGCTGCGAGGGAAATTCGACGAAGTCTCCGGCGACCCGCGTCCCCGACAACACCGGATAGGTGACGTCCGACAGCAGGCCGTGCAGCGCGTGGCCGAACTCGTGGAACAGCGTGCGCGCGTCGTCGAAGCTCAGCAGGCTCGCCTCGCCCTCGCCGCCCTTGGAGAAGTTCATCACATTGACCACGATCGGCAATTGCGGTCCGTCGAGCTTCTCCTGACCGCGGAAATTGCTCATCCAGGCGCCGCTGTGCTTCGTTCCGCGCGCGAAATAATCGCCGACGAAGAGGGCGATGGCCGCGCCGTCCCGGTTGCTCACCGTCCAGGCGCGGGCGTCGGGATGGTAGAGCGGCAGGTCGAAGCGCTCTGCGAAGCTCAGGCCGAACAGCCGGCCGGCGGCGTAGAAGGCCGCGTCGATCATGCGGTCGAGCTGGAGATAGGGCTTGACCGCGCTCTCGTCGAAGTCGAACGCCTCCTTGCGGCGCTTCTCGGCGAGATGGCGCCAGTCCCACGGCGCGACGCTGAAATTGCCGCCCTCGCGGGCCGCGATCTCTTGAAGCGCTTCCGCCTCGCGGCGCCCGGCCGCGACGCCGGGCTTCCAGACTGATTCGAGCAGGTCGAGCGCGGCCTGCGGCGTCTTCGCCATCGTGTCGTCGAGGCGGTAGTCGGCGTGGCTCGCGTAGCCGAGCAGCCGGGCGCGTTCGGCCCGCAGGCGCAGGGTTTCGGCGGCGACGGCGCGATTGTCCGTCGCGCCGCCGTTCTCGCCGCGCGCCGCCCAGGCGCGAAAGGCGGTCTCGCGCAGGTCGCGGCGCGCGGAGAACTGCAGGAAGGGCTCGACGCTCGAGCGCGCCAGCGTGATGGCGAAGCGCCCCGGCTGGCCGCGCTCGGCCGCCAGCCGCGCCGCGCTCGCGACGACGAAATCGGGGAGCCCTTCGAGGTCGCAGGCGTCGAGCCACAGCGTCCAGGATTTCTCGTCGGCCAGCACGTTCTGGCCGAATTCGGCGGAGAGCGTCGCGAGCCTTTCGCCGATCTTCGTCAGCCGCGCCTTCGCCTCCGGGGGCGCCCCGGCGCCGGCGCGGATGAAATCGAGATGGTAGCGGCGAAGGGCGCGCGCCTGCTCGGAGGTCAGCCCAAGCGCCGGTTCGTTCGCCTTCAGGGCGTCGACGCGCCGGTAGAGGGCGTCGTTCAGATAGATGTCGCTGCGATGGCGCGCGAGGACCGGGGCGATCTCCCGCTCGATCGCCTGGATTTCGTCGTTCGTGTCGGCGCTCGCCAGATTGAAGAAGACCTTTGCGACCCGGTCGAGGGCGCGGCCGCTGCGCTCCAGCGCTTCGATCGTGTTGGCGAAGCTCGGCTCCGAAGGGTCGGCGGCGACGGCGGCGATCTCCGCCCGCGCCTGTTCGAGGGCGGCCTCGAAGGCGGGCCGGAAATGCCGGGGTTCGACGAGATCGAACGGCGGGGCCTCGAACGGGCCGCGCCACGCCGCGAGAAGCGGGTTCGGGTCGCTGGGTTCGACGGTCATGGGCGGCCTTTCCTTGATTCGGAGGGACGGCGTCTCGCCGTCCAAGCGCACGAGACGCGCGCTTTCCGGCGCGGGACGGTCATCGCATATCGGGTTGGACGGCGACGAGGTCAATTCGGCGCCGGCGAGCGATTTCAAGCGGACAGGCCGGTCAGCGTCTCGAGCAGCGCCGGGCGGTTCCTCGTCACCCTCTCAGCCACCGCACGATGCGCCGCGTCGCTTCCGCGATCTGCGCGGGGTCGCGGGCGAAGCAGAGTCTCAGATGCCCCTCCCCGCCCGGGCCGAAGGCCGAGCCGGGCGCCGCGCCGACGCCCGCCTCGTCGATCAGGCGCAGCGCCAGCGCGCGCGAATCGGGGAAGCCGTCGACCGCGAAGAACAGGTAGAACGCCGCCTCGGGTTCGAAGAATTGCACCCGGCCGGTGGCCAGCAACCCCTCGCACAGGATGTCGCGCGACCGGCGGCAGCGCTCGATCTGGGCGGCGAGAAACGCTTCGCCCTCGTCCAGCGCCGCGATCGCCGCCCGCTGGGTGAACACCGGCACGCCGGAGCTGGTAAACTGGACGAGGTTCTCGATCACCGGCCCGAGCGCCGCCGGCGCCTCCAGCCAGCCGACGCGAAACCCGGTCATCGCCCAGTTCTTCGACAGGGTCTGGACGAACAGAATCTTGTCGTCCGGCGCCATCACGTCGTGGAACGAGGGCGCGCGGGCGCCGTCGTAGGTGAGGCGGCCGTAGATTTCGTCGGCCACGATCCAGAGGCCGCGCCTGCGGGCGAGGTCCAGGGTCGCGGCGATCTCCTCGCGGGTGGCGATGAACCCGGTCGGGTTGGCGGGGGAATTGAGGAAAATCGCCCGGGTCGCCGGCGTCACGGCGGCGGCGAGCCTTTCCGTGTCCAGGCTCCAGCGCCCCCGGCGGCCGAGCGGGACCGGAACCGCGCGGGCGCCCGACGTCTCGATCGCGCCGACGAAATTCGGCCACGCGGGCGACGGGATCAGCGCCTCGTCGCCGGGGCCGAGCGTCAGGCGGGTCGCGATCTCGATGGCGTGCATGCCGCCGATCGTGGCGAAGAAACTTTCGGGCCGGAACGCGCCGCCGCCCGGCGCCGCGCCGTAGACGCGGGTCATGTAGGCGGCGATGGCCTCGCGCAGCGCGGGAATGCCGCCCTGAGCCGTATAAAAAGTCTCGCCCCGGTCGATCGACGCCTTCGCCGCCTCGGACACGGCCGCTGGCGGCGGCATATCGCCCTCGCCGACCCAGAGCGGAATGAGGCCCTGCCGCCCGCGGCCGTAGTCGAACACTTCGACGATGCCGCTCGGCGCGGCCTCGCGCACGGTCGATTGGATTTCGGCGAGCCAATTGCGTTCGGAAAGGAGGTCGGCGCTCATGGGGCCGGGTCATGGCGCAGGAGGGCGGCGCGGGCAAGGGGGGGCGGATGTCGAGGCGCATTGCGCCGGCTCCGTCCTTGCCGGCTGGCCGGAGGCTGGCGGATCAGCCGGCAAGACCGATGACGACGGAGAGCATGACATTCTTCCGGCGCAGGCCGCGGCGACGGACGGCCGGCTCACGCCGGCTCCGCGCCCATGAGCTTGCGCGCTGCGGCCGCGCTCATCGGCTGGCCGAAGGCGGAGCCTTGGGCGAACTGGCAGCCGATCTGGGCGAGCTCGACCGCGTCCGATTCGGTGTCCGCGCCCTCGGAGACGACGTCCATGCCCATCTCGTGCGCCATCGCCACGATCGAGCGCAGGATCGGCGAGCGCTGGCCGAAGGCGTTCGGCCTGACGAGCGTGGCGTCGATCCGCATGGCGTCGAAACGGTACTGCGGCAGGTGCCCGAGCGAGGTGTAGCCGGCGCCGAAGCGGTCGAGCATCAGGGCCGCCCCGATCTCGCGCACCCGCCGCAGGAGGGCCGCGGTGTATTCCGGGTTCTCCATCACCAGGTTCTCGGCGACGGCGATCTTGAGCGAGCCGCGCTGGACGAAGTGCCGATTGAGGGCGGTGCGCACGTCGGTCAGGAGGTCGTGACCCAGCATCTGGCGCGACGACGCGGCGACGGTGGCGAAGATCGGCGGATTGACCTCCAGCGCCTTCTGCCACGCGGCCAGCTCGCGCGCCGTCGTCTCGAGCGCGAAGGCGCCGAGGTCGATCGCGGCGCCGGTCGTCTCGGCCGCCTCGGCGAATTCGCTCTCGTCGAGCACGCCGAGCTTCGGGTGGCGCCAGCGGGTGAGCGCCTGGAAGCCCGCGACGGTCCTGTCCTCCAGGCGCACCACCGGCCGGAACAGCACCATGATCTCGCCGCGCTCGAGCGCCTGGCGGATGTCGTTTTCCAGCGTCTGTCGATCCGAGCGCTGCGAGCGCATGATCGGCGCAAACAGCTCGACCCGGTCGCCGCCCGCCTTCTTGGCGTTGGCGAGCGCGAGCTGCGCGTCGGCGATGAGCACGGCGCCCTTGGGGTGGAGCTTCGGCTCCCAGACGGCGGCGCCGATCGACACGGTGAGCGCAATGTCCCGCTCGCCGAAGCTGATCGGCGCGGCGAGGCCCACCCGCAAGGCCTCCAGCCGTGCGCCGAGGTCCTCGGGATGCGGATCGGCGACGAGGATGACGCCGAACTGGTCGCCGCCGAGCCGGGCCAGGGTGTCGCCGGGCTTCAGGTCGCGCGCGAGCCGGCGGGCGATCGCCAGCAGCGTCGAATCGCCCATCGACAGGCCATAGGAATCGTTGACCCGCTTGAAGTCGTCGATGTCGACGACGATCGCGATCGGCGCGGCGGCGTCGGGCTTCTGCGCCTGATGGACGGCGGTGTCGAGGCGATCGTGAAACAGCTCGCGGTTCGGCAGGCCGGTCAGGTTGTCGTGAATGGCGTCGTGGAGCATGCGCTCCTCGGCCGATTTCAGCTCGGTGACGTCGGCGAGCGAGCCGACGACGCGCACGACCTCGCCCTCGGCGCCGACCACCGGCCGGGCCTTCAGCATGTACCAGAAGTAGTGGCCGTCGGCGCCGCGCAGCCGCAGCTCGTGGTTGATCCGCCCGGACCGCTGGTGCAGCAGTCCGTCGAGCGCCAGGGCATAACGGTCGCGGTCGAGCGGATGCAGAACGTCGAGCCAGCCGGCGGCCGAGCCTTCGAGCGCGCCGCGCTTGAGGCCGAGCTGGCTCTCGAGCGCCCCGCCGCCGCTGATCTCGTCGTTGACCACGTTCCAGTCGAAGATCGCTTCGCCCGATCCCGCCATCGCCAGCGCGCGGCGCTCCGTGTCGGCCCCGCCGTCCCCGCGGCCGCGCGCGCCCGAGAAGGCGAACTGCATCACGGTGAAGCCGATCAGCATGACGATCAGAACGAGGCCGCCGACCAGCCCCGGCGCCGCGAGGTCGTTGGTGAGGTAGCCGAGCGCGGTCGCGCCGGCCGCCGCCACCCAGACCGCCAGCAGATACCAAGTCGGGATCAGCATCACCGCGCGATCGGAGCCGCGCGCCGCCAGACTCAGGATCAGGAGGAGGCCGACGCCCGCGACGGTGGCGATCGAGATGCGGGCGACGCCGGCCGCGACCGGCGCGTTGAACACCGAGAGCCCGACGACCGCCGCCATCAGGAGCAGCCACACGAATGCGAAATGCATGTAGCGGACGTGCCAGCGGCGCAGGTTGAGGTAGGCGAACAGGAACACGATCAGGGTCGCGGCGATGGTCGCTTCGACCCCTGCGCGCCAGATCCGCTCCGAGGCGTCCTCGAGGCCGAACATCTTCCGCCAGAAGCCGAAGTCGATGCAGACATAGGCGAACACCGCCCAAGCGAGCGCCGCGGCGGCGGGAAAGATCATCGCCCCGCGCACGACGAACACGATCGTCAGGAAGAGCGCGAGCAAGCCCGCGATGCCGATGAGAATGCCTTCGTAGAGGGTGAGGCTGGTCGACTTGTCCTTGAACGCCTCCGGCTCCCACAAGTAGAGCTGCGGCAGCGAGGGCGAACGCAATTCGGCGACGTAGGTCACGGTCGTGCCGGGATCGAGGGTCAGCCGGAACACGTCCGCCTCGGGGTTGTCCTCGCGCTCCGGGGCCTGTCCTTGGCTGGCGGTGATCGTCGTGATGCGCGAGGAGCCGAGATCGGGCCAGACGACGCCCGAACCGACCAGCCGGAAGTGGGGCGCGACGATCAGGCGGGTCAACTGCTCGTCGGAATCATTGGTCAGCGCGAACACGATCCAGGACGGCTGGGCGCCGGCCTCGAGCGCGCTCACCTCGATGCGCCGGACGATGCCGTCGGCGCCGGGAGCGGTGGAGACCTGAATGCGGTCGCCCTGCGCGCTGTAATGCTCGACCGCGCGGGTGAGATCGATGGCGTCGGAATCGGCCGACACCCGCACCGACTGGACGGCGAAAGCCGGACCGCTCGCGGCAAGCGCGGCCAGAAAAAGGACGACGCCGCACGCGGCGGCGGCGGCGATAAAGGGTCGCGCGCCCCGGAGGCCGGGGCGAAGGAACGGCTCGACGGCGCGCAATGTCCTGGCGAACACCTCAGCCCGCCGCCGGTTTCGTCCGCGCGTCGCTCTCGACGAGCGCGAACAGAACATGGTCGCGCCAGGCGCCGTCGATCTTGAGATAGCCGCGCGCATAGCCCTCGCGGCGGAAGCCGTTGCGCTCGAGGAGCGCGATCGAGGGCGCGTTGCCGGGAATGCAGGCGGCTTCGACCCGGTGAAGCCGCAACTTTCCGAAGGCGAATTCGACGGTCGCGGCGACGGCGCGGGTCATGCGGCCCTTGCCGGCGTGCGGCGCGCCCATCCAGTAGCCGAGCGTGCCGGTCTGGGAGACGCCCCGGCGCACGCCGCCGAGCGTGACGCCGCCGAGAAGCTGCTCGGACGTCTGGTCGAAAATAAGAAAGGCGTAAGCCTCGTCGCGCGCGATGTCCTCTTCCTGACGCTTGAGGCGGCGCCGGAACGCGGTCTGGGTCAGGTCGTCGTCCGGCCAGGTCGGCTCCCACGGCTCGAGGAACGATCGGCTCGACGCCCGGAGCTGCGACCACTCCGGGAAGTCTCCCGGGATCGCCGGACGCAGGTAAACGCCGTCGCCCCGCAGCAGCGGCTCGGGATTGACCGTGCGGGTCAGGCCGAAAAGCGCCATCAAACTCCCCTCAGCGCCTCGGCGACCTTCGCCTGCCCGGGAACCTTGGCGACGGCGCCGATCGACGCCAGCGTGGGCTGCGATCTAAGCATGGCTGCGCCGGTTTTGCGAACCTCGGCGGTCGAGATCGCCTCGACGCGGGCGATCATCTCGTCGAGCGACAGCGGGCGGCCGTGGATCTGCATCTGCCGCGCGAGCTGCTGGGCGCGCGCGCCCGGCGATTCGAGCGCGGCCAGGATCGAGACCTTCATCTGCGCCTTGGCCCGTCCGATCTCGCGGTCGTCGAGCGTATGCGCGCATTCCGCCAGGCAATCGAGCGAGGCGGCGACCACCTCGGCGGCGTCGCGGCCGGCCGAGCCGGCATAGAACCCGAAGAGCCCCGTGTCGGCGTAATCCCAGTGGAAGGCGTAGATCGAATAGGCGAGCCCGCGCTTTTCGCGCACTTCCTGGAAGAGCCGCGACGACATGCCCCCGCCGGCCGCGGACGCGAACACGTGCGCCGCGTCGTGGTCCGGCGCGCCGACCGGCCGGCCCTCGAAGGCGACGGCGACATGGGTCTGCTCGAGCTTGCGCTTGAGGCGCGTCTCGCCGCCGCGATAGTTCGCAGGCGCGAGCGGCGGAGGCGAGCCGTTCGGCAGCCCGGCGAGCCGCGACTGCGCGAGGGCGACGATCGCGTCGTGCTCGACCGCGCCGGTCGCGGCGACCACGATCGAGGACGCGCCGTAGTGGCGGGCCAGATAGCCGCCGACGGCCTCGCGGTCGAAGGCGCCGACCCGCTCGCGGGTGCCGAGAATGGGGCGCCCGACCGCCTGCTCCGGCCAAGCCGCAGCCGTCAGGAGATCGAACACATAGTCGTCGGGCGTGTCCTCGACGGCGCCGATTTCCTGGATGATGACGTTCTTCTCGCGCTCGAGCTCGCCCGGATCGAACAGGCTGTCGGTGAGAATGTCGCCGATCACGTCGAGCGCCAAGGCCACGTCGGTCCCGATCACGCGGGCGAAGTAACCCGTCCGCTCGACGCCGGTCTCCGCGTTGAGGTCGCCGCCGACGTCCTCGATCGCCTCGGCGATGTCGCGCGCGCTCCGTCTCCGCGTGCCCTTGAACGCCATGTGCTCGAGGAGATGCGACAGCCCGTGCTCGGCCGGGGTCTCGTGGCGGGAGCCGGCCGAAACGAACACGCCGACGGCCGCGGTGCGCAGATGCGCGCTCGCCTCGGTGACGACGGCGAGGCCCGACGGCAGTATCGCGGTGCGAACGGTCACGCGGGGGCTTTCACGGTTTGGGCTCTCGCGGTTTGACGCAGGCGCGCGGCCACGGCGGCCGCGTCGTTCGGCAGCACGACGATCGTCTCGCGCCGCTCCATCAGATCGGCGAGATGGACGGGCAGCGGCGGGCGCACGCCGGTCGCCTTTTCAACTGCGTCCGGGAACTTCGCCGGATGCGCGGTCCCGAGCGCGACGACCGGCGTCGCGGGCGCGGCGGCGAGCGCGCGGCGCGCGGCGGCCACGCCGACGGCGCTGTGCGGATCGATCATATGCGCGCAGTCCCGCCAGACCCGCGTCATTTCAGCGGCGCATTCCGCCTCGTCGACGCGCTCGGCGGCGAAATCGGCGCGAATGCGTCCGAGGGCCGCCGGGGGAATCGCAAACCAACCGTCGGACGCGAAATCGGCCATCATCCGGCGCACGGCTTCCGGGTCCTGACCGGACGCTTCGAACAGCAGGCGCTCGAAATTGGACGAGACCTGAATATCCATCGACGGCGACTGCGTCGCCTTCACACCCCGCGGCTCGTAGCGGCCCGAGGCGAGCGTCCGGGCGAGGATGTCGTTTTCGTTGGTCGCGATGACCAGGCGCTCGATCGGCAGGCCCATCCGTTTGGCGTAGTAGCCGGCGAGGATGTCGCCGAAATTGCCGGTGGGAACCGCGAAGGACACCGCCCGCTCCGGCGCGCCGAGCGCGACCGCCGCGACGAAATAATAGACGATCTGGGCGAGGATGCGGGCCCAGTTGATCGAGTTCACGCCGGAAAGGCGCATCTCGTCGCGGAAGGCGAGATCGCCGAACAGGTCCTTGACGATCCGCTGGCAGTCGTCGAACGTCCCCTCGACCGCCAGCGCATGCACGTTGGCCTTGCCGACCGTCGTCATCTGGCGGCGCTGGACGTCTGACACGCGCCCCTGCGGATAGAGAATAAAGACGTCGGCGCGCGCCAGACCGCCGAACGCCTCGATCGCCGCGGCCCCCGTGTCGCCCGAAGTGGCGCCGAGGATGGTCGCCCGCTCGCCGCGCTCGGCGAGAACGCGGTCCATCGCGCGGCCGAGCCATTGCATGGCGAAATCCTTGAAGGCCAAGGTCGGCCCATGGAAGAGTTCGAGCGCAAAGAGATTGGGTTCGATCTGCACCAGCGGCGCCGTGGCCGCGTGGCGGAAGCCGGCATACGCGTCCTTGGTCAACGTCTCGAGCTCCACCGCGCCGAAGTCGCCGCCGATGAACGCGGACATCACCCGCACCGCCGCCTCGGCGTAGGCGAGACCCCTCAGCGCCCGGATCGATTCCGGACGCCATTCGGGCAGCGTCAGCGGCGCATAGAGGCCGCCGTCGCGGGCGAGTCCGGTCATCAGCGCGTCGGTGAAGCCGAGGCTCGCCGCCGCGCCGCGCGTAGAAACATAGTGCACCAACAGAAAACCCTTGGCCGATTTGCTCGACGTCTATCGCAAAAGCCGCGAAAGGAAAACGGTCGCGGACATGCCCTGACGAATGGGGCCAAACCAAGACAGGCCAGGCTTTTTGCGCGCCACGCTCGGGATGGGCGCCTTTGCCCTTGAAAAACGCGGCCAACTTTGTTTAACTCG
This sequence comes from uncultured Hyphomicrobiales bacterium, assembly GCA_903932535.1. GTDB lineage: Bacteria > Pseudomonadota > Alphaproteobacteria > Rhizobiales > Beijerinckiaceae > Roseiarcus. The sequence continues at coordinate 1,178 of CAIZGR010000504.1, read as the reverse complement.
AGGCGGAAGAGCATTGCGGCGGGACGGAGGGCGGCAGAGAGCGAGAGGGAGGTGTCGGGCCATGGCTAGGACATTTGCGGCTCTTCTCAGCAAGCTGGTGCGAACGGGCAACCTGGAAGTGGAGACGGCGGACGGCGGACGGCACAGGGTCGGCGACGGAGCGGGGCCGAAGCTCGGCGTGCGCCTCGCCGACCGCGCGGCCGAGTGGGCGCTGCTGTCGGACCCGGCCTTTTCCCTCGGCGAACTCTACATGGACGGGCGGATCGTCGTCACCGAAGGCGCGCTTTACGACCTTCTCGATCTCGCCGCCCGCAACTTCGCGCAGATCGAGGCGCTTCCCTGGATCAAGGCGGTCGAAAGCGCCCGCGTCTTTTTCCGCAGCCTCCATCAGCGCAACGACCGCAGGCGGGCGAAGGACAACGTCGCGCGCCATTACGACCACGACCGGCGGATCTACGATCTCTTCCTCGACGCCGACCGGCAGTATTCCTGCGCCTATTTCGAGCATTCGGGCCAGACGCTCGACGACGCCCAGCGCGCCAAGAAGCGCCATATCGCGGCCAAGCTCCTCGTCGACGAGGACGCTTCGGTGCTCGACATCGGCTGCGGCTTCGGCGGCATGGCGCTCTATCTCGCCGGGGTCGCAGGCGCGGGAAAGGCGACCGGCGTCACGCTGTCGGAGGAGCAGATCGCGGTGGCGCGCGCGCGCGCCGAGCGCTCGGGTTTCGCCGAGCGGCTCGATTTCCGTCTACAGGACTATCGCGACGTGAACGAGCGGTTCGACCGCATCGTCTCGGTCGGCATGTTCGAGCACGTCGGCGTCAACCGCTACGACGAATTTTTCCAGACCGTCCGCCGCCTGCTCGAGGACAGCGGGGTTATGCTGCTGCATTCGATCGGGCGGAATTCTGTTCCCGCGGCGACCAACGCGTGGATTCGTAAGTACATCTTCCCTGGGGGCTACATTCCGAGCCTGTCGGAGGTCCTTCCGGCGATCGAACGGGCGGGGCTGTTCGTCACCGACATCGAGATCCTGCGGCTGCATTACGCCGACACGCTGCGCGCCTGGCGCGAGCGGTTCCTGGCGCATTGGGACGAGGTGGCGAAGGTGTCGGGAGAGCGGTTCTGCCGGATGTGGGAATTCTACCTCGCCGGCTCCGAGACCTCGTTCCGCGTCG
>CAIZGR010000503.1 GCA_903932535.1 uncultured Hyphomicrobiales bacterium | reverse complement strand
TCGTCGCCGGGCAGGCCGCGACCGGCCTCGGCCATGCGCTGGCCGGCGCGCTCGGGGCGGCGGCCGGGGCGGCGGCGATGACGGCGCTGGCGCGGCGCCAGATCGGCGGCCAGACCGGCGACGTCGCGGGGGCCGCGCAGCAATGGGCGGAGATCGCCGCGTGGTGCGGCCTTCTCATCGGGCGGTCCACGGCTTAAGGGACGGCTATGACCGCCGCGATCTCCACCCCTTGCGTCAAAATCTGCGTCGTCGATCCTGTCTCGGCGCTGTGCATCGGCTGCGGGCGCACGATCGACGAGATCGCCGGATGGGGTGGGATGAGCGAGGCCCAGCGGCTCGCCGTGATGGCCGCGCTCGATTCGCGCCTCGTCTCCATGCGCGCGCGGGGCGCGCGCGCCGGTCGCGCCGGCCGGCGGGGGCGGGCCGGCTGATGCGCCTCTTCCTCCCCCTCGCCATTCTCGCCGTCGCGGTCGCCGTGCTCATGCTGACGCCGGCCGACGTGAAGATCGCCGGCCTCGATCACAAGACGGTCGGGAGCGCGGCCGGCCTCGTCGCGCTGCTCGCCTATTTCCTCGTGGGCAGGCGGCCTTCGGACCTCGCGCGGATGGCCGGTTCGGTCGCGGTCTGGGGCGTCCTCTTCGCCCTCGTGGCGGGCGTCTACGCCTACCGTTACGAGGCTAACGACTTCGTCGAACGGATGACTTCGGAGTTGATGCCGTCCGAGCCCGCGGTCGGGCAGGGGGGCGAAGCGATCGTCAGAAGCCGGCTCGGCGGCGCGTTCGCGGTGACGGCGCATATCAACGGAGCGCGGGCGACGCTGCTGTTCGACACCGGCGCCTCGATGGTGGTGCTGACCGCTTCCGACGCGCGCCGCGCCGGCGTCAACGCCGCGAGCCTCGTCTACGACGTGCCGGTGACGACCGCGAACGGTTCCGCGATGGCGGCTGAAGTCCGCCTCGACGAGATGTCGGTCGGGCCGATCGCGATGCGCCGGGTGCCGGCCCTGGTCGCCAAGCCCGGCGCGCTGGAGGAGAGCCTGCTCGGCATGAGCTTTCTCGAGCGGCTGAAGAGCTATTCGGTCGAGCGCGGGAAGCTGATTTTGACGGCGAAGTGAGGGATTGGCGGGGGCTACCGCCCTTCCCGTCATCCCGAGCGACCCCCCGGTCGCATCCCGGGCGTGGCGACGACGGCGCAATCCAAGACAAAGCGTCAGCGAAGCTTGCCCCGCCGTCCTACGCCGTCGCGGCCGCCGGCAGGCGCGCTTCCGCCTCGCCCGCCGGCCCCCGCTCCACCCGCGCCATTGCCGCCCGCAGCGCCTCGAGGCCTGCCCCGCGGCCCACGGCTTCCGTGGCAAGGACCTGCCGGAACGCCCGCGCCCCGCGCCGCCCGGAGAACAGCCCGTGCAGGTGGCGGGTGAAATCGTGCAGGCGCTCGCCGCGCGCGAGCCCCGCCGCGATCGCCGGCATCAGCGCCTCCAGCGCCTCGAAGGCGTCGGCGACCGGCGCGGGCTCGCCGAACAGTTCCGGATCGACGCCGAGGAGAAGTTCCGGATTCTGGTAGGCGGCCCGGCCGAGCATCACCCCATCGACATGGGCGAGGTGGGCGCGCGCGGCGGAAAGGTCGGGCACGCCGCCGTTGAGCAGGATCGGCCAGTCGGGATGCTCGCGCTTCAGGGCGTAGACGAGGCCGTAGTCGAGCGGCGGCACGGTACGGTTGTCCTTCGGGCTCAACCCCTCGAGCCAGGCCTTGCGCGCATGCACGATCAGCGCGTCGGCGTCCGCCGCCTTCACGGTTTCCGCGAAGGCGAACAGAGCCTCGCGCGGCTCCTGGTCGTCCACGCCGATGCGGCACTTGACCGTGACCGGAACCGCGACCGCGGCCTTCATCGCCGAAACGCATTCGGCGACCAGCGCCGGCTCGCGCATGAGGCAGGCGCCGAATCGTCCGCTCTGCACCCGGTCGGACGGGCAGCCGCAGTTGAGGTTGATCTCGTCGTAGCCGAAATCGGCGCCGATCCGCGCCGCTTCCGCGAGCCGCTTCGGCTCCGATCCGCCCAGTTGCAGCGCGACCGGATGCTCGGCGGCGTCGAAGCCGAGCAGCCGCTCGCGCGGGCCGAACACGACCGCGTCGGCGGTGACCATTTCGGTATAGAGGCGGGCGCGGCGGGTGAGCAGGCGATGGAAGGCCCGGCAACGGCGGTCGGTCCAGTCCATCATGGGGGCCACGGCGAATCTAAAGTCTTGATTCGGAATCACTTTTTTGTAGTCTCAATTCGTTGGGCCGGGTCGTGCGCACTCTTTTCTACGCCAGGATGCGACTCTTTCCGCCGCAGTGCGCCGCCGCGCTGCACATGGAGCGCACACGCTTCGGCAACCTTCACAAAGCTCAGTTCCGGATCCTGGCGAGTCCAGGTGCGGCGAAAAGGGAAGTATGTCAACGAGACGTTTCTTCGGCGCGACGACCGGGGCGAGCCGGCGGTCGCGAGGCGCTCCCGGGACGCCAAGTCCTTTGGCGGCCTTGTTCGCCTCCATCGAAAGGTTCTTCACGAGGTCGGCAAGCCCATTGGACGCTCGAAGGCGGCGAGCGTCAATTCCCCCGAGGGGAAGCTGGGGCAGCTGTCTGCGCAAGAGCTGAGCCGTGAAAAGCTGAATCAATTCGGCAAGGAACGCGCCCGCGACGGCGCGGGCCCGGTCACTTTACGACTGGTCTCGGTTATATCAAAGCGATCCTCTCTCACGCAGCCGCCGTCCACGGTGTGGTTGTGTCCATGGAGGCGGCCGTGCTTGCCCGCATCGCTCTCGCGCGGCTCGGCCTCTTCGAGAAGGGCCATGAACGCGACCGGCGCCCGACCCAGGATGGGTTGGACCGCCTGATTGCGGCATTCGAAGGCAATCCTGCAGCGCGACAATTATGATGGCCGCTTAGCGACAATTAAACTGGCCAAATTGAGCGGCCATCGAGTAGCGATTG
>CAIZGR010000502.1 GCA_903932535.1 uncultured Hyphomicrobiales bacterium | reverse complement strand
TCTCGGTCATGCCGCCCGGGCTCATGTAGGCGTCGAAGGCCCGGCGCGGCTCGCTGATCGCGAGGCCGGTCTCCTCCATGGCCTCCCGCACGACGCAGTCGGCGGGCGAGTCGCCGTCGAGCATGCCGGCGCAGGCCTCGAGGGTCGAAAGCGATCGGTCGCAAAGAAAAGCGCCCGCCCGGAATTGCTTGACCAGCGTCACCACCGACCGCTCGGGGTCGTAGAGCAGCGCCGCCGCGGCAAGGCCGTGACGGTAGACCTCATGCGACAGCGTCCGGGTCGCGCCGTCGTCCTCGACGACCTCGATGTCCGTGCGGGTGAGGTCGAAGCGGCCCCGGGACAGAACTTTCTCGTTGATGACGCGCGCCGATTTGACCATGATCGCCCCCTCAATACCGGAATTGCTCGCGCAGGATCCGTTCGTCGAGCGAATGGCCCGGGTCATGCAGCAGGACGAGCGACGTCGCGCGGTCCATCGACACCTCGACCCGGGTGACGCGGCGGATTTCGTAGTGGTCGGCGGCGGCGGCGACGGGGCGCTTGTCGGCCTCGAGGACGTCGATCACCACCTGCGCAGCGTCGGGCAGCAGGGCGCCGCGCCAGCGTCGCGGGCGGAAGGGCGAAAGCGGCGTCAGCGCCATCAGGGGCGCGCCGAGCGGCAGGATCGGCCCGTTGGCCGAAAGGTTGTAGGCGGTCGAGCCGGCCGGCGTCGCCACCAGAATGCCATCGGCGATCAGCTCGCTGAGCCGGGTCGCCGAATCGACCGCGATCTGGAGCTTGGCCGCCTGATAGGTCTGGCGCAGGAGAGAGACCTCGTTGATCGCGCGCGCGGTCGTCTCGATGCCGCGCACGTCGCTCGCGCGCATGAGGAGCGGATGAATGATCGAAGGCAGGGCGGCGGCGAGCCGTTCCGGAAGGTTGCGCTCGGAATATTCATTCATCAGAAAGCCGACCGACCCGCGGTTCATGCCGTAGATGGGCTTGGGCGACTTGATCGTGCGGTGCAGCGTCTGCAGCATCAGCCCGTCGCCACCGAGGGCGACGATGACGTCCGCCTCTTCGGGGGAGATGTCGCCGTAGAGCGCCACCAGGGCGTGACGCGCCTCTTCTGCCTCCGGCGAGCCGGAAGACAGGATAGCGATGTCCCGCGTCCGCAAGACATGGCTGGCGATGGACATGTTTTGCGCTCTCCGGGCGCGTGCAACCCCAAAGCGCGCGCCGACGAGCCGCTTCTTATCCGAGCGGGGCGCTTCGCGAAAGCCAGCCCGACGGGCATTACCGGTTACCCGCCAGATGGTGTCGGCTAGCTAGCGCCTTCGCGCAGCACTCGGGCTACGCACGACCTCTGCGGAGACAATTTGTAGTTTCGAGCCTGCCTAGTTTTGAAATCAGTCGCTGGCGACAGCGGACGGCCGGGCATCGCTCGGGTGCCCTTGACAGGACTTAAGGCTCCGAGCACCAATTCGACATGAGGACATCGGTTCAGCCTGCCGACAGGCGGCCCAGGAGCGGATGCGGGACTACCTCTTGCTACTCAGTTCGACCGCGACGCTTGAACTGTGATCAGCGTCACATCTTGGGGCCTCAATATCAGTTACGCATACCCTAGAACGGGAAGTCGGAGGGAAGCGATGGACAGAGGAGTTAACTATTTTGTTTTGTTGGGGGCGCTCGCGAGTTTTAGTGCGCGGGCGAACCCGTCAGAGCTCCCGCCCGGATCGGCAATTGACGAGAATTACCGTAATCAATTTGCTCAATGCGATGCCCGCGACGTTTTCCAGGGCGTTCAGTTTCCGATCCGAGGCAAATCCGGCAAAGTGATTTGGTACGGCTGCAAGTCGGACCCGAGCCGTTTTACCCGCTTCGAAAGTCTTTCCTCTCCCGGCCGGCCGGAGGCGGTTTTGGTCGAAGCTAAACTCGCATGGGACGATGACGGCTCGCCATCGGCCTGTTCGTCCGCCCATGGCGTGACGAGCCAATGCCCCACCAGCTTGAAACTCGATGCGCCGGACCCGTCGCACTGCGTGCTGCCGTCGAAGACCGGCAAAGAATGCGTCCCACTGAACGCCGACCTTGTTCCCTACGTAGTCATCCCCTCGGCCGCTCCCAAAGGAATCGAGATGGGCGCCTTTCAGAGGCTCTCTAACGTCAAATTGGGAGACTACGGCGTTGTGATCGCCAACGGGAAAGTCGTTCCCGTCATCGTCGGCGACGAGGGGCCTGCATACAAGATCGGAGAAGGCTCGTCGGCGCTGTTACGGAAGCTGTCGAATGACGGAAAGCTGCGCACCTACGCGAGCGGAGCCAAGGTCGTTTTGTTTCCCCACACAGCCGACGATCGTGGGGCGCTGAGCCTTGATACACTGCCCGAAGCGGTTCAGGCGAAGGGTTCTGATCTCTATTCTAAATTAACAAAACAGTAAGCCCTGCTTTTTTTTGACGAACTATTGCTATGGGAGGGATCCAATGATGACGACTCGCGCAATTCGCTTTTGCTCGCTCGGGGCTGCATTTTTCTTGCTGACGTCAAGGGGAAGCGTGGCGCTCGAAGACCCTATTGTCGATGCGCGTTTCACATGGATGCTCCCAAAAACCGTCCTTGATGCATCTATAGATTACACTATCCATGATTGCAATAAGCAAACAGGAGAGGCAAACATCAGTATCCGGCCCACAGTTACTCCTCGATATCTACCAGATATGCGTATTGGCCAACAAACAATTAACATAGAAGAACTAAACGACACATTCAAGAACAAGAATATCACGATAACCACGTTTGGATCGTCGCATATCCTGAATTCCATTGGTTCTCAGCCGGCTGACCAGACCGCGCAAATCGTCGGCGGCGTCATTGGTGGCATTCCAAAACTGGTCGCCATTGCGCTGGGAACGGGGAGTGTACTCGCGGAAAAAGTCGAAATTCCCCTCCCCTCGACGCCCGACTCTGTACCGCCCCCGCCTTCGCTGCAGGCGATACCGACGGAATGCCTCAACGACAAAGCAAACGTGTGCGAAAAGTCGGCGTGCGTGTCTGATCTGAAGGCAATCATCACTAAGAATGATCTACTCATGGTTGGAGGGCTTGACGACGCGACACAGAAGAAAGCTACGGCGGCCAATCAAGCTGCTCTGAACCTTATTAGTGATTTGCAAGCGGGGCTTTCCTTCTCCATCAAAACGACGATTGATCCCGGTCTCAGCCCGCGGCAGGTTGATCCCGAACGGGAAGACACCGCATTGATCGGGGCCATTGACGCCGAGGCGAAGAAAACGGATGGCCATGTTGAGACAGACGGTCTCGTCGCTGCGTTTTGTCCGTCGGAAAATCAACTTATAAAGTTGGGACTGATTTCCTTTGACAAGTCGAAACCAGCAGCTTTGAAAAACGGAATTAAGCAAGATGAAATCAAAACCCACGGTGTTTGTTCAGAGAAGGCTTTGCCGGAGTTTTTAGTCAATATTTATCTCGATTTTGCCAACGCGCAATCGGCAATCTACACTATTAATCCGCCGAAGGATCGCTTTGAGCAAACAGATATGATTAAAACGTTGGATCAAACACTAAACCATAGCAAGCAGCTCTATCGAGACCCGGCGTTTATTCCGGTCGAAGTCTGGCAGGGGAAGCGGAGAAATCGATATGTCGCAGCGACGGATGAGGGCAAAGCCAACGTCGGCAAGCTCCTGACCGCACCGATCAACGTCTCTTTTGGCCAGTTCGGCGTGCCCCAGGCCCTGCCTTTGGATGCAGGATTAGGTGAAAATCTCCAATGGGAAGTCACTTTCCTAGAAAGCGGTCAAGTCAGCAGCGCGAAGTTCGCCGCCATGGCGACCGCGTCGGCCTTTGCAAATTTGTTTGGCGCGGCGACCTCGGCGGCGAATTCGATCGCGACAGAAAAACGAAACGCAGAAACACAAGCAAACACGCAGGAGGAGACGCTCGCGGCTCATTCTCAAGCCGACGCGGACGCGATCTACCAAGCCGCGCGAGACGTGACCTGTCAGACGAAGGCCAGCGCCTGCACAGCGAAGTGAGAAGATAGAAGACATATGGAGACTTGCTGGAATCGGAGCCTAGAGTTATGAGGCATCGTTCGTGCGTGTTCGCCAAGGTTACGGCGAGTGTAGCAGCCTTGGGGTTCGGGTTTTCGGCATCAGCGCTAGAGCGTTATCCGACCAAAGCGAATCCCCGTGTCCGTCGAAGCGTGCCGAGCGATTGGACGCCAACACGTCCGCGCCCCAGTTTGATCGGATACCGCTCTAAGCCTGCAGCAGGGGACGAGGCGAATTCTGGGCGGCGCGATCGCCGGCCGGCAGCTTGATGAGGAAGCGCGCGCCGCAGTAGAAGTCGCTGGCCTGCCGGGGCGCCAGCTCGATGGAGCCGCCGTTCCGGGTCACGAGGTCGGCGGCGATCGACAGGCCGAGGCCTGTTCCCGCCTCGCTCGTCGATTTGTGGAACGGCTCGAAAATCCGGTCCTTCTGGCCGGTCGGAAAGCCGGGCCCGGTGTCGCTGATCTCGATCAGCGCCACGCGGCCGGTGCGGATGGCGGCGAAGCGGATGGCCTTCGGCCGTTCGCCTGAGGCGCCCTTCGCCATCAGCGCCTGGGCGGCGTTGCGGCTCAGGTTCTCGAGCACCCGGAGACTGTGGTCCGGATCGGCGTAGATCTCGAAGCCGGGCGGGATGTCGACGTGGTAGGCGATCACGTCGCCGTGCTCGGCGCGCGCGGCCTCGACGACCTCCTGCGCCATTCCGTTCAAATCGAAGCGCCGCCGCTCGGGCGCCTGCTCGGTCCCGGCGCCATAGGTCAGCGTCGCCCGGCAGAACTGAATCGCGCGGTCGAGCGTGGCGACCAGCCGCGGGGCGAGGCGCTGGGCCTGCGGGTCTGGAATGGTCGCGAGCCGATCCGAGATGAGCTGCGCCGCCGACAGCATGTTGCGCAGGTCGTGGTTGATGCGGGCGACCGCCATCCCGAGCTCGGAGAGCCGCTTGCGCTGAGCGAGCTCGTGCGCGAGCGACTCCTGCATCGCCGCGAGCGCCCGCTCGGCGCGGCCGATCTCGTCGTCTCGCCCGCTCGGCGCGATGATCCGCGAGACGTCCTGCGGGCGTTCGCCGAACGCGATGATGTTCGAGGTGAGCCGCCGCATCGGCCGGAGCACCATGATCCACAGCGCCGCCCACAAGACGCTGGCGACCACCGTCGCGATCAGCAGCGCGATATTGAGAAAGGTGTGCGACACGCGCCACAACGCCTCGACCAGCGGCGTCTGGTCCAGGGTCACCGCGATGCGTCCGTTCGAGGCGGTCGCGTCCGTCACCTCCGCGACGGCGCCGGGCCGCGCGAACAGGGTTCGGAACGCGGCGCCGACGCTGTCGAGGAAGGTCTCGCCGGCGAGATCGACCGAAACCGACGCGGTCGCCGGAAGCGCGGCGCCGGACAATCGCCTCCGGCTCGACGGCGTCGAGACGACGATCGCCCGCACGCCGGCGCTTTCGAGCACCTTGCGGGCGAGATCGGGGGAAAGCTCCTCGGCGCCGCCCGCGTCGAACGCCTCGAACGCCGTCTGCGCCGACGACACCTTGTTGTGAAGCCATGTCTCGCGGAACGCGGCGAGACGGGTGACATAGAACAGGCCCATCGCCAGCAGCGCAAAACCGATCGTGACGACGAGAACGCGCCCCGCGAGGCCAAAACGGCGCCGAGTGACCGCGTCTCCGGCGGCGTTTCGACGAACGTCCAATGCCGCTGAGTCCGACCGGGCGCGGCGTCTTTCGTCACGTCTCGCCAGCACGTCGAGCATGCGCGACCTTTCCCTGCCAGCCCGCGTTCAAACTAGGCTCGGAATATGGCGAAAGAACACTTTTCGGCGTGAAAAATCAAGGCTTTCGCGGACGCGGCTCCGTTGCGGGCGACCGGCGGGCGGGCGAGGCGGGAGCGCCGGCGCACGGCGCGCGGCGTCCGAGCCAAGCGGCGAGGCAGAGGCCTGACCCAACGTCAGATCATCCTGCCGCGGCCGGAGTGAAAAAATCGTCGCCTTGTTTTCGCCGCATGAAGCGGTCAGAAGATTCACGTTCAGTTAACGGATACGAGGCCTCGTAGATGAAGAAATACGTTTTAGCCTTCACATTGATGAATTCTTTTACATCGGCGGCTTCGGCCGAAGAATTGGGTATAGCCTCTTATTATCGCAACCCCGCCAGCCATGGTCTGATCGCCGCGCACCGGTCGCTGCCGTTCGGGTCGCAGGTGCGGGTCACCAACCTCGACAACGGCCGGACGACCGTGGTCCGGATCATCGACCGGGGCCCCTTCATTCGCGGCCGGATCATCGACGTCTCGACGACGGCGGCTGCGGCTCTGGGCTTCCGGCAGGCGGGCGTGGCCCACGTACGGCTCGAGCGGCCTTAGCCCGAGTCCGCACATCGCGCGGGCTGGCGGCGCCCCGGCAAACAGACGACTCCGACGGGCGCAGAGAGCGAGACGACGCGCGGCGCAAACCCCTCATCCGGCCGCTGCGCGGTCCCCTTCTCCCGGAGGGAGAAAGGACGCGCCCCCTCGCCCGCGAAGCGGGAGAGGGACGCCGCCGAAGGCGGCAGGGTGAGGGGAAGCGGCGCCAAGCCCTCATCCGGCGCTTCGCGCCACCTTCTCCCGGAGGGAGAAGGTACGCGTCACGCCTGCGTCTGATAGCCCGCCTGCTCGACCCGGATCACGCTGTCGACCGCGTCGTCGACCATGCCGTGCGCCGTGCTCATGAAGCTGCCGTCGCGGGCGTCGAAGCCGACCGCGACGCGGACGTAGCGCGGGTCGGCGCAGATGCAGGCGGTCGGGTCGAAGGCGATCCAGCCGAGGCGCGGCGCATGCGCCTCCGCCCAGCAATGCGCGCCCGTCTCGCCGCCCTCTTCGTCGGCGGCGCGGTAGCCGTTGACGAAGCGCGCCGGCGCGCCGAGGAAACGCGCGCAGGCGATGAAGATGTGGGCGAAGTCGCGCGCCCGGCCGCGCCGCAGCGCGAAGGCTTCGGCCGCCGAATCGGGATCGTCGCTCTGGTGCGGATCGAAGGTCATGACCCGGTTCAACTCGCCCATCAGCCGATGCAGGACGTCGAGCGGGTCCTGGGCGCCCGCCGCCGAATCGTTTGCGAAGGCGCGCAGCGCGCCGTTGCTGTGCGCGAGCGCGCTGTCGCGCAGGTACATTTCCGCCGGTAGCCGCTCGACCGTTCCCTTGACGACGCCTGCGGCGTCGCTGGTCTCGATCTCGCCGGTCGCCGTCACCGTCAGGCGCTCGATCGGCCCGCCGTGATGCGAGAACGTGCTGACAACGTTGCCGTGCGCGTCCTCGGTCTGCTTCAGCGCGCTGTCGACGCTGAGGTCGATCCGCCAGGAGAGCACGTACTGGCTGTCGAACCCGTGCGGCGTCAGGCGCAGGTTCTGGATCAGCATCCGGGCCGGCGGCGCGAAGCGATGGGTTATCTCGTGCGAAATCCGGATCCGCATGGGGAGCCCCCGCTCAAGTGAAGAGATACTGGTCGGAGATCGTGCTCGACAGGCGCGCGTTGTCCTCGATGAACGTCGTGATGAACTCGTGCAGGCCGCCCTGGAAGATCTGGGTCATGCTTGCGCGCTCCAGTTTCGCGTGCATCGCCCGCGCCTGCCGTTGCGCGAGCCCGCTGCGTCCGTCGTCGCGCGCCAGACTGTCGAGCGCGCGATCGATGCTCTCGTAGCAGGAAATCAGCGAGCGCGGCATCGCCCGCTTCAGGATCAGGAGATCGGCGATCAGCCAGGGCTTCACCCGGTCGCGGTAGACCCAGTGATAGGCGGTCGCCGCCGACACCGCCCGCAGAATCGCCACCCACTGGAAATAATCGAGCGAGCCGCCGATCGGTTCGGTCGAAGGCAGGAGCAGGTGGTACTTGACGTCGAGCAGGCGCGCGGTGTTGTCGGCGCGCTCGATGAAGATGCCGAGCCGGTTGAACCAGTAGGCGTCGTTGCGCAGCATGGTGCGGTAGCAGGAGCCGTCGAAGTCGAGCGACGCCTTCTTGACGTAGTCGAGGAAGCGGGTCAGCGCGACTCGGTCCATCGGCCGCGAGAAACGGTGGTTCGCCTCGAAGCGCTTGAGCTCGAGCCAAGCGTCGTTGATCGCCGTCCAGGTCTCGGCGGTGAGCGCGGTGCGCACGGCGCGTCCGGCGGTGCGCGCGTTTTCGAGGCAGTTGCAGATCGACGACGGGTTCGTGCGGTCGAAGGTGAGGTATTCGACCGCGCCCTCCTCGTCGAGCACGCCACGCTCGGCGATGAAGCTGTCGTAGGCGCCGGCGGCGTTGAGCGCGCCCTCCCATTCGCCGGTCTTCTCCCCTTCGGTCTTGGGGAGGTATTCGAGCCTCAGGGTCGCCTCGATGGTTCGGGCGATGTAGTCGGCTCGCTCCATCGAGCGGGCGAGCCAGAACAGATTGTCGGCGGTGCGGGCGAGCATGGGCGTCAAACCTCGTCCTCGATGTCGTCGATAATCCAGGTGTCCTTCGTTCCGCCGCCCTGGCTGGAATTGACCACGAGCGAGCCCTCCTTCAGCGCGACGCGGGTGAGGCCGCCGGGGACGATGCGCACCGCGTCCGCGCCGGAAAGGATGAACGGCCTCAGATCGACGTGGCGCGGCGCGACCCCGCCGTCGAACGAAGCGGGGCAGGTCGACAGCGCGAGCGTCGGCTGGGCGATGTAGTTCGACGGATCGGCCTTGACCTTGGCGGCGAACTGCTCGCGCTGGGCGGCGGTCGCATGCGGTCCGACCAGCATGCCGTAGCCGCCCGAGCCGTTGACCTCCTTGACGACCAGCTGGTCGAGCCGTTCGAGCACGTACTTGAGCCCGTCGGGCTCGCGGCAGCGATAGGTCGGCACGTTTTTCAGCAGCGGTTCTTCGGAGAGGTAGAAGCGGATCAGGTCGGGCACGTAGCTGTAGATCGCCTTGTCGTCGGCGACGCCGGTGCCGATTGCATTCGCAATGGTCACGTTGCCTGCCAAATAGGCGCCGACCAAACCGGGGACGCCGAGCACCGACTCCGGGTTGAACACCAGCGGGTCGAGGAAGTCGTCGTCCACGCGGCGGTAGATGACGTCGACCCGGCGCGGCCCGAGCGTCGTGCGCATGAAGACCTGGTCGTCCTCGACGAACAAGTCGCGGCCTTCGACCAGCTCGACCCCCAGCTTGTCGGCGAGGAAGGAGTGCTCGTAATAGGCGGAATTGTAGAGACCCGGGGTCAGGATCACGATGGTCGCCTCGCCGCGGTCGGCGCGCGGCGCGACCGACCGCAGGCAGGCGAGCAGCTCGTCGGGATAGTCGTCCACCGGCGCCACCCGGTGGCGGGCGAACAGGTCCGGCAGGAGCCGCATCGTCACCTCGCGGTTCTCCAGCATGTACGAGACCCCGGATGGCGTGCGGGCGTTGTCCTCGAGGACATAGAAGGATTCGTCGTCCACGCGGACGATGTCGATCCCGGCGATGTGCACCCAGACGTCGTGCGGCGCGCGCCGGCCGATCATCTCCGGACGGTAGAAGGGATTGCGCAGGATCAACTCCGGCGGGATGATCCCCTCCGCGAGGATGGCGCGATCGCCGTAAACGTCTTTCAGGAACAGGTTCAGCGTCTTGACGCGCTGGACGAGGCCCGCCTCGAGCTTCCGCCACTCGGCGCGAGATATGACGCGCGGCACGATGTCGAACGGGATCAGGCGTTCGGCCGCGTCCTTGTCGCCGTAGACGCCGAAGGTGATGCCGATGCGGCGGAACATGTATTCGGCCTGGGCGCGGCGGGAAGCCAGCAGATCCGAAGGCGTCTCCGCGAGCCAGCGCGCCACTTTCGCGTAAAGCGCGCGGATCGGCTCTCCCGCACGCCCCATCTCGTCGAACGCCACAACCCCCGCCATGCGTCTACTCGTTTCTCATGCGACGGAAGACCCGCCTTGTGTCGACCGGCTCGCAACTTCCATGCCGAGCGCCCGCGCCAGCGCCTCCGCCCCCGGCATCGCCCGGCCCGCGGGAACGGCCAGAAAATCGGCCGGGTTCTCGAGCGATTCGGCGAGCATCAGCCTGAAGTCCGCACGCGACACCGCGACGGCGCCGAGGCTCGCGAGGTGTTCGGTCAGGAACTGCGTGTCGAGCAGCCGATAGCCGCCGGCCCGGAGCCGCGCGACGAGATGCACCAGCGCGACCTTCGAGGCGTCGCGGGCGCGATGGAACATGCTCTCCCCGAAGAAGACGCCGCGCAGGCTCACGCCATAGAGCCCTCCGACCAGCGCGCCGTCTTCGTAGACCTCCACCGAATGGGCGTGCCCGACCTCGTGCAGGCTACAGTAGAGCCGGAGAATCTCGTCGTTGATCCAGGTGTCGTCGCGCTCGGCGCAGGCGCGCATGACGGCGGGAAAGTCGCGGTCGGCGACGACCTCGAATCGATCCGCGCGCACGGTCTTTGCCAGACTGCGCGACACCGCGAGCCCGTCGAGCGGAAACACGCCCCGCTCCTGCGGCTCGACCCAGAACAGCTCCGCCGCCTCCCGGCTCTCGGCCATCGGAAAGACGCCGATCGAATAGGCCCGGAGCAGGATGTCCGCCGTCAGTTCGAATTTGCGCGGACCGGATTTCATAGCCGCGATGGTGAAACGCCGCGCGGGCGCCGTCAAGGCTCGATGATCAGCCGCGCCGCGAAGCCCGGCCGACCCCGCGGCGCCGCTATTGCGCCGTCAGCAAGGCCTGGACGAAGGCGTAGCCGACGATGGGGATGGTGATGAAGATGTAGACGCGCAGCGCGATCAGCAGGATCGTCGTCATCCGCCCGAGCCGGCGCCGCGGCAGCGGAATCTCGGTTGCGGCGGTGAGCTGGCTCGGCTCGAGCGCGTCGGCGAGGTTCGGATCGTAGGACATGGCGTCGTCTCCTATTGTCCGAGAAGCCCGGGAAAGACGGTGGTGACGCCGTAGGCCGCGCCGACCAGAACGAGCGCGCCGATGATCGTCCCCCCGACGATGTTGCCGCGCCACGTGTTGGCGTGGGCGCCCATGATCTCACGGTCGTTCACCAGCAGGAGCAGGAGAAGCAGCGCGGGCGCCATGAGAAGGGTGGCGATCACGTTGACGGTCAGCGTCATCGCGAGCAGCGGCGCGCCGGGGATGAGCACGACGGCGGCCGCGAGCGTCGTCGAGGCGATCGCCCCGCCATAGAACATCCACCCTTGCGAAAAATCGAGATTGAGGCTGTGGCGCTTGCGCGCGGATTCGCCCAGCGCATAGGCCGAGCTGGTCGAAATCGTCATCGCGGCCACGAGGCCCGCCTCGATCATGCCGAGCGCGAAGAGAGTCGCGCCGACGCTGCCCAGGTGCGGCTCCAGTGCGGTAGCGAAATCCGCGCCGCTGACGAATTTGGACACGTCGACGTTGTTGGCCAGCAGCGGCGCGGAGGCGACCACGGTGGCGATCGCCGCGATCGCGGCAAGCACGGCGCCGAGCGCCGTGTCGAACCGGCCCTCGCCCAGATCCTTGGTGGTGAGCCCCTTGTCGACCACCGCGCTCTGCTGGAAGAAGATCATCCACGGCGTCACCGTCGCGCCGATGTTGGCCATGACGAGCGTGACGAACGCCATGTTGACGCCGCCCTTCAGCGGGCCCCAGGTCCCGATCGCGCGCACGAGCGCGGCCCCGTCAGGATGGGCGAAGAGCGCCGCCGGCACGAACAGAAGGTTGAACGCCGCGAGCGCCATCACGGTCCGCTCCCAGGTCGCATAGCGGCGAAAGGCCAGCGAGGCCACGATGACCGCGACGCCGAGCGCGACCGAGACGAGCGGGGGCACGCCGAAATAAAGTCCGCCCGCCTGGATGGAGATGAAGTCTTAAGAGTGTTAGTTTCCTACTACATAATGAGCATGGATTTGTACAGGCGCCTTATGAAGAGATCACTAAGGAAAAGTATTTAGAGACTATTAAGACTATTAAACCGATACACACTAGGCAAATAGTAGCGGGCGACTTGGATGTTAATGAGTGCGCGAGC
>CAIZGR010000501.1 GCA_903932535.1 uncultured Hyphomicrobiales bacterium | reverse complement strand
TGCTCACGTCCTGGGATGAAATCTGGGGCCGCTATCTCGACAGCCGCGACGATCCGCTCAAGGAAAAGGGATTCGTCAATCTCTGGCTCGGCGAGAGCTACGAGGAAATCGGTTCCGATATCGATCCGGCCCGCATCGCGGTGCGGATCGAGGCCTATCCCCGCAACATCGTCCCGGCCTGGGTCGGCCGCCTGGTGCTCGCGGTCGATACGCAGGACGATCGCTTCGAGTGGGCGCTCTATGGATTCGGGCCGGTCTCGGGCGGCGCGGCGGTCGAGCAGACGCTGATCGGCGCGGGGATCATCTCCGGCGATCTCCACGAAGACAAGCCGTGGGACGAGCTGGAAGCCCTCGGCAAGCAGCTTTGGCCCCATGCCGGCGGCAAGAGTTTCGCCGCCGATCTGTGCCTGCTCGACACGCAGGGTCATTTCGTCCAGCGCGCGTATGCCTTCGTGCATCGCAAGGGCCGGTGGCGGGGCATCAAGGGATCGTCTGACCGTTCCGCCATGGCCTTGTCGACGCCGCGGCGCATGGAGGTCAAGAACAAGGACGGCCGCGTGCTGTTCTATGTGCCGATCTATTTTGTCGGCACCTACGAAATCAAGCTGTGGCTCTCGCACGCGCTCAAGTGCATCGAAAGCGACAAGCCGCTGCTCGGCGGATTGCGGCTCACCAACGAAGTCGCGGATGAAATCTACATCGAGCAGATGACCGCCGAAGTGCTGATCCCGCGCGAGAAGCGCGACGGCATGGTGGTCAAGGAATGGCACAAGATTCGCGCCCGCAACGAGGCCCTGGACTGCGCGGTCTATGCCCGCGCCGGGGCATTCGGGGCGCATCCCAACGGCCTCGGCGTCGATCGCTACGCGCCGATCCGCTGGTCGGAAATCCTCGCCGAGCGGCATAGCCCGGAAAACGCCGCGCGCGACCTTTTCGCGCCGGAAGAGGCGAAAGTCGAGGCCGCGCCCGTCCAGACGCCGGAACCGCCGAAAGCGGCGCCGGCGCCCGCGTCGGGGTCCAATCGTTTTGCAACCTGGGCGGATCGGTTCCACAAAAGATGAAATCGCTTCCGCCTCCTCAGCGCAAACTGCTCGGCCCGAACGACCTCGGCGCCCTGTTCGGCAAGCCGAAGCCCACCGCGCAATATATGCGCGGCGAGAGGTCCTCGACGTTCTTCGGCTGGCATCCGGTTCTGCGCGACGCCCGCGACGACGTGCGCGCCGCCTATTGGCGCGCGTCGGCCCGCACCATCGACATGATCCAGAATTCCGGCTGGATCGCCGGAATCATCCGTCGCGGCGTGGCGACGATCATGGGAACCGAGCTGCGCCTCGCCCTCAAGCCGGATTACGAGGCGCTGGGCTGGACGCAGAAATTTTCCGCCAACTGGTCGCGCAAGGTCGAGCGCCGCTGGGAGGCCTGGGCGAACAACGCGCTGGAATGCGACGCCGCCGGGCTGTGGAACATCCATATTCAGGCCGCCGCCGCGCTGCGCTCCTATTTCGGCGCCGGCGAATGGGTTGCGGAATATCCGTTCATTTCGCGGCCGCAGTCCTCGACGCGCACCAAGGTGCAGTTGATCCCGGCCTATCGGTTGACGCAGGAGACCAACGGCGTCGATCTGTTCCAGGGCGTCCGCGTCGATCGTCACGGCCTGCCGATGTCCTATCGTTTCCGGCTGACCCAGCCGATTGTCGATCCCGGCGAGGTGATCGAGATCCCGGCGCGCGATTCCGCCAACCGCCCGCGCGTCGCGCATGTCTACGAGGGCGATATTTCGCAAATGCGCGGCATTTCGCCCTTCACGCCGGTGCTGGAGCGCGTGAAGCAATATGACGAACTGGCCGGCGCGACGCTGAAAACCGCGATCATCCAGTCGCTGTTCGGCGCTACGGTCACATCTCCGTCGCCGACCGCCGACGTGCTCTCGGCGCTGCAATCGCCCGACGAACAGCAGCGCGACGGCGATCCGACCATCGACACCTATTTCCGCGCCACCGACGAATGGTATCGCGGCGCGAACATCGACCTTGGCGGCCTCAGCCGGCTGGCGCATCTTTTTCCCGGCGAAAAGCTGGAATTTTTGCGCAGCGAGACGCCGAACAGCAATTACGAGCCGTTTTCCAAGTTCATCCTGCGTGAAATCGCCGCCTGCGCCGGTTTTACCTTCGAGGACATGACCGGCGATTATAACGGCGCGACCTATTCGTCGATTCGCATGTCGACGACGACGAATTGGCCGATCCAGCTCCATCGCCGCAAGCACGTCGTCGCGCCCTTCTACCAGGCGGCGTTCGAATGCTGGCTGGAGGAGGAAATCGAGCGCGGAACGACTCCTTTTCCGGGCGGATTGGCGAAATTTCTCGCTTTCCGCAAGGAAGCGACGTCGGCGACCTGGCGCGGCGCGCCGAAGCCGCAGGCCGACGACCTGAAATGGACCAACGCCACCGAAAAACTGCGCAACATGGGCGTCATCACCGATGAAACCATCTGCGCCGAGATCGGCACGGACTGGGAAGACGTTTACGAGCAGAAAGCCCGCGAGCGCGACCTCCGCAAAAAGCTGAAACTGCCCGAAACCATCGTCGCCGGCTCGACCGTGGCCGACGAGGACGAACTCGACAAGCCGGGCGGCGAGGACGACGGCGAAACGGGCGATCCGCCGAAGGCCGCGCCGAAAAAACCGGCCAGGAACAAGGAAAAGCGCCAATGATTCTGTATCCCGGCGAGCGCGCGGAGACTGTTCGGGCGTCCGCGGACGGTCTGACGCGGAAATTCGTCGAATTTCATCGCCGGGGCAACTCGACGGCGCGGCGAAGCTGATTTTCGCCCAATTCATTCTCGCCGGGCTTTTTCTTTGGTTCAGATCATGACCGACTGCCATTCCGGCCCGAAAATCACCTTTTCCGACAATGGCGGCCCGATTGACTGGACCGACCCTTGCGCGCGCGCCGCCGCGCTCAGCTCGGCCTATTACGCCGCGCTGGCCGGGTCGCGCGAAATTGAAATCCGCACCCGCAGCTTCGACGCCGACGAGCTGGTGCGCTTCCTGCCGGTCGATATCGAAAAGCTGCGCATCGAAATGCAGTCCGCGCAATCGGAATGCGCCAAGGCGCGGGGGCATCGCGACCCGAATCGCCGCTTCGCCATCACCGCCGGCAATCGCTCGGACATTCCCTGGTACAATCGCAACTGGCGGCGCCCGATATGAGTTTTCACGCCCGTCTCGCGGATCGCGTTCTCAACCGGCCCTTGCTTCTGTTGCCGGAAAAGCTGGCGATCATCACCGACGTGCTCTCCGGGCGCATCGGGATCGACGCCGCGAGCGTCGATTTTGGCCCGCGCGACGCGCAAGCCGCCGGCGCGCTCGATGCGGCATTGCCGGGCGCGAGCCGCTTCGTCGGCGACAGCTTCGAACGCGACGCGGACGGCCGAGCCGTCAAGGGCCTGCCCTATCGCCGCACGCCGGAAGGCGTGGCGATCGTCACCATCACCGGCTCGCTGGTCAATCGCGGCGCCTGGGTCGGCGCATCGTCCGGCCTGACGTCCTACGAGGGCATCGCCTATCAGATCGAAACCGCCGCGCGCGACGCCAAGGTCAAATCGATCATTCTCGATATCGAATCGCCGGGCGGCGAAGCCGTCGGCGCCTTCGAGACGGCGGCGGTGGTGCGCAAGGCCAACGAGGTCAAGCCCGTCTTCGCCTGCGTCAACGGTCTGGCCGCCTCGGCGGCCTATGCCATCGCCAGCGGCGCGAAGGCGATCCTGACCACTGTGACGGGCGTCTCGGGCTCCATCGGAGTGGTGATGATGCACGCGGATTTTTCGCGCGCCGTCGATCGCGCCGGGATCACGCCGACATTCATCCATGCCGGCGCGCACAAGGTCGACGGCCATCCCTATGCGCCGCTCAGCAGCGAGGTCAAGGGCGACTGGCAGGCCGAGGTTGACGCCTTTTACGACCTTTTCACCAAAACCGTCGCGGAGGGTCGCGGCAGGCGGCTTTCGGCGAAGGCGGCCCGCGCCACCGAGGCGCGGACCTTTATCGGCGCGGCGGCGAAAGACGCCGGGCTGGTCGACGAGGTCGGCTCTTTTGCCGATCTGCTCGGCTCTCTGTCTTCAAACGCCAGCGGATCGCGCGGCAAGAGGAGTGCAACCATGTTTACACAGGACGATCTCGACCGCGCGCAAGCCCAGGGCCATGCCATCGGTCTCGCGGAAGGAAAAAAAGTCGGGCTATCGCTCGGCGCCGAGGAAGGCGCCAAGGCGGCCCGCGCCGAAGGACACACGGCCGGCTACGCCGAAGGGCTCAAGTCCGGCGCGGAAGCCGAGCGCGCGCGCGTCGGCGCGATTCTGAACAGCCCGGAGGCCAAGGGCCGCGAGGCGCTGGCGGCGCATTATGCTTTCGCCACCGATGACGCGCCGGATAAAGCCGCCGCCGCCCTCAAGGCCGCGCCGGCAGCCGCCGCCGTTCCGGCCGTGGCTTCCATCGCCGACCGCGCCGCCGAGACGGTCGGCCTGCGCCGCGCGGCTGTCGGCGCCGCGCCGGACGCGCCGAAACAGGCGGGCGCGATCGCCATCCTCGATGTGGTCGCCCAGATCAACGCCGAAAACAACCGCGCGCTGCCCAACGGCCGGCGGCGTTAAATTTTTCCATTCGCGCCTCCGGCGCGAGTCCCTCGCATCGGCGCGGCGGCGCGGTCGCGCCTGGTCGTCGCTTCGCTCCTCCGCGCCCCTCACCCTCAGCCTCGAAGGACTTAAACCATGGGAACTCCCCAGGGCATCACCCTCTCCGAAACGACGCATCCCTTCACCTTCCTGATTTCCGAAGACAGCGACGGCGCCGGCTATCTGTCGCGCGATCAGGTCACCATCGCCGCCGGCCAGAATTTCAACGTTGGCCAGATCCTTGGCAAGAAGGCCGTCGTCGCCTCGGTGGCCGAACTCGTCACCGCAGGAACCAATGTCGGCACGGGGACGCTGACGCTTGCCAGCCCCGCCGTCGATACGGCGGTAAACGGAGGCAACTATAAAATCCTGTTCACCGACGCCACCCATTTCCTCGTCCAGGACCCGGATCTGCGCGACATCGGCGACGGCGTCGTCGGAACCGCGTTCACCGGCAAGGTGCATTTCACCATCGCGGCGGGCGGCACGGCCTTCGTCGCCGGCGACAGTTTCGTCGTCAATGTCGATGAAACGCTGTCGGCGGAACAGTTCGTCGCCTGGACGCCGACCGCGACGGACGGTTCGCAGAAAGCCGCCGCCATCGCCGCCTTCGCGGTCAACACGACCAACGGCCTGCCCCAACAGACCACCGTCATCGACGCCCACGCGACGGTGCGTCTCGCCGATCTCACCTTCGCCACGGGCGCCACCCAGGCGCAGATCGACCAGGCGCAGCGCGATCTCGCGGGCGCCCTTATCAAGTTCCGTTGAGTTAACGACTTCATAAACCGGCCGGGCGTCGCCGCCTTCGGCCAAACAGGAGAATCCCATGTCTGTCTTGGACGTCTTCAATGGCGACGCCTTTTCGGTGACCTCGCTGACCCAAGCCGTCGATCTGCTCGGCTACGTGCCCGGCTTTCTCGGGGGCCTTCCCGGCCTGTTCGATCCGACGCCGGTTCGCACCAAGGAGGTCTGGATCGAAACCCGCGACTTCGAGCCGGCGCTGATCCAGACCACGCCGCGCGGCGCGCCGCCGAAATCGGAATCCGGCGACGTCCGTCAGGCGCGCGCTTTCAATACCGTGCGTCTGGCGGATTCCTCGCGCATCTGGGCGCAGGAAATCCAGGGCGTCCGCGCCTTCGGCGAAGAGCAGGCGGTCAAGGATTTGCAGCTTGAAGTCACCCGCCGCCAGCTCAAGATCAAGCGCAAGCTCGATCTGACCAAGGAACACATGCGCCTGGGCGCGATCCAGGGCATCGTTCTCGACGCCGACGGCTCGACCATTTACAACTGGTTCGACGAATTCGACGTCACCGCCAATACGGCCTATTCGTTCCCCTTCTCGACGCTCGTCGAAGGGCAGTTGCGCCAGCTCACCAACCAGATCCAGCGCGCCACGCTGCGCGCCCTCAAGGGTCTTGGCGGCAATAACGTCGTGGTCCATGCGCT
>CAIZGR010000500.1 GCA_903932535.1 uncultured Hyphomicrobiales bacterium | reverse complement strand
TCGAGGACGCGCGCGGCGGCGATCGCCGAGGCGGACCGCAGCTCGAACCCTTCCACGGCGCCGTCCGACGGCGTCGCCGGTTCGCCGGCGCCTTCCGACAAGGCCGTCAACGCCGCGCCGGCCGCAGCGGCGAGCAGCAGTTCCGGCGCGCGCTCGGGATGCCGCGAGGCGATCGCCGAGAAGACGGCGGCCGGCTCGGGCATGTCGCAGGCGTTCAGACGCCACACCGCGCCCGACCGCTCGAGCAAGCCGCTCTGCTCGAGCGCCTTGAAAATCGTCTCCGCCCAGCGGCGGCGATCCGGCGGCAGCCGGCCGGCGTCCACGAGCGCATCGACGTCGACGATCTCGCCGCTCGCCAGCGAAAGCGCCAGGGCATAACAGGCGGAAGTCGCCCAGCCTTCCAGGAGAAGGGGCGCAGACGGCAGCTCGGCTTCCTTCGCCGGTTCAAGACCGAAGCCTTGCGGCCATGTTCTTCGCGGCGCGCCGCCCGAGACGTCTTCGGTGGCGGGAATCCAATAAGGAATGAGACCGAGTTCGGCGAATCCGGGCGAAGTCCGGGGGCGGAGCGCCTGGAACCGCGCTCCGCGAAGAAGAGCCGCGAGGCGGCCTTCGCCGTCGAAGAGATCGAGATCCGCGACGATGATCCGGTCGTCGCGCCGCCTCACGCGAATCGAGGCGCGCGAGAGGCCGGCGCCGGGGCGCACGAGCCGCACCTCCTCGAACCGGACGGGAAGATAGGCGCCGCTTTCGCCTTCGTCTCCGGCGAACAGCGTGATGAGCCCATGCAAACAGGAGTCGAAGCGCGCGGGGTCGAGACCGTAGCGGGCGTCGCCCCTTCCCGGCGCGAGCGTGACCGCGATCGTCGCGTGGTCCGGCCGCACGGCGCGCG
The DNA here is from genome assembly GCA_903932535.1 of uncultured Hyphomicrobiales bacterium. Classification (GTDB taxonomy): domain Bacteria; phylum Pseudomonadota; class Alphaproteobacteria; order Rhizobiales; family Beijerinckiaceae; genus Roseiarcus. The sequence continues at coordinate 3,435 of CAIZGR010000500.1, read as the reverse complement.
CCAGACAGCGAAACGCCGGCCCGAATTCGAGGCCCGCGCCACCGGCGCGGGCATAGAGGGCGCCGGCTTCGACAGCCTCGCCCGCGCCGTCGAAGGGCGGCGGGACGACGGGAACCGGGCCGGGCTTCTCGATGATCTTGCCGCGCGCGTGGGTCGCGTAGGCGGTCCGCGCCAGACGGGGACGGCTCATGATTTCGACCGTCGCCGTCGACGGCGAGACCCGGCAGAGGATTTCGCGCGAAGCCTCGGGCGCGAAAACCAGCGGCTGAAGGATCTCGAAGCCGCTCAAAGCCGCTTCCGGCCCTGCCCAGTCCCGGGCGACCGCGAGTCCCATCTCGACGAAGGCTGCGCCCGGCAGAAGAATCTGGCCGTCGACCTGATGATCCGCGAGCGCCGGCTCGAGCGCCGGGTCGAGGACCGTGCGCCATTCGAGGGCGCCGTCCGTCTCTCGGGCGCCGATCAGCGGATGACGCGGCCGCAGGTCGAGCTGGCCCGTCGATTCCGTGGTCTCGGGGAACCTGTAGGCGGTACGGCGCCAGGGATAGGCCGGCAGGTCGATCCCCGGCCCGGGGTCCGGGCCGAACGCCCAGTCCGAACGCACGCCAGCGCCGCTGGCCAGCAAGCGCGCCGCGGCGGCTTCGAACGGGTCGACGTCGACGTTGCTTCCCTTCTCGCCGAGCACGCAGTCGACCAGGGCGCGCATGTCGAGATGATCGGCGGTGTCCCTGATGTGGGTCTTCAAGGTCGGCCGCGGGCCGACCTCGAGAAAGACGCGCTTGCCCATATGCAGCGCGCGCTCCACGCCCTCCTGGAAGAGAACGACCTGACGAATGTTGCGCCACCAATACTCGGCGGTCGCGGCGCCGCCCGGCATGAGGCCGTCGGCGATGGTCGACAGGAACGGGACCGACCCCTCCGAAGGCGTGACGCCGGCGAGGTTCTCGATCAGAGGCTTCTTCACCGGCGCCATCAGCTCGGTATGGAACGGGTAGGGCAGGTCGAGCCGGCGCGCCCGGAGCTTCTGCGCGGCGGCAAGCCTGAGGAGGCGGTCCAGCGCCTGCTGCGGGCCGGCGACGGCGATGCAATGATGCGAGTTGTGCGCGGCGACCGCGAGGTCCGGAACGCGCCCGACGAGCTCGACGGCCGCATCGCGAGCGCCGAAGATCACCGCCATGCCGCCGGCGTTCTCGGTCGCCTGCTGGAGCCGGCTGCGGTGGTAGATGACCCGGACGGCGGCCGGGAGGGAAAGAATGCCCGCAGCCTCGACCGCGGCGACCTCCCCGACGCTGTGGCCCATCGTCAGCGACGGCAGCACCCCGGCGGCGGCGAGCGCACGCACGCTCGCCGCCTGGATCGCGAAGATCATCGGCTGAGCGATATGGGTGTGCGTCAGGTCGCTCGCCATGTCCGGCGCATTCAGCTCCTCGACCAGCGACCAGCCCGCCAGCGGCGCGAAAATCGAATCGACTTCCGCGAACGCCTCGCGGAACGCCGCGGACGCCCGCCAAGCGGCCCGGCCCATGCCGGGCCATTGCGAGCCGTTGCCGGAGAAAACGAAAACGATCGATCGATCGCCTTCGACCGCGGACCCTTTCGTCGAACCCCGCCCGGTCTCGCCCGATTGCGCGAAGGCGCGCAGCGCCGCCGACAGGCGCGGCCCTTCTTCCGCCGGCAGCACGAGACGGTCGCGCATGCGTTCGCGCCTTCGCCCGGTCGCGGCGACGATGCGGCGAACCTCCCGCGGGTCCGCGCCTTCGAGACGCTCGGCGTAGACGGCGGCCAGCGCGCGCAGCGCCTCCTCCGTCTGGGCCGAGAGCATCATCAGGCGCGGGGCCGCTTCGATCGACGAACGGGCGACCGGCGGATCGCCGATGACGACATGGGCGCCGGCGCCGCCGAACCCGAAGGAGCTGACGCCTGCGAACCGAGGTCCCAGGGTCCGCGGCAAGGCGATCGGCTCTCTCGCCACTTGGAGATTGAGGCGGGCGAAGTCGATGAGAGGATTCGGATTGTCGCAATGGAGCGACTTCGGCGCCTCGTCGTGCTCGAGCGCCAGCATGGCCTTGAGGAGACCCGCGAGGCCCGAGGCCGGCTCGGTGTGGCCGATGTTGGACTTGATCGAACCGATCGGCAACGGATCACGGCGAGCGCGGCCGAGGACCGCGCCGAGCGACGCGGCCTCGATGGGATCGCCGACGCGGGTTCCTGTGCCGTGGGCCTCGACATAGGCGACCGAATCCGGCGACACGCCGCCCCGGCCGTAAATCTTGGCGAGGAGCTCGGTCTGATATTTTTCCGCCGGCAGCGAAATGCCGCTCGTGCGTCCGTCGGAATTGACCGCGCTGCCGCATAGGACCGCGTGAATCCGGTCGCCGTCCGCAACCGCCTTCTTCAAGGTCTTGAGGAAGAGAACGACTCCGCCTTCGGCGCGCACATATCCGTCGGCCTCCGCCGAAAAAGCCCGGCAGAGGCCGGTCGGAGACAGCATGGTCGCCTGAGAGAAGCTGATGAAGCCGAAGGGGCTCGCCAGGATGCTCACGCCGCCGACCAGCGCGGTTTCGATCTCGCCGCGCGCCAGCGCATGGCGCGCCTCGTGCAGCGCGACCAGCGACGACGAGCAGGCCGTGTCGATCGTCAGGCTCGGCCCGTGCAAATCGAAAATGTAGGAGAGGCGGTTCGAAACGATCGAAAGCGTGTTGCCGGTGGCGTAATAGGCGTCGGCGACCGCCGGATCGTGGAGGCCGATGGTCGAATAGTCGAGCGCCGACGCGCCGACGTAGACGCCGGTCTCGCTCCCAGCCAGCTCCGACGGCGCGAACCCGCCGTCCTCGCAGGCTTCGAACGCGAGCTCCAGCAGCAGTCGCTGCTGAGGATCGATCTGCTGGGCTTCCCGCGGCGAAATCCGAAAGACGTTCGGGTCGAAACCCCAGATATCCGGCAGGACCCCCGCCGCCCAGGTATAGCTGCGCCCCGGCTCCCTGACCCGCGGATGACCGTGGCGGGACAGCGGCCATCGATCGGGCGGAATTTCGGAGACCGCGCAGCGCCCGTCGCGCAGCAACGCCCACAACTCCGTAACCGTCGCGGCGCCCGGGAGACGGCAGGCTCGTCCGATGATCGCGATCTGCGCGTCATCCAGCGCAACGTTGGAGCCCAATCGCTAATCCCACAACATGATATGTAAAATCGGATAGCCATAAGTCACAGGAGACCTGCCGTTCGCGGCGTCTGGCCTGTGCGCAAGCCTTCTTTTCGTCGAACTCTCACCGTGGTGTCAACCAAAGGCATTGACGCCCAGCAATTCTAAAAGAAGGACGGACGGTCATTTTTGGGATTCACAAATCGGCGGAAACATGATTCTCGCTGGGGATGAATATCTTGGCGTCGCTTCTGTCTGGCCTGAAGGCGGTTTGCGCTGCGTTCCCGGACCCGCGC
>CAIZGR010000499.1 GCA_903932535.1 uncultured Hyphomicrobiales bacterium | reverse complement strand
TCTGGCGCACCAGCGCGAGCAGCCGCCGCCGGTACTCCGCCTCCAGCGCCGCCGCCGGGCGCACGCCCCGCAGCAGCCTGGGCTGCGTCGGCCTCGGACTCAACGCTCAGCCCCATGGCCGCGTAGAACAGCTCGGCGAGCCCCAGCCTCAACCCTCATCTTCCTTCCCGCCGCCCTGGAGCTCGGCCTCCTGCACCTCGGGCCGCCCGCCGACCGGCTGGAGGCCCTCTTCCTCCTCCTCCAGGAGGTCGGGCACGTCGTCAGGGTCCAGGTTGGTGTACGGAAGCTCGGGGTCGTCCACTATCACGCGCCGCACGTCCGCCGAGCTTACCACGCCCATGTCCACGTAAACCTGGTGCCGCTCGGCGTCGGCCTTCTGCTTTTCGCCGAGCTCGGCGTCCGTCAGCTCCCACAGCGGCTCGAACCGCACCTTGATCTCGGGGTCCACCTTACCGAACAGGCTCAGCTGCTGAAAGTTGACCAGCCGGTTCAGAAGCGGGAGCATGCTCCGGTTCTGGTACGCGCCGATGGTGTCGTAGTAGGCCCTGATCTCCCCCTCGCTGGAGGCGTTCAGGCCCGAGGGCGAGATGCCCGTCAGCTTCACGAGCGGGATGCGGCTGATGGCCGACATGTGCTCCTGCGCCTGCGCCTGGAGCTGGTCCAGGCCGCCCAGGGCCGCGCTGACGTTCTTGAAGTCCTCGCTCTCCTTGTTCAAAACCATGAGCGCCTGGTTGTCGCGCATCGCGTTGAACAGCTCCGCCCGGCCTATCAGCCCCCCGGCCTGGTCGGGGGCCAGCAGCGTCTCCATGTCGGTCATCAGCACCATAACCGAGAAGTTGTGTATCAGGTCCGCCACACTCTGCTTGGTGCGCAGCCAGATGCCTACGTAGGAGTGGGCCAGCTGGCTCAGGCTCACCCCACCGAAGCCGTAGGCGGGCTTGAGCATGTCGGGCACGGGTCGGCTGACCATGGTCAGCATCCGGGTGCCGTCTATCGGCGTCCCCATGACGTACCACGTCCGGGGGGTGTACCAGCCGTCGAGCAGCGGGTTGACCGCGTTGTAGCCCATGGGGTACGACCACATGGGCTCGATGACCTTGAGCTCCTTCAGCGAGCCCCGCGAGACCTTGGCCTCGCTCACCCCGTCGCGCCCGTCGCCCACGGGGGTCGTAAGCTCCTTCTGACCCTTCGGCGTCGCGGCGTCCTCGCCGAAGTTGATGTACAGGTGCGAGCGACCGAAGAAGCCGTCGTCGCGGCACAGCTCGTAGAAGCGCTTGCGCGCCTCCAGACGGTCCATGTCGTCCCGCAGGGCCTTGACCCGGTCGCCCTTGCCGCTCGCCTTGACCCGCTTCTTGCGCTCGTCGGGGTCGGCCTGCCTCTCGGCCTCGCCCCTCGGGTCCTTCTGCGCGCGCCGCCCGGCCTCGGTCTCGTCGCCGGTGACGTCGAAGTCGACCCACTTGCGCGTGGCGTCGTCGGCGATGGTCTCGCTGAGGACCCGGTACTCCTGCTGCTGGGCCAGCTCCGCGAGGAAGTTGTACCCCAGGAACGGCACGCCCCAGCGCCCCGCCCCGCCGCTGTCCCAGTCCATTGCTGCGTCGTCAAACGCCCCCTTGAGGGCGCTGTCTTGCGCCATCCCGCCCCCCGGAGGCACTGCGGCCTTGGGGAACTTGGCGAGGCGAAACGGGTTGTACTCCGGCTCCTTACGTTGCATGGCGGCGAGCAGGGCCTGCGTCGTGGCCGCCATGCGCGCGCTGCGCTCGGCGGCGGCGTCGCGCTTGCCCGGCTT
>CAIZGR010000498.1 GCA_903932535.1 uncultured Hyphomicrobiales bacterium | reverse complement strand
CGCCAGTGAGCCCGGCCAACGACATCGCCGACTCGAACCCCCAGGCGCTGTTCGGCGCTCTCGTCGAGAAGCTCAGCCAGCGGGAGATCGGCTATATCCACGTCGTCGAGGGCCAGACGCAGGGCGCGCGCGACTACGCGCCGTTCGACTATGCGGCGCTCAGGCGCGCGTTCTCGGGCGCCTACATCGCCAACAACGGCTACGACCGCGACATGGCGATCGAGGCGGTGCGCGACGGCCGCGCCGATCTTGTCGCCTTCGGCCGCTGGTTCATTTCCAACCCCGACCTCGTCGAGCGCCTGCGCCGCGACGCGCCGCTCAATCCGTTCGATCGCGCGACGTTCTACGGCGGCGGCGAGCAGGGCTACACCGACTATCCGACGCTCGACGAGGCGGTCGAGACCGCCTGAAGGCGCGTGCTCCCGCCCCCTTGCGGGGCGGGCTCAATTCGAGCCAACGCGGTCCGCCTCCATCGCCATGACCTCCGCGCCCGCCGCCTCCCGCCGCATCCGCCTTCCCGACTGGGCCGCATGGCTCGGCGTCGCGCCGTTTTTCGTCTTCGCCGCGATGTTCCTGATCGCGCCGACCGCTTGGCTGCTGGTCGGCGCCTTCCAGGACGGCGACGGCGCCTTCACCCTCGCCAATTTCGTCCGGCTCGGCCAGCCGTCGATCCGCCTCTCCTACGCGCTCAGCCTCGAAATCAGCGCGGCCTCGGCCGCGCTCGGCGCCCTCTTCGGGCTGGCGCTGGCGCTCGCGGCGCTGCGCGGCGGCCTGCCGGAATGGGTGCGGCCGACGCTCATGACCTTCAGCGGCGTCGCGTCGAATTTCGCCGGCGTGCCGCTCGCCTTCGCCTTCATGGCGACGCTGGGGCGTCTCGGGCTCGTCACCGTCCTCTTACGCACTCTCGGCGTCGATCTCTACGCCCACGGCTTCAACGTCCTGACCTTCTGGGGCCTGACCATCACCTACCTCTATTTCCAGATTCCGCTTATGGTTCTGGTCGTGACCCCGGCGATCGACGGTTTGAGACGCGAGTGGAAGGAGGCGGCCGAGACGCTCGGCGCGAGCGCGTTTCAATACTGGCGGATGATCGCCCTGCCGGTCCTCTGGCCGAGCGCCCTCGGCGCGGCGCTGCTCCTCTTCGCCAACGCCTTCGGCGCGATCGCGACCGCCTATGCGCTCACCGGCTCCTCGTTCAACATCGCGCCGATCCTCCTCTACGCCCAGATCCGCGGCGACGTGCTGCACGACCCCAATCTCGGCTATGCGGTGGCGGTGGGGATGCTCGCGATCACCGGCCTCACGAATCTCGCCTATCTCGCGCTGCGTTCGCGCACGGAGCGCCTGCGATGACCCGCGGACGCTTCGGCGCTTGGGCTGCGGCCGGCCTCGGCGCCGTCTATTTCCTCTTGCCCCTGATCGCGACCTTCGAGTTCTCGCTGCGTATGCGGCGCGGCCAATACAGCTTCGACGCCTATGCGGCCGTGTTCGCGAGCGGCGGCTTCCAGGCGTCGTTCCTCTATTCGACTGGGCTTGCGCTCGCGACCATCGTCGTCGCCGCGGCGCTCGTCGTGCCGACCGCCTATTTCGTCCGGCTGCGCCTGCCCCATCTCGCCGGCGTCGTCGAGTTCATCACCCTGCTGCCGCTCGTGATCCCGGCGATCGTGCTGGTGTTCGGCTATATCCGGCTCTACGGCTCGTCCTCCTTCCTGCCGCTGACCTCGACCTCGCTCGGCGCCGACGCGCTCCTGATGTTCGGCTACGTCGGGCTCGGCCTGCCCTACATGTACCGCTCGGTCGACACGGCCCTCCAGGCGATCGACGCGCGCACGCTGACGGAAGCGGCGGAGAGCCAGGGGGCGGGGTCGCTCAGAATCCTTTTTCAAGTCATCCTGCCGAATATTCGCTCGGGCGTGCTCTCGGGCGCGTTCCTGACCTTCGCCATCGTGATCGGCGAGTTCACCTTCGCGAGCCTGCTCGACCGGCCGGCGTTCGGGCCTTACCTGCAACGGATCGGGGCCTCCCGCGCGTACGAACCCGCCGCGCTCGCCGTCATCGCCTTCGCGCTCACCTGGGCCTGCCTCGGCCTGATCCAGTTGGTCGGCGGCGCGCCGCAGGCCTCGACAAGGCGGTAGGACGTTGTCGTTTGTCACGCTCGCCAGAATCCAGAAATCCTTCGGCCACGCCGCCGTGGTGAAAGACTTCACCCTCGCGGTCGAGCGCGGGGAATTCGTCACCTTCCTCGGCCCGAGCGGCTGCGGCAAGACCACGATTCTGCGCATGATCGCCGGGTTCGAGCAGCCTTCGGCGGGCGTGATCCGCATCGGCGGGCGGGACGTCACCCATCTGCGCGCCAACCGCCGGGCGATCGGCATGGTCTTCCAGGCCTATGCGCTTTTTCCCAACATGACGGTCGCGCGCAACATCGGCTTCGGCCTCAAGGTCGCGGGCAAACCCGCGGCCGAGATCGAGGCGCGCGTCGCCGAAATGCTCGCGCTGATCAAGCTTCCCGACCTCGCCGGGCGGTATCCCCACCAGCTTTCCGGCGGCCAGCAGCAGCGCGTCTCGCTCGCCCGGGCGCTGGCGCCGAACCCGCAGATCCTGCTGCTCGACGAACCGCTTTCCGCGCTCGACGCGCGCATCCGCGTCGCCTTGCGCGAGGACATCCGCGCGCTCCAGCGCAAGCTCGGCATCACCACGATCTTCGTCACCCACGACCAGGAGGAGGCGCTGTCGATCTCCGACCGCATCGTGGTGATGCACGCGGGCGCGATCGAGCAGGTCGGAACCCCCGCCGAGGTCTACAACCGCCCCAAGACCCGCTTCGTAGCCTCCTTCGTCGGCACGCTCAACACCTTCGCGGGCGTGGTGGCCGACCCCGCGGCCGGCGCGCTGCGCCTGGGAGAAACGACGATCTTCACCCGCGCACCGATCGAAGGCGCCCGCGCCGGCGAGACGCGCATGCTCGCGCTCCGCCCCGAGGCGCTGAGCCTCGAGGGCGCGGCCGACGGCGCGAACGCGCTGCGCGTCGTGATCGAGGACGCGAGCTTTCTCGGCGCCGTGGTGCGGCTGAAAGCGCGATTCGGCGACACGATCCTGCTCGCCGACGTCTTCAACGCCGTGGGCCTCGCGCTGCCGCAGCCCGGCGAGACGGTGGAGCTCAGCTTCCGCCGCGAGGACGTGATCGTGCTGGAGGGGGACTGACGACGCGTCCCGGGGACCGCGATCGGCGATCACGGCGACAAGGCCGCGCCAAACGCAAAGGGCTCTATCCGAGCAGCCCGCCCGCCTTCGGGGCGAGCGGGTTGTCTGTGAGCGCCGCGAGGTCCGGCGCGTCGATCCGGGGGGCGCGGGTCAGCGCGGCCCAAAGGTTTTCCGCGTCGCGCGCAGCGGCGGCCTCGACGATCAGCACGGCCCGCGTCGAACGGTCGGCGTCGGGCCAGCGCGGCAGCGCGCGCGAGGCATGGAAGACATGCTGCACGCCGTCGACCAGGATCGGGGTTTCGGGGCGGCCGGCGAGGGCGAACAGGCCCTTCAGGCGCAGGAGCTTCGGGCCGAGCATCGTCCCGAGGACCGACAGGAACTGGGCGAAGGCGACCGGATCGATCGGTTCGGCGCTGCGGAAGACGAAGGTTTTCACGCCATGCGCGGCGGCCGGGGCGGCTGATCCCGTCGCCGCCGGAAACGCGCCCGTCGGGGTGAGGAAATCGGCCGCGGTGAACTCCCCGGCCGCCCCGTCGAGAACGGGCGCGATCGGATTGAGGCCGCCGAGCGCGGCGCAAAGGTCGGCGAAGCGCGACGCCCGCTCCGCCTGCGGCCACAGGTCGGTTTTGGCGACGACGAGGCGGTCGGCGAGCGCGATCTGGCGCGCCCGCTCGGGCCGCGCGCTTGCGTTGACGGCGTCCACCACCGTCGTCACCCCGGCCAGCGCCAGCCGCGCGGCGAGGCCGGGGTCCGCGATCAGGGCGTGGAGGATCGGCGCGGGCTCGGCAAGCCCGGTCGTCTCCAGCACGATGCGCCGAAAGCCGGGCAGGGCGCCCGCGTCGCGCCGCGAAAGGACGTCGCGCAGGGCGTCGACGAGATCGCCGCGCAAGGCGCAGCAGACGCAGCCGCCCGCGACGAGGATGGCGTCCCCGGCGAGGCGCTCGTAGAGCAGATTGTCGAGCCCGATCTCGCCCCATTCGTTGACGACGACCAGGGCGTCGGCGAGCTCGGGGGCGCGCAAGAGCCGGTTGATCAGCGTCGTCTTGCCGGCGCCGAGAAAGCCGGTCACGATATGAAAAGGAAGGGGCGCGCGTCCGGCCGCCGGCAGACCTCCGGTTGACCGTCGACGAGAACCGCGACTATCGCTCTTCAGCGCCGCCATCCGACCTTCACCCGAGACAACAGAAAGAACGCCGCCCGTGACCGTCCGCCTGCACCGCGCCGACCTGCCCGACGACTGGACCTTCGGGGACGCGGTCGCCATCGACACCGAAACGCTCGGCCTCGCCGTCGGGCGCGACCGCCTGTGCGTGGTGCAGCTTTCGCGCGGCGACGGCGATGCGGCGGTCGTGCAGATCGCGCGCGGCCAGACCCGGGCCCCGAACCTCGAGAGGCTACTGGCGGACGAAACAGTGGTCAAACTCTTCCATTACGGCCGATTCGACATGGCCGTCCTGTGCCGGGCCTTCGGCGTGATGGCCGGTCCCGTCTACTGCACCAAGATCGCCTCCAAGCTCGCCCGCACCTACACCGACCGGCACGGGCTCAAGGACCTGACGCGCGAGCTGCTCGGCGTCGAGATCTCCAAGCAGCAGCAGTCGTCCGACTGGGGCGCCGACACGTTGACCGAGGCGCAGCTCGCTTACGCGGCCTCCGACGTCCTCCACCTTCACGGTTTGCGCGAACGGCTCGACGCGATGCTGACCCGCGAAGGCCGCGACGGGCTCGCCCGCGCCGCCTTCGGCTACCTCCCGGAGCGGGTGCGCCTCGATCTGGCGGGCTTCGGCGAGATGGACGTCTTTTCCCACGCCTATCCGTGAGGGGCGTGATCCCGCATGCGCCGGGCTTACCCCTTTCCCCTCACGCCGCGCTCACGAAAGGCCAAAAAGGCCCGGCTTTCAGCGCGGTTTTCGGCTTTCGCCATGTTCGCGCCGCGATCCGGGGTTCTAACCGCCGCGCTTTGCGGGGGTCTCGAGGGCTCGGGACTGCGCTCCACAAGAATAGGACGGCAGTGCTGAGAATGGCTGGCATGGGCAAGCGCGGCTCGCGGACAATTTGGGCGCCTCGATGGGCGATCGCGGTCCTCGCGGCGCTGGCTTGCCTCTTCGCAACCGCTGAAGCGTTCGCGGAAAGCGCCGAATGCGCGCGGCTGCGCGCCGCGATCGCGTCGGCCCCGAAGGGCGGAGGCGGGCAGGCGGCGGCGGCGGCTGCGCGCCAGCGCGCCGAGCTGTCGCGCACCAGCGGCTACGCCCATGCGATCGGCTGCGACAACCAGAAATTCCTGATCTTCGGGTCCGAGCCGCCGCCCCAGTGCGGCGAGATCAAGGGCCAGATCGCCCGCATGCAGGCCAGTCTTTCCGATCTCCAAGGCCGCGCCGGCGGCGGTCGCGAGGACCTCGTCGCCCGCTACAATTCGGAATGCGCCAACGTCCCTCGGCAGCAGCCGGGCAACATTTTCGAGGCGCTGTTCGGCGGCGGCGCGCGGCAGCCGGAGTCCTACCAGCCGATGAATCCGGACGCCCTGTCGCCGGAAGAGCAGCAGCAGACGATCGAAAAGTCGATCGAGAACGAGAAGAAGAGCGCCAACGCGTCGGCCGGCTCCTACGCCGTCTGCGTGCGCACCTGCGACGGCAGCTTCTTCCCCGTGTCCTACTCCGGCGCCAGCAGCCGCCTCGAGGACGTCTGCCGGTCGCTGTGCCCCAACGCCGACGTGCAGATCTACTCTTATCCGTTCGGAGGGTCGATCGAGCAGGCGGTGTCGCTGGCGGGCGAGCGCTACGTCGACATGCCGAACGCGCTGAAATTCCAGCAGACGTTCGATTCGGCCTGCTCCTGCCGCCGCAAGGGGGAGAGCTGGGCCGAAGCGCTCGCCGCGGCCGAGGCGAAATACGGCCACCAGGCGCACGACATCCTGGTCACGCCCGAGAAGTCGATCGAGATGTCGCGCCCGATCGTCGCCAAGGCCTCTGTCGACCCGAAGGCGAAGCCGGGCAAGACGAACGCAAAGCCCGCCGAGGCGGCGCCCGATCCGGCTGCGGCCAGCGCGCCGGGCAATCCGAGCCTGACCGACGCGAGCCAGGGCCTCAACGCCAACGGCGAGAACGCCGCTTTGAGCGCCGCTGCGGCGACCGTCAGCCGCGAAGCTTCCGGCATCGCCGGCAGCGCTGTGCAGTCGGGCGCCTTCTACAATCAGAATCAGGGCCAGACAGTCACCCAGACCAATCCGGACGGAGTCAGGACGAAGGTGCGGATAGTCGGGCCATCGCTCTAGCGCGTCCGATCAGGGGGAGCAGCGCGGCCAGTTCCGGGCCGGACTCGCGCCCCGTGAGCGCCAGCCGCAGCGGATGATAGAGGTCCCGGCCCTTGCGCCCCGTCTCGGCCTTCAGCGCCTTCGTCCAGACGCCCCAGGTCGTCTCGTCCCAGTCGCCGCCGGGAAGGATCGCGGCGGCGCGGTCGAGATAGGCGCGATCCTCGACCACCGGCGCGATGTCGCCCTCGACCACCGGAAGCCAGTCGGCCGCGTCGGCGAGCCGGGAGACGTTGCCGCGTACCGCGAGCCAGAAGGCTTCCGCGCCCGGGCCGGCGACCCCGAGTGCCGCGAGCCGGCCGGCCGCTGCGGCGTAGGACATGGCGTGCAGCGTTCGCGCCGAAAGCGCGTCGAGCTCGGCTTCGTCGAACCGGGCGGCCCCGCGGGACAGATTGCCGAGGTCGACCAAGCCGGCGAGCTGGTCGAGCGAGGCGACCGGCCGCACCGCTTCGGCCGAGCCGACCAGCACCGCGAGCGCGGCGACCGCGAGCGGCTCAACGCCCCTTTCGCGCAAGGAGGCGATCGAAAGCGCGCCGGTGCGCTTGGAGAGGCCCTCGCCGCTCGCGTCGGTCAGCAGGTTGTGATGGCCGAACGCGGGGACCTTGCCGCCGAGCGCCTCGAAAAGCTGGATCTGCACGGCCGTGTTGGTGACGTGATCCTCGCCGCGGATCACATGGGTCACGCCGAATTCGATGTCGTCGACCACCGAAGGCAGGGTGTAGAGAAAAGTGCCGTCCTCCCGCCGCAACACGGGATCGGAGAGCGACCCGCAGTCGATGTGGCTCTCGCCGCGCACCATGTCTGTCCAGCGCACCGTCCCCGGATCGAGGCGGAAACGCCAGTGCGGCTTGCGTCCTTCCGCTTCGAGTCCGGCGCGCTCGGCGGCGGTCAGGCGCAGCGCGGCGCGGTCGTAGATCGGCGGACGGCCGAGCGCCTGCTGGCGCTTGCGCCGCCGGTCCAGCTCCTCCGGCGTCTCCCAGGCGGGGTAAAGTCGCCCCGACGACTTGAGTTTTCCTGCGACGGCGTCGTAAAAGACCATCCGTTGGGACTGTCGGCGCACGAGATCGGGCTCGACGCCGAGCCAAGCGAGGTCTTCCTCGATCGAAGCGGCGTATTCGGCCTTCGATCGCTCGACGTCGGTGTCGTCGAAGCGGAGAATGAACCTCCCGCCGGTGCGGCGGGCGTATAGCCAGTTGAGCAGGGCCGTGCGGGCGTTTCCAATGTGAATGCGCCCTGTCGGCGAGGGGGCAAAACGGACGATCGGAGCCGGGGTCATGAACCTTCATAGAAGCGTCGCGAAGCGGCAGCAATACTGCTGGCGCGGATTCGTGGATAGAGTACACTAGCAAAATGACCATCAGCGCATTTGCCGCAGGAATTTGCGTGTCGGCCGGCGCGGTTCATGCGTTCAGCGTGAGCCTCGCCATGCGTCGCTGCGCCCAGCGTGGCCGCATTATGTCGCCGCCGATCCACGCGCCGCCCGTTTCGATCGTCCAGCCGCTCTGCGGCGTCGAGGCGTTCTCGCGCGAGACGCTGCGCTCGATTTTCGCCCTCGATTATCCTGATTACGAGATCCTGTTCTGCCTCGCCAGCGCCGACGATCCGATCGCTCCCCTCGTTCGCCGCGCGATCGGCGCGCACCCCGAGCGGCCAGCGCGGCTGCTCTTCGGCGACGACCGGGTCAGCGCCAATCCCAAGCTCAACAATGTCGTCAAGGGCTGGAAGGCGGCTTCGAGGGAGTGGGTGATCATCGCGGATTCGAACGTTTTGATGCCGCGCGATTACATCCAGCGGCTGCTCGCCCGCTGGCGCCCCAACACCGGGATCGTTTGCGCGCCGCCGATCGGCTCGCGGCCGGAATCGTTCGGCGCCGAAATCGAATGCGCCTTCCTCAACACCTATGAGGCGCGCTGGCAGTACGCGGCGGAGGCGGCCGGGTTCGGCTTCGCCCAGGGCAAGACCATGCTTTGGCGCCGTGACGTCCTCGAGGCCGGCGGCGGCATCGAGGCGCTGGGCGCCGAGATCGCCGAGGATGCGGCATCCACCAAGCTCATCCACAGGCAGGGCCTGGATGCGCACTTGGTCAACGAGCCGTTTCAACAGCCGCTCGGGGCGCGGAAGCTGACGGACGTCTGGGCGCGCCAGTTGCGCTGGGCGCGGCTTCGGCGCGCGACGTTTCCCCTGCAATTCGCGCCGGAAATTCTGACGACGAGCCTGATTATGATCGTCGCGGCCGCGTTCGCCGCGCCGGAATTCGGCCTGAGCCCCGTCGTGAGCGCTGCGCTCGCGGCGGTCTTCTGGTACGCGGTCGAGGCGCTGCTGGCCTGGGCCGCCGGCTGGCCGCTCAGTTGGCGGAGCCCGCCCGCCTGGATCGCCCGCGACCTCCTTCTGCCGGTCCTATGGGCCGAAGGCTGGCGAGGCGATCATTTCGTCTGGCGTGGAAACGCGATGAGCGTGGACGAAAACGCGCTGCGGGAGGCTCCGTCCAGTCCGCCGCCTCAGATGTGAACGGCGCCCGCGCCGCCGTGGCAAAACCACGACGGCCGCCAGTTGCGCCGTTGTTCACAATGTCGGCGACGGCGCCCCCAAAGATGCGTCCGTCGACGTCCGAAACGGACGGAATCTCGGAGCCCGGCCTCACTTCTGCTCAACTGCGGCGCTATCGCCCTTCTACAACGCCGCGTCGGACGGTCGCCGGGGAAACCCGGGCGAGCCGGCCGGCGACAGGCGGGGGAGGAGGACTGGGATGATGCAATCGCATGGCGATGAGGTGAGGATGCGCGTGATGAACGCGTTGCACTGGGATCTCGCCGTTCCGCGCCATCGGGTGGCGGTCGAGGTGGAAGACGGCTGGGTGATCATGTCCGGACAGGTCGATCTGCCCTATCAAAAGCAGTGCGCCGAGTTCGACGCCCGCAATGTTCCCGGCGTCCTCGGCGTCATCAACCACATCCGGACCTCTGGCGAGGCGGCTCAATAAGCCTCGCGACCGCGACTGATTCTCGCGCTCGAGGACGCGCCCAGGGGCGCGTTCACACGGTCTTGAGCCAGCCGCCGTCGACGAAATAGGTCGACCCGACCGAATAGCTGGCGCGCTCCGAGCACAGAAAGACGAAGAAATTCGCAAGCTCTTCAGGCGTAGCGAAACGCTTGATGGGCGCAAAATCGCGGGCGACGCCGTCCAGGTAGCCCTGCCAGTCGCCGCCCGTCCCTTCCGTGAGCTGTTTGGCGGTCTTGATCCAGTCGGGCGTCAGGACGAGCCCCGGGTTGACGCAATTGACCCGGATGTTGTCGCCGACGAGTTCCGTGGCGAGGCACTTCGAGAACATCATCAGCGCCGCCTTGGTCGTGTTGTAGATCGGCTCGTACCAGAGCGGCTGCGCGGCGCAGATCGACGCATTGTGCAGGATCACGCCGCCGCCGCGCGCTTTCATCATGGGCGCGAGGCCCCGGGCGAGGCGCACCGCCGCCATCACATGAAGGTCCCAATAGGCCTGCCACTTGTCGTCGGGCGCCTCCATCACTGTCTCGTTCGAGCCGGAGCCGGCGTTGTTGATCAGGATGTCGGCGCCGCCGAACACGCGGCCGACCGCCTCGATCAGCGAGTCGGTTCCCTCTCGGGTCGCGATGTCGCAGGCGACGGCGTCGACCCGCACGCCGTATCGGCCGGCGATCCGGGCCGCCTCGGCGCCGACCCTCTCGGCGTCACGCGCGGCGATGGCGAGATCGACTCCTTCGGCCGCGAGCCCCTCCGCGATCGCGAGCCCGATGCCGACGCTGCCGCCGGTCACGACGGCGACTTTTCCCTCGAGTCTGAGGTCCATCTTTCTTCCTTTCACCAGCAGGTGTAGCCGCCGTCGGCCAGCACGATCGAGCCCGTCAACAGGCTCGCGGCGTCGGACGCGAGGAACAGAACCACCGAGGCGATTTCGTCCGGCTCGCCCATGCGCCCCATCGGCGTGCTGTCGATCCAGACGTCGTACATCGCCTTGTTGGCCTTGCCGAGCGCGGTCAGCGGCGTATTGATGTAGGTCGGGGCGACCGCGTTCACCCGCACGCCGCGCGCGCCCCATTCGGCGGCGAGCGATTTCGTCAGATGATGCACGGCGGCCTTGGACGCGTTGTAATTGGCCTGCGCCTGCGGCCTGTTCACGATGATCCCGGACATCGAGCCGACGTTGACGATCGAACCGCGTCCCGCCGCCAGCATGGGCCGGCCGAACGCCCGGCAGCACCAGAAGACGCCGTTGAGATTGACATTGACGACGTCGAGCCAATCCGCGTCGCTGACCTCCTCCGCGGCCGTGTCGGGCCTGACGACGCCCGCGTTGCAGACCAGCACGTCGATCCGGCCCCTTTCCTTCAGCACCCTGGCGGCGGCCGCGTCGACCTGAGCCGAATCCGTGACGTCCATCGCGATCACGTCGACGGCGCAGCCCTTGTCCTTCATCTTCGCCCGGCCGTCGTCCGCGGCTCTCGGGTCCCGGTCGGCGATGGTGACATGGGCGCCGGCTTCGCTGAGCGCTTCGACGCAGGCGAGCCCGATGCCCTGGCCTCCCCCGGTGACGACCGCGACGCGCCCGGTGAGCTTGAACCGATCGAGATACATGGCGCCCTTCCTGACGAAGCCGTCCGATCATCCCCGCGCGAAACGAGGCCCGCGACCGTGGCCGCGAGCGCGTCGTTCCGCTCACGCCTTGCCGTCGAGATAGTCGGCGAGCGTCGCGCGCACGCCCTTCGACCACAGCGCGCCGAGCGCGCCCGAGAAAGCCGCGACATAGGCCGGATGGTCCGCGAGCACGCCGAAGATGTCGCGCATCGCGAGGAAGGCGCGCGGGTCGGAACGGGCAGGCCGCGCCGCCGCCTGCAGCCGATCCCAGCTCGGATCGTTGGGCGGGATGACCTTGCCGCTTTCCGATTCGCCGTAGCAGTAGCGGCACCACAGCGCCGAGACGAGCGCGAGCCCCGCGACGCTCGCCCCGCCCGCGATCCGGTCGCGCACCGTCGGCAGAATGAATTTCGGCTGCCGGTTCGAGCCGTCGAGGCAGAGGCGGCTGATCGTGTCGCCGATCTTGGGATTGGCGAAACGCTCGGCGACTTTCCGGCGGTAGGCCTCGAGATCGACCCCGGGCGGCGGCGGCACGACGGGAAGGATCTCGCGCTTCTCGAGCGTCTCGAGGAAAGTCGCGATCTGCCCGTCCTCCATCGCCTCGTGGACGAAGTGGATGTCGAGAAGGCCGGCCGGATAGGCGATCGCCGCATGGCCGCCGTTGAGGATGCGGATCTTCATCAGCTCATAGGGCGCGACGTCGGCGGTAAAGGTGACGCCGGCCTTCTCCAGCCCCGGGCGCCCGGCCGGGAACTTGTCCTCGACCACCCACTGCCGAAACGCCTCGCAGAACACCGGCCAAGCGTCCTCGACGCCGTACGAATCGCGCAGGATGGCGCGCTCGCGGTCGGTCGTGGCCGGCGTGATCCGGTCGACCATGGAGTTGGGGAAGGCGACGTTCGCGCGAATCCATTGCGCAAGCTCGGGATCGGAGAGCTCCGCGAGGCCCGCGACCGCGTTCTCGGTCACATGGCCGTTGCCGGGGATGTTGTCGCAGGACATGACGGTGAAGGGCGCGAGCCCCGCGGCGCGCCGCCGCTTCAGCCCGGCCGCGATCAGGCCGAAGGCGGTCTTCGGCGCTTCCTCGTGGGCGGCGTCGTAGGCAATGTCCGGATGGGCCGGGTCGAAGCGCTGGGTCGCGGGCGAGATGTAGTAGCCGCCCTCCGTCACAGTCAGCGACACGATGCGGATCTCGGGGCTCGCCAGCCGCGACAGCATCGCCTCGACGTCGAACGGCGGGACGAAGCCGATCATCGCGCCGGTGACGCGCACGGTCGAAGCGCCCGCCTCCTGCTCGACCACGGTCGTCAGCCAGTCCTGCGCCTCGAGCTTCGCGCGCATGTCGACGTCCGGCTCGCGTACGCCCGCGCCGACGAGCGCCCAGTCGTGGTCGTGGCCGGCGTTGAACAGGTCGTCGAGATAGACCGCCTGATGGGCGCGGTGGAAGTTGCCGACGCCGATGTGGACGATGCCGGCTCTGAGATCGGACCGCTGGTATTTCGGCGCGGCGACGCCCGCCGGCAGACGCCCCAGCGCGGCGATGGAGAGTTTGACGCTCATGATGTCCTTTTCCCTGCTGGAAGCGAAGGCGGCGCCCTTGCGCCGTCAGTCGATGCGCCGGCCGTCCTTGTCGAACTTGTGCAGGTTGGCCTCGCGCGGGGTGACGAAAATCCTCTGGTCCGGCTTCAGCGGCGCTTCGCCCTCGAGCCTGAGGGTGAGCGGTCCGAGGCCGTCGCCCTCGGCGTGGACGAAGGTGTCGGAGCCGAGGTGCTCGGCGAGCCGCACGGTCGCCGGCCATTCGCCGTCGGTGGTCGAAATCGCGACATGCTCGGGGCGGATTCCGATGGTCGCCGCGCCGCGCTTCGCGGCCGGGGCGCCGCCGATGAAGTTCATCTTCGGCGAGCCGATGAAGCCCGCGACGAACAGGCCGTTCGGCCGGTTGTAGAGCTCGAGCGGCGTGCCGACCTGCGCCACCGAACCCCTGTCGAGCACGACGATCTTGTCGGCCATGGTCATCGCCTCGACCTGGTCGTGGGTGACGTAGATCATGGTGGTCTTGAGGTCGTTGTGCAGCTCGCCGATCTCGACCCGCATCTGCACCCGAAGCGACGCGTCGAGGTTGGACAGCGGCTCGTCGAACAGGAACGCCTTCGGCTCGCGCACGATCGCGCGGCCGATGGCGACGCGCTGCCGCTGGCCGCCGGAAAGCTGGCGCGGCTTACGGTCGAGATAGTCGGTGAGGTTCAGCGTCGCCGCCGCCTTGCTCACCTTGCGCTCGATGACGTCGGCCTTCTCCCCGGCCATCTTGAGGGCGAAGGCGATGTTGCCGCGCACGCTCATGTGCGGATAAAGCGCGTAGGACTGGAACACCATGGCGAGCCCGCGCTTCGAGGGCCCGATATCGGTCGCGTCCTGGCCGTCGATCAGGATCTGGCCCGAGGTCACGTCCTCGAGTCCCGCGATGAGGCGCAAAAGGGTCGACTTGCCGCAGCCGGACGGACCCACGAACACCGCGAACTCGCCGTTCTTGATGTCGAGATCGACGCCGTTGATCACGCTGACGGCGCCGAACGCCTTGCGGACCGACTTCAGTTGGATGCTGCCCATGGTGGCGTTCTCCCTATGCCGGCTTACTTGACCGCGCCGAAGGTCAGGCCGCGCACGAGCTGCTTCTGCGAGAACCAGCCGAGGATGAGGATCGGCGCGATGGCGAGGGTCGAGGCCGCCGACAGCTTCGCCCAGAAGAAGCCTTCCGGCGCCGAGTAGGAGGCTATGAAGGCGGTGAGGGGCGCCGCGTTCGAGGTGGCGAGGTTCAGGGTCCAGAACGCCTCGTTCCACGACAGGATGATCGCGAGCAGCATGGTCGAGGCGATGCCCGGCACCGCCATCGGGGTCAGGACATAGACGATCTCGTTGAACAGCGACGCGCCGTCCATACGCGCCGCCTCGAGGATGTCGATCGGAATTTCCTTGAAGTAGGTGTAGAGCATCCAGATCAGGATCGGCAGGTTGAGCAGCATCAGCACGAAGCCGATGCCCCACAAGCTGTCGAGCAGGCCGAGATCCCGGAACAGGAGGTAGATCGGCACCAGCACGCCGACCGCGGGCATCATCTTGGTCGACAGCATCCACATCAGGAGGTCCTTGGTGCGCTTGCCCGGCGCGAAAGCCATGGCCCAGGCGGCGGGAACGGCGACGAGGAGGCCGAGGATGTTGGCGCCGACCGACAGCACGATCGAATTGAAGGCGTATTTCAGGTAGTTTGAGCGACTCTGGACCTCGGCGTAGTTCTCGAGCGTCCAGTTGAAGAACAGGAACTTCGGCGGCATCGCGATCGCGTCGAGCTCGCTCTTGAAGCTGGTGATGAACGTCCACAGAATCGGGAAGAAGATCAGGAAGGCGACGGTCCAGGCCAGGATCGTGACGCCCACCCGCTTCCCGATGGATTGCTTCATGGCCATCGATCAGCCCTCCAGGTTCCGGCCGACGATCCGCATCAGGAAGATCGCGACGATGTTGGCGAGAACGACCGCGACGATGCCCCCTGCCGACGCGCTGCCGACGTCGAAGTTCAGCAGCGCCTCCTTGTAGACGAGGAAGGGAATGTTGGTGGTTGCGACCCCCGGCCCGCCCCCGGTCGTCACGTAAATCTCCGCGAACACGCTGAGCAGGAAGATCGTCTCGATCAGGATGACGACCGTGATGGCGCGGGCGATATGCGGCAGAACGATGTAGAAAAAGTAGGAGAACGGACCGGCGCCGTCGAGTTGCGCCGCCTCCTTCTGCTCCTCGTCGAGCGACTGGAGCGCCGTCAGAAGGATCAGACTGGCGAACGGCAGCCACTCCCACGATACGACGATGATGACCGAGAGCATCGGATAATTTGTGAACCAGACGACCGGCTCGAGCCCGAACGACCGTGCGATCCAGGCGAAGAGCCCCGAGTCCGGGTTCATCAGCAGGTTCTTCCAGACGAGCGCGCTCACCGTCGGCATGACGAAAAAGGGCGCGATCACCATCAGGCGCAGCGCGTTCTGCCCGAACACCGGCTGGTCCATCAGCAGCGCGACGAGAATGCCGCCCCCCACGCTGATCGCCAGCACCGAGCCGACGAGAATGAGCGTGTTCAGGAGCGCGGAGGTGAAATCCGGATCGGAGAGAAAGGCCGTGTAGTTCTGCAAGCCCACGAAGCCGATGTTTTCGGCGTCGAGCAGGCTATAGCGCAGGCTCGAAAAATAGAGCGTCATCGCCAGCGGCACGATCATCCATAGGAACAGCAGGACGACCGAGGGCGCGACAAGCACCCGGGCTGCGGCGGAAGTCTGTTGGGTCGCCATCCTGGAAAGGCCTCCCGCTGTGCTTCGGGCATTCTTCCGGACTGCCGGGAGAAGGCTGGAAATCAAGGGCGAAACGAGCCTTCGGCCCGGCCGCCCGTCATGCTTTCCGGCGGTCGGACCGCCGGCCGGTTGCACCGATTCCTCCGGAAAATCCCTCCCCGCGGACGGGGAGGGGCGGGACCGGGAGGACGTCTCCGAGGACGCTCCGCGACGCTCGCCGCGGAGCGAACGTCATGCGGCTTACTTGATGTAGCCCGCCTTCTTCATCGCCGCCGTCGTGCTCGCCTGCGCCTTGGCGAGCGCGGCATCGACGGTCATCGTTCCGGCGAGCGCGGCCGAGAAGTCCTGGCCGACGTTCTCGCCGATCCCCTGGAACTCGGGGATCGCGACGAACTGCACGCCCGTGTACGGAACCGGCTTGACCGTCGGATGGGTCGGGTCGGCCGACTCGATCGATTCGAGGGTGAGCGCGGCGAACGGCGCCGCCTTGTCGTAGTCCGGGTTCTTGTAGAGCGAGGTGCGGGTTCCCGGAGGAACGTTGGCGATCCCTTCCTTCGAAGCGACGAGGTCGAGATAGTGCTTGCTGGTCGCCCAGGCGATGAACTTTTCCGCGGCGTCGATCTTCTTCGAGCCCGACGGCACGCCGAGCGCCCACGACCACAGCCAGTTGCCGCGCTTGCCGAGGCCGTTGTCGGGGGCGAGCGCGAAGCCGACCTTGTCGGCGACTTTCGACTGCTTCGGATCGGTCACGAAACTGGCCGCGACCGTCGCGTCGATCCACATGCCGCATTTGCCGTCGTTGAACAGGGCGAGGTTCTCGTTGAAGCCGTTCGACGAGGCGCCGGGAGGCCCGTCGGCCTTCATCAGCGGGACGTAATAGTCGAGCGTCGCCTTCCACTCCGGCGTGTTGAACTGCGGCTGCCACTTCTCGTCGAACCAGCGGGCGCCGAACGAGTTGGCGGTGGCCGACAGGAACGCCATGTTCTCGCCCCAGCCCGGCTTGCCGCGGAGGCAAATGCCGTACACGCCGGCGGCCTTGTCGGCGATCTTGTCGGCGGCCTCCTTGATGAAGGCCCAGGTCGGCTTCTCCGGCATCGTCAAGCCGGCCTTCTCCATCAGGTCCTTGCGGTACATGACGAAGGAGCTCTCTCCATAGAACGGCGCGGCGTACAATTTCCCGTCATGCGAGAGGCCCGCGCGGATCGCCGGCAGGAGGTCGTCGACGTCGTAGTCGGCGCCGAGCTTGTCGAGCGGCACGAGCCAGCCCTTCTTCGCCCAGATCGGCGTCTCGTAGGTGCCGATGGTCAGCACGTCGAACTGGCCGCCCTTGGTGGCGATGTCGGTCGTCACCTTTTGGCGGAGCACGTTCTCCTCGAGCGTCACCCAGTTGAGCTTGATGTCCGGATTCGCCTTGGTGAAGTCGTCCGTCAGCTTCTGCATCCGGATCATGTCGCCGTTGTTGACGGTGGCGATGGTCAGCGTGGTTTCGGCATAGGCGGGGAGCGCGAAACTCGAAAGCGCGACGGCCCCCAGCAGGGCCTTCACGAGAACCTTCATGACGTATCCTCCGATGAGCAACGCCACGTTGTGGGCAATTGCTAAGGTAGCGGGCGAAAATTCACCATAGGGTCGCGCGCAAGTCAACGGGAATTCGTCGCTGCGGCGCACCAAATTGCTCGCTTCCGGGACACGTTTCCTCCGCCGCCGCTGCAATTCACGGCTCGTTGACAGTTGCGCGACGCTGGAACCCGAAGGAGACTAACGCCTCGGGAACGCCGATCGTTGCTGCTCGAGCCGTCTTTTCCGGAGGAATCCATGAGTCTCAGTTTGACCCTCGACGTCGTCATCTCGCTGATTTTCACTTGGTTTCTCGCCGCTCTGCTGGTTGGTGCCGCAAACGAAGTTCTCGCCGGGTGGCTCAACGTGCGCGGCGCCTACCTGACCAAGGCGATCGAGACGTTGACCAGCCTCGGCGTCACGACCGTCATCGAGCGGAGCGCGGGGGGAGCGGCAAGCGTGAACGGTCTGGTGAGCGGATGGCTTCGCGCCGTGCCGGGCCGCGCACCGGCCAATCCGATAGACAAGGCGGCTGTCGACGCCTTCAACAGAGCAAAGGAAGAGGCGAGCAAGGCCGGCGCAACCATACAAAGCGTCCTCGACGCGATCAAGAGCGCCCCCGATTTCAAGCAGCTCGGTCTGGCGAGAAGACTCGACGACGCGGCCCAGGCTCCCGGAGCGACACCGACGGCGATCGTCGCCGCTCTGCGACCCGTCGCCGGCCTCGCCGATCTGCAAAACCACCCCTTGCTCCTGCGCGGTCCGAAGGACTTGCCATCCTACCTCCCATCGCGCGATTTTTCCGACGCCCTCGCGAGCATCCTTTCGGATGGCAAATCGTTGGGCGGCGCATCGTTTGTCGCCGAGGCAAAGACAATCATTACCGACCTTCCGGATTGTGACTTCAAGACGACTCTCCTTGCCTTTATCAACGCCGGAGCCGACGACCTTGTTAAATTCAAGGCGAGGCTGGAGCACTGGTTCGACGACTCGATGGCCCGCGTCGGCGGACTTTACAAACGCTATACACAGTATGTCATGTTCTTCATGGGCTTTTTCGTGGCGATCACGGCGAATTTCGATTCCATACACGTCACAAGAACGCTCTGGGAGCAGCCGCAGCTTGCGCAGACAATCTCCAAACAGGCTGAAAATTATGTCACCGAATGCTCCAAAGGTGGAAACGCGGATTGCGTTCCGACGAACATGGAAAAAATCCGCGATCTCATCGACACAAAGACTCTGCCGATCTGGTGGACCAAAGACCATCCAGTCATTCTACTGTTTTCGGCGCAAGTTCCACCTGGGACGACTCGCGCTTCTCTTCTGGGAAGCAGCGTGTGGTCTCTTCTCGGATGGATCATCACCGCCTTCGCGATTTCCCTGGGCGCCCAGTTCTGGTTCGACCTCCTGACCAAATTCGTGAACCTGCGCGCGGCCGGACCGAAGCCCGAGCGCGCCGGCCCCTTGCCGACGACGGCGCCCCGCGCCGCCTGACGGCCGTCGAGCGACCCGCTCTACCGCTGAAGCAGGTGCTCCGCCGTCGCCTCGTCCGTCACGAGTCCCGAAATCAGCCCGCCGGTCAGCGCCGCCCGCAGCGGCGCCCGCCGCGACGGCCCCATCGCGACGCCGATCACCAGGCGGTTGCCGGCCTTCCGGAGCGGCGGGCCGGCGACGCGCAGGTTCACGCCTTCGTGCAGCACCCGGCCCGCGCCGTCGAACGCCCAGCCGGTGATCTCGCCGACCGCGCCGAGATTGCGCATCGCCTCGGCCTCCTGCCGGGTGATGATGCCGTCCTGCACCAGCGGCGCCGAATCGCTGATCGAGCCGACGCCGACGAAGGTCACGTCGGTGCGCTCGACGAGGTCGAACAGGCTCTTCACCGAGGCGAGGCTGGTCAGCAACTCGCGCTCCTCGATCGAGCGCGCCACGACCGGCAGCGGCATCGGGTAATGGGGCGCGCGCACCGTGTCCGACACCCGGATGATCACGTCGTAGAACGAGGCCGAGCCGTCGATCTTGGTGGTGCCCACGAGCGCCACCAGCTTGTGCTGCGGGCACTCCATCGCCGGCAGCTGATCGGCGACGGCGCGCATGGTGCGCCCCGTGCCGATCCCGATGATCGCCGGCTCCGTCCGCCGCAGCCAGCGCTCGAACTCGGCCGCCGCGGCCTGGGCGATGCCGAGCGTCGAGGAGGTCGAATCCGGATCGGTCGGCGCGACGTCGCAGAAGCGCAGGTCGTAGCGTAGCCTCGAGGCCGCGGCGAGCTCCATGCAGCGGGCGATCGGATGGTCGAGCCGCACCTTGATCAGCCGCTCGCTGATGGCGAGCGACACGAGGCGCTGCGCGGCCTGCCGCGAGATGCCGAGCTTGCGGGCGATCTCGTCCTGGGTGTTGCCGGCGACGTAATAGAGCCAGCCGGCGCGCGCGGCCTCGTCGAGTCTCAGTCCGTCGTGATCGGCCCTGCGCGCCATGTCGTCCCCTGCGCCCGCCCCGGCGACGGCCAGCCGGCGACCAGCTCCGGCAGCCGCGCCATGTCGTCGAAAATG